>JALZKJ010000017.1 GCA_030859305.1 Pseudomonadota bacterium | reverse complement strand
GGGGTGGATCACGGTACAGGCCGTGGCGCTGGATGTATTCGGCCACCGCCGGTGGCACCAGCGCCCGCCACGGCCCGCCATCGGCGATGCGCTGGCGCACTGTGGTCGCCGATTCGGCCTGCAAGGGCTGCTGCAGGCGAAACACCCCGCCGGCCGGGGCCGCGCGCAAGGCCTCGGCCGAAACGCACCAGCGATGCTCGACGAATCCCGCCAGCGCCTCCGGCAGCTCGTCATAAAGCGGATTGCCGGGGCGATCGGCGACCACGAAATGCGCCAGCTCGAACAATGCCTGCCAATCTTTCCACTCCGGCAGGTCAAGGAAGCTGTCTGCGCCGACCAGCAGCGCCAGCGGCGTCTCGCGACCCGACTCGGCGCGGATTTCGCGCAAGGTGTCGATGCTGTACGAACGCCCATCGCGCAGCAGTTCGCGCCGGTCGACCCTGAGCCGCGGCTCGCCGGCCACCGCGAGGTCGAGCATGCGCGCGCGCTGCAACGCATCGGCGCCCGGCGCCGTGCGATGCGGCGGATCAGCCGCTGGCATCAGCGCCACGCCGGCATCCAGCGCATCGCGGGCGGCACGGGCGATGGCGAGGTGGCCCTGGTGGATCGGATCGAAGGTACCGCCGTAGAAGACCCGCAACGCCATCAGCCACGACCCCTGTGCATGCTCGTCGCCAGCATGCTCATCGCCAGCATGCTCATCGCGCCAGCAGACGCATCGCACGCGGCTCCGCCACCGCCAGCAGCAGGCGTTCCAGCGCCAGCCAGGCGTCGGCCGGCTCTTCACCGACACGACCGCGTCCCTTGGCGATGCGGTCGACACGACCGGCCTCGGCGACGAACACGTCCCAGCCCGGCGCGGCATGCCGCTGCAGGGCGCGCCGGTACATCGGCTGTTTCGAATCCCAGATCCGCTGCGTCTTGAATTCCGACGCCAGATTGCCGCCGCGCGCGCTGATCCGCGCCAGCGCGGCCCCGCGCTGCAGTTCCATCACCACCATGCCCAGCAGCGCCGGCACCGCCTCGCCCTCGGCACGCAGACCGGCCAGCATGCGCGTGACCTGCACGCCCTGCCCGTTCATGGCCGCATCGATGACCCGGAACACGTCGAAGCGCGCGGCGTCGGCCACCAGCGTCTGCATGCGTTCGGCATCGATCATGGCGCCGTCCGACAATAGTGCCAGCTTGTCGATCTCCTGCGCCGCCGCCAGCAGGTTGCCATCGACCCGTTCGGCCAACTGTTGCACCGCGCCGCGATCGGCCCGCAGGCCGCGCGAGCGCAGGCGTTGTTCGATCCAGCCGACAAGTTCGTGCGGCTTGATCGCCCATGCTATGGCGACCTTGCCGACACAACCGATCGCCTCGCTCCAATTGCCGCCGTGTTTGTTGCTCCACTCGCCGGCGGTGACCAGCAGCACCACGTCGGCGGGCGGGTTGTCGCAGAAATCCTTGATCAGCGTGCCACCGTCCTTGCCGGGTTTTCCACTTGGCAGGCGCAATTCGACCAGCCGGCGGCTGGCGAACAGGCCTGGTGCGTTGAAGCCGGCTTTCATCGCTTCCCAGTCGGGTTCGCGCTGGTTGCCTTCGGCCTCGAACACCTCGCGCTCGGTGATGCCTTGGGCGCGCGCGGCGGCACGCACCGCGTCGGCGGCCTCAAGCACGCGCAAGGTTTCCGGGCCGGCAATCAGGTAGGCGGGGCGCAGCGGCTCGGCGTCGAGCTGGGCGACCAGCTGCTCCGGCTTCAGCACCATGTTCAGGGCTGGGGAACGACGGGTTCTGGTCGGTCGTCCACGGCTTCGTTGGTCGCCGGCCCGGCGGACGCATCGGCCGGCAGCCTCATCGCGCCGACCGCAGTGCCATCAGTTTGTGAAACCGCACTGATCCGGCGCAGCACCGACGCGGTCATCTCGCGTTGCAGTTCGCGCACCAGGATCTCGCGCTCGCCTTCGGTGCCGATCGAATCGGTGGGTACCGAGATGTAGTCGCGCGCCAGTTCGATGGTCTGCCGCGGCACCAGCACCGTGCCATTACCTTGGCGCAATTCGAACACCACCGCGTAGCGCAGGCTGAACTCCTGCGCGCGGCCGACCGAATCGACGCTGATCGGGGTGTCGCCCCACTGTTCGGTGATCAGTTCCAGCACGGCCGGATCGCTCATGTCGGCGGTGGCCGGCTGCGCGCCGGCGCGGGTGAGTGCCTGCGCCAGTGATTGCCCCAACGGGCTGTAACGGTCGGCCGAGAGCACCTTCACAGGCCCCAGGTCGGGCGGCAGCACGAGCGCATCGCGCAACTGGAAACCGCAGGCCGACAGGGCCAGCACGAGGACGGCGGAGAAGAAATGGCGGATCGCGTGGGAAGTCATCATGCGGGGAGTCTGGACGAGGGCGGGATGGGCGGCAAGCGAGGTCGTTCAGCCGGCAATGACGATATTCACGATCTTGCCCGGCACCACGATCACCTTGCGCACGCTGTGGCCTTGCAGGAAACGCGCGACCGCGGGCTCGGCCAGCGCCAGGCGCTCGGCGTCCTGCTTGCTGATGTCGACCGGCACCTCGATGGTACCGCGCAGCTTGCCGTTGACCTGCACCGCCAGGGTTACCGCATCGCGCACCAGCGCGGCCGGGTCGGCCTGCGGGAACGGTACGTCCTCCAGCAGCGTCTCGGCGTGGCCCAGTGCCTGCCACAGCGCGTGGCTGACATGCGGGGTGACCGGGTTGAGCAGCAGCACCATCGCCTGCAGCGCTTCGTGGCGCACCGCGCGGCCCTGGGCGCTGATGTCATTGAATTTCGTGACGTGGTTGAGCAGTTCCATCAGCGCGGCGATCGCGGTGTTGAAGCTGTGGCGGCGGCCGTAATCGTCGCCGACCTTCTGGATGGTTTCGTGCAGGTGCCGGCGCAGGGTTTTCTGCCCGGCATCCAGTGCGCCGGGATCGACCTCTGGATGGTCTGGCTGGGATACATGGGCAACCACCTCGCGCCAGAACCGGCGCAGGAACCGCGCCATGCCGTCGACGCCGGACTCGTTCCACTCCAGCGACTGCTCGGGCGGCGAGGCGAACATCGAGAACAGGCGCACCGTATCGGCGCCGTACTTGCCGATCATCAGTTGCGGATCGACGCCGTTGTTCTTCGACTTCGACATCTTCTCGGTGCCGCCGATCACCACCGGCTGGCCGTCAGCCTTCAACGTCGCGCCGGTGATGCGGCCGCGCTCGTCGCGGACGATCTCGACATCGGCCGGGTTGATCCAGTCTTTCGCCCCGTCGTCGGTGTCGCGATAGAACGTGTCGGCGATCACCATGCCCTGGGTCAGCAGGTTGCGCGCCGGTTCGTCCGAATTCACCAGCCCCTGGTCGCGCATCAGCCTGTGATAGAAGCGGAAGTACAGCAGGTGCAGGATCGCGTGCTCGACGCCGCCGATGTACTGGTCGATCGGCAGCCAGTAGTTGGCGCGCGCGTCCACCTGCGTGGCAGCGCCCGGCGAGGTGTAGCGCGCGGAGTACCAGCTCGACTCCATGAAGGTATCGAAGGTGTCGGTCTCGCGCTCGGCCGCACCGCCGCACGTCGGGCAGGTGGTCCTGCGCCATTGCGGATCGGCCTTGATCGGCGAGCCGGTGCCCATGAACTCGACGTCCTCGGGCAGCAGCACCGGCAACTGGTCTTCCGGCACCGGCACGTCGCCGCACTCCGCGCAGAGGATCACCGGGATCGGGCAACCCCAGTAACGCTGGCGGCTGACACCCCAGTCGCGCAGGCGGAAGTTGACCCGGCGTGCGCCACGGCCGTCGGCCTCGAACCGCGTCGCCAGCGCGTCCAGCGCCTGCTGGAAATCCATGCCGTCGTACTCGCCGGAGTTCACCAGCCAGCCGCGATCGGTGAACGCGCCCAGCTCGTCGATCGACTGCAGGAATTCCTGCACCACCTGCACCGCCGCACCGGTGTCGTAGACGTCGACCGCCGCCGATTCGCCCAGCGCCGCGCCCATCGGGTCGGCGTGATGGGCCACGTCCTGGGAGATCTCGTCGAGCGCGTCGCGCACCGCGTCGGACACGATCACCGGCTTGATCGGCAATGCGTAGCGCTTGGCGAACTCCCAGTCGCGCTGGTCGTGGCCGGGCACCGCCATCACCGCGCCAGTGCCGTAGTTCATCAGCACGAAGTTGGCGACATACACCGGCAGCTCTTCGCCGGTGACCG
Source organism: Pseudomonadota bacterium (assembly GCA_030859305.1). Taxonomy (GTDB): domain Bacteria; phylum Pseudomonadota; class Gammaproteobacteria; order Xanthomonadales; family Xanthomonadaceae; genus Lysobacter_K. The sequence continues at coordinate 1,346 of JALZKJ010000017.1, read as the reverse complement.
GATGCAGCGCCCGCAGGCCGGTGAACATGCCGCGCTTCTCCTGCGTCTCCAGCTCCGCTTCCGACACACCGCCCCGACGCAACTGCGCAATGAAGTCGGCGAGTTCGGCGTGGTTTTTCGCCGCATGCGCGGCCAGCGGATGCTCGGCGGCGATCGACAGGAAGGTAACGCCCATCAGGGTGTCCGGGCGCGTGGTGTAGACCGTCAGCGAATCGACCGGCCGGCTGTCGTCATCGACCACGTCGAAACGGATATCCAGCCCCTCGGAGCGGCCGATCCAGTTGCGCTGCATGGTCTTGACGGACTCCGGCCAGCCCGGAAGCGTGTCCAGGCCATCGAGCAGCTCCTGCGCGTAGGCGGTGATCTTGAGGAACCACTGCGGGATCTCGCGCTTCTCGACCAATGCGCCGGTGCGCCAGCCCCGGCCGTCGATCACCTGCTCGTTGGCCAGCACGGTCTGGTCGACCGGGTCCCAGTTCACCACCGAATTCTTGCGGTAGGCCAGGCCCTGCTTCATCAAGCGCACGAACATGCGCTGCTCGTGGACGTAGTACGACGGCTCGCAGGTGGCGAATTCGCGCGACCAGTCGATCGCGTAGCCCATGGCCCGCAGCTGCTGCTTCATGTGGGCGATGTTGGCGTAGGTCCATTGGGCCGGCGCGGTCTTGTGCTTGATCGCGGCGTTCTCGGCCGGCAACCCGAACGCGTCCCAGCCCATCGGCTGCAACACGTTGTGGCCGGTCATCCTTTTGAAGCGACTGATCACGTCGCTGATCGTGTAGTTGCGCACGTGGCCCATGTGCAGTGCGCCGGACGGGTACGGCAGCATCGACAGGCAGAAATACTTGGGCTTGTCCGACGACTCGTCGACTTCGAATGCGCGCGTGCCGTCCCAGTAGCGCTGGGCGGCTGCCTCCACGGCTTGCGGGTCGAACGCGCGCGGGTCGATGGCGTTGGGGTCGGTGGAGGCTTTGATGGACACGGCGTAGGCGCTGCGGCAAGGGACCGGCAAGCCTACCGCAGCGTACAAAAGGCCGCCATGCGGCGGGGAAGGCGGTGGTGCCACTTCCGATAGACTTGCCGCGACGACCAGGTCGCCAGAGCTGACCCATGTCCCTCCTCCCTTCGCGCCTCCATCCGTATCGTTTTGCCGCCTTCTCGGTGGCGACGCTGCTGTTGGTCGGCGTCGGCGTCGCCACGGTCTGGGGTATCAGGGCGTTTTCACGCAGCACTGAATGGGTCGAACATACCTACCAGGTGATCGCCGGTATCGAAGCAACCGAGTCCGCGGTTCGCGCGGCCGAATCCAGCGCCGCGCTTATCGCCTGACAGATCGCCCGCAGCAG
>JALZKJ010000001.1 GCA_030859305.1 Pseudomonadota bacterium | reverse complement strand
ACGACATGCCGATGCCGTACACGGTCGAGCAGGTCAACGCCGCCTGCCGCGAAGTGATCAACAAGAATGCGCTGACCAAGGCCTACCTGCGCCCGATCGCCTACCGTGGCCTCGGCGAGTTCGGGCTGTCGGCCGACACGCCCACCGACATGGCGGTGGCTGCGTGGAAGATGGGGCCCTACCTCGGCGAAGGCGTGCTCGATGCCGGCATCGACGCCTGCGTGTCGAGTTGGCAGCGGTTCGCGCCCAACACCCTGCCCGCCGGCGCAAAGGCCGGCGGCAACTACCTGTCCGGGCAGCTGGTGGCCCGCGAGGCGCGCCGGCTCGGCTTCGGCGAAGGCATCGCGCTGGCATCGACCGGATTGTTGTCCGAGGGCGCCGGCGAGAACCTGTTCCTGGTGTTCGAGGGCGCGCTGCACACCACCCCGATCAGCGCCGCGTTGCTCAACGGCATCACCCGCCACTCGATCATCCGGCTGGCGCGCGACGCCGGCATCGAAGTGGTCGAACGCGACCTGCCGCGCGAGTATCTGTACCTGTGCGACGAGTTGTTCATGTGCGGCACCGCCGCCGAGATCACCCCGATCCGCTCGGTCGATGGCCGCCAGGTCGGCGCCGGCAAGCCCGGCCCGGTCACCCGGCGCATCCAGGAACTGTTCTTCGGCCTGTTCGATGGCACCACGCCGGACAAGTACGGTTGGTTGGAGCCGCTGGAGCAATAACGGGGGCCCGCACAGGGCCTGCGGTAGAGCCGAGCTTGCTCGGCTGCTTTCGGAGCACTGGGATTCCCCGCAAGAGCAGTCGAGCAGGCTTGGCGCTACGGGTGTGACGAAGAGCAGCCGAGCGAGCTCGGCTCTACGGCGGGTGACGGAGGTTCCCGATCAGGCTTGGCGCGGGCCGAACGTCAGCGTCGCAACCACGCCTTCGACATCGCCGGGTTTCACCCGCACGTCCCAGTCGTACAGCGCGCACAGCCGGCGCACGATCGACAGGCCGATGCCGCCGCCCTGCGAATGTCCGGCGTGGGTGCCGCGGTATCCGCGCTCGAACAACTTGGCCGCGTCCTCGGCGCTGAGGCCCGGGCCGGAATCGATCACTTCGACCGCGTCGGGCAACAGCCGCACGATCACCGCGCCACTTCTGGTGTACTTGACCGCGTTGCCGATCAGGTTGCCCAGCGCCACCGCCACGGCGGCCTCCGGCGCATCCACCACCAGCCCGCGTTCGCCCTCGATGCGCAACTCCAGCGTCTTGCCGACGACCTGCGAGCGATGCGCCTCCAGCAGTTGCTCGGCCGACTTGCCGACATCGGTGGCCCCGTGACCACGCTCGTTGCGCGACAGCAACAGCAGCGCACTGATCAGGTCGGTGCATTGCTGCTCGGCGCGCTGGATGCGGCACAGGCGGCTGTGGGTCTTGTCATCAATGTCCGAACGCGACAGCAGCAGTTCGACCGCGCCGCGGATCACCGCCAGCGGCGTGCGCAACTCGTGGCTGACATCGGCGTTGAACTCGCGGTCGCGCTGGACCACGTCGATCAGCCGCACGGCGTAATCGTCGAGCGCCTCGGCAAGTTGGCCGACCTCGTCTTCCGGGAAATGCGCGGCCAGTGACTCCGGCTGTGCGCTGCGTCCCGACATCTTCAGCCGGTTGGCCAGCTCGGTCACCGGACTCATCACCCTTGATGCGGCCCACCAGCCCACCAGCAACGACAGCAGGGTGAACACCACCACCGAGCTGTAGACCGCCCGGTTGAACTGCTCCTCGCCGCGCGAGGCCTGGCTCATGTCGTAGGCCAGGAAGAACCATTCCTCGGTTGTCTTGCGCACGGCCAGCTTGTAGGAGAACGGCACGTTCTCCTCGTCGGTACCACTGATGTTGTGGATGCCGTCGGACAGCTCGTACCAGTCCGGTTCCTCGGCGCGCAGCTCCTCGAACCGGTTGCTTTTCACCAGCCGCGCGTACATCTGCGGCACCTGGATTTCCGGATTGCGCTGGGGAGCGGAGTAGTACTGCTTGGCGTACTCGTCGATGTTGCGGTTCATCACGTCCTCGACCAACTGGTTCTCGACCCGGGTACGGGTCCAGTTGGTCGCGAACGCGAACAGCGCCGTCAGCCCGAAGCCGAGCAGCACGAACGCCAGGATGATGCGCGTGCGCAGTTGTCGCCGGAAACGCGTCCTGTGGCGCGTGGGCGCGGCCGCCTCCGGTAGGGAGGCCTCAGGTTTGGGCATCGACTTCGGCGATGCGGTAGCCGATACCGTGGCGGGTCTGGATCAACGGCACCGGGAACGGCTTGTCGATCACCGCGCGCAGGCCGTGGATATGCACCCGCAACGAATCGGAATCGGGCAGCTCCTCGCCCCATACGCGGGTTTCCAGTTCCTGCCGCGTCACCACCGCCGGCGAGGCTTCCATCAGCGACTGCAGGATCTTCAGCGCGGTCGGATTGAGCTGCAGCAGCTTGCCCTGGCGGCGTACCTCGAGGGTGTCGAGGTTGTATTCGAGGTCGGCGGCATTGAGCACCCGCGTCTGCACGCCACGGCCACGACGCGTCAGCGCGTTGAGCCGCACTTCGACTTCCTGCAGTGCAAACGGTTTGATCAGGTAATCGTCGGCGCCGGAATCAAAGCCGGCGAGTTTGTTGTCGAGTGAATCGCGCGCGGTCAGCATCAGCACCGGGGTCTGCTTGCGCGCCTCGTTGCGCAGCTTGCGGCAGACCTCTAGGCCGTCGAGTCCGGGCAGGTTGAGATCGAGCACGATGGCGTCGAAGTCGTGGACGACCGCGAGGTGCAACCCGGTGATGCCGTCGGCGGCGAAATCCACGGTGTGTCCCCGGTCTTCAAGGAAGTCCCCGAGGTTGGCCGCGATGTCCTGGTTGTCTTCGATGACAAGAATGCGCATGGGTTCGTCCTGAATGATGGGGATTCGACCCGGACAGGTTGGCAAGGTTCCGGTCACGGGGGTGTGCTTGCGAAGCGCGTCGCTGCGCCTGCGAAAGAGGCAGCATCTGGCGCTGATTCTGCCAGAGCCGGCGTCAGCACCAGTATCTGCGCCCACAGTCGCCTCGCAAGCGTGCATCGCAAATTGGGCTGCCCAACAAAAAGACCCAAGCGCGGGGTTGCCGCGCCTGGGCCAAAAGGTTGTTGCCCCGATACCGAAACCTGTTGCGTCCAAAGTGCCGGCTAAGGGCGCCGACCTGGATACCCGACAGAGCTGCGGTTTGGATCACGCTACGCGGGGAGCGATTAAGCCGCTGTTAAAAGCTTCGTTAGGGTTTGGTTAAACACAGCCCCTGCCTGTTCAGGCTTTCGCCACGGACTTGCCGGGTGGCAGTTTCGCGGCCCGCGCAGCCGCACGCTTGCGGTAGCGCAGGACCGCGTAATCGACGATTTCCCCGGCCACGTCGACACCGCTGGCTTCCTCGATGCCTTCCAGCCCCGGCGAGGCGTTGACCTCCAGCACCAGCGGGCCGCGGTGGGAACGGATCAGGTCCACGCCGGCCACACCCAGGCCCAGCACGCGGGCAGCGCGAATCGCCACGTCCTGCTCGGCGGCGGTTGCCTTGACGCCCTTGGCGTGGCCACCGCGATGCAGGTTGGAGCGGAAGTCGCCCTTCGGTGCCTGCCGTTTCATTGCCGCCACCACCTTGCCGCCGACCACGAAGCAGCGCAGGTCGGCACCCTTGGCCTCGGCCACGAACTCCTGCACCAGGAACTGTGCGTACAACCCGCGCAGCGCCTCGATCACCCCGCGCGAGGCCGAAAGCTTCTCGGTCAGCATCACCCCGGCGCCCTGGGTGCCCTCATTGAGCTTGATCACGTGCGGTGGCGGCCCGAGCATCGACAGCAGGTCGGCGGTGTCGTCGGGGTTGTCGCCGAACACCGTCGCCGGCATGCCGATGCCCTGCGCCGCCAGCATCTGGTGGCTGCGCAGCTTGTCGCGTGCGCGCAGGATCGCGTCGGACGGATTGGGCGTGAAGGTGCCCATGAGCTCGAACTGGCGCAGCACCGCGGTGCCGTAACGGGTGACCGAGGCGCCGATGCGCGGGATCACCACGTGGTAGCCGGCGATCTCACGACCTTTGTAATGCATCTTGAAGCCGTCCGAATCGATCCGCATGTAACAACGCAACGGGTCGAGCACGCGCACGCTGTGGCGGCGCTCGCGCGCGGCTTCGACCAGGCGCCGGGTCGAATACAACTTGGTGTTGCGCGAGAGAATCGCGAGTTTCATGGCGCCGGCTTCATGAGAGGGGGGATTTGGAAGTAATGCGGCCGACAGTCTTGTCAGGACCGGCGACCGTGAAGGAAGGAGCGTGCCGGATCGACCGTGAAGACGCGGGCCATCGCGGTGCGTCCAAGCAGCATCGGGAACAGCATGCCGCGCCGATCCGACAGATTCATTTCAATTTCGCGTTCGATTCCGGCCAGCCGCAGCGATGTGCGCAGGAATATCCGCCGGGTGGTGTTGCCGCCGGAGTCGGTGACCTCGCGTTCGTCGGATATCGGTGCAGTGGCCTCGATGGCGGCACTGGCATCGCCCGGGGTCAGGCGGAAACCGATCCAGGGCGCGCCGCCTTCAGTGAACCGCCATTGCGCATCGACATGCAACGCCGAAGTGCGCGCGCCACTGTCGATCTTGGCGCGGATGGCATCGATGCCGAGTGCCGGCAACGTCACCCACTCCCGCCAACCGAGCACGATCCTGGCTGCTGGCGCGCTTGCTGGCATCGTGCCTCCGCTCATGTGATCCGGTTAGCTGGCTGAAGCAATCAAGGCACGTGCATTGAAAACGGCGGCCTTGTCCACAAGGATCAAGGCCGCCGCCGGAGTTGGAGCGGGTGAAGGGAATCGAACCCTCGTCAGTTGCTTGGGAAGCAACAGCTCTACCATTGAGCTACACCCGCACGCCGCGAAGTCTATGCCGCACCTGCGCACGTTGGCAACGCAAGGCGGTGACTGACCCGCCATCCCGATGCGCCGACTGGCTCCGGCCTGCCTGCCGATGCTCCGGCGGGCAATGCGGCCGATGCCGGCGGGTCGAGACCCGCCCCATGCCGTTCGCCTCCCTAGGCCGTTCGCCGCGATCGCGTTGCGTCACCTGGCCTAGAACCTGCCACCAACGCTCGCGAACAACGTGCCGTGTTGGCCACTCCTCTGGCCGATGGTGAAGTGGGTGCCGAAGTTCGCATCCAGCCCGAAAGCCTTGGTCCGCGCGCCCAGAAGCAGCGTCGTGTACTGATGGTCGAAGCTCGCGCCCGGCACCGCGTACGGCGCCGTGTTCGGCATCGACTGCAACTGCGCGAACGCCTCATCCGGCGTGTCCTCGAACTCGCGGTCCAGGGTAAGCCGCGCGTACGGGGTCAGGTGCGCGGCCGCGTAGCTGACCTGCCAGCCGGCGCTGCCGATCAGTGACTCGTACTGCTGGCGTAGGTGCGAGAGCGAGGTCGACAGGGTCGGCTCGCTCTCGGCGAATCCGTCAATGTCGATGTCCTGCATCAGCACGCCGATCACCGGACCGTGGCGCAGCGCGCCCTGGCCGAACTCCCAGCCGCCGTTGACGCCTACGCTGAGGTTGTCGCCATTGGCCGCACCGCGGTGGACGCGGTCCAGCGCGCCCAGCTTGACCCGGCGCTCGATGTCGAACTCCAGATCGGTGTAGCTGACCTGGGCATTGACCCATGCCGCACCGGCGCTCCAGCCGGCGTACCCGCCGATGCTGCGGTCGTCCTGATCGTAACTGCCACCGCCGCGGCCCCAGTCGATGTTCTGCTGGCCGACGCCGCCGAACGCTCCGAACACGAAATTGCCGCTGGCCAAGTCGACCCCGACCGTCAGCGCCGGGCCTGCGCCTTTGTAGTGCTCGCGGTGGCCGTAACGCTGGAAATCGCCGCGTCCGTCGACCCACCAGCGCATGCCGTCTGCCTCGGGCTTGACCGCGAGCTGGGCGGTGACCCACTCCGCGCGCGCGCGCCCGACCATCGACACCACATTCGGCATCACCGCGATCTGGCGCGGGCCTTCCAGCACCGCGACTGCATAGTCCGCCAGCAACAGGTGGCCGCCGGTGGTCGGATGCACGCCGTCGGCGTAGACATAACCAAGATCCGCCCCCGGTGCGACCAGGTTGCCCGCGCTGCACGTCAGCGAAGCCACCGCTCCGCACGCGGTACCGGTGACGTTGCTGAAACCGAAGCTCAATGGGTTCGCGCTGACTTCGCGCAGCAGGCCGAAAGTGTTGAGCGGGATCACCCGCAGCCCGGCCTGGGCGATACCGCCGAACACGGTCTGGTTGTAACCGCCAACGAGCGCGCTGATCCCGGCCGCGCCAGCCGGGCCCTGCGACAACCCGAACGGGGTGACGCCGACGTCCGGCATGGTCGCCAGCAGGATGTAGCGCGCGCCGGCGTTGTGCAGGGACGAGACCAGGCCGACCTGCTGGCCGGCGGTGGCGAAGAACTGCGCCTGGGTGGTCAAGCCGTTGAGGTGGAAAAACAGGTCGTTGGCTCCACCCCAGACTGTGTACAGCGCGCGGGGGTCAGCGGCCCCGCCGTTGGCGGCGAGGTGCGCTTTGATCTGCATGGACAGCGACGGCGCGAAACTGGTCGGCGGCGACGGTGGGAAGCCGGGCTGCAGGGTGATGCGCGCGCCACCGGCGGCATAGTTGCTGCCATCGGCGGGCACGATCCCTGTGGTGGTCAGGGTCCACGCCGGCGCGCCGCTGGTGCCGTAATAACCGGCCAGGTACTCAGCCCAGACCAGGCCGGGATTGGTGGTGAAGCGGCCGACAAAGCCCGCCGCCGGCCCCGACACCCCGATCAGGAACGGCTTGTAGAAGCCCGCGTCGGTGAGGCTGTCGCCGAAGAACACCGTCTGCGTATACGGCCGGTCATGGGATTGGGCGAGCGCAGGCGCGGCGGCTAGAGCGAGCGCGGCTGCCAGAACGGTGCGGACAAGTTTCATGCGTGGTTTTCCCCGAGTTGTGGGTGCTTCAAAAGCCGTATCAGCTGTCGCCCTCCCCGCATGGACGCGGGATCCCCTGGCTTGAACCCGCGGATATCCAGGCACTGGATTCCGCGTTCGCAAGTCCAATGACAAACAAACCGTGGCTTTTGCAGGATCCCTGGTGGCGACAGTGTGGCGGCGGTGGAACGGCGATACCCCTGCCCGCACGCACGTACGCCTGCGGATGGAGCGCATCCAAACACGCCGCGCGGCCGCGCACAAGCCGCGGCGCCCCAAAGTACGCCCGACACGATCGACCATGAGGGGGCGGGCTGGCCGATGCGGGCAGCGACAGCGACAATGCCGGCATGGACATCGTGCTCAACGGCCAGCCGCGCCAGTTCGCCACGCCGATCACGGTGCAGCAACTGCTGCTCCTCGAAGGTCTGGCCGAGCGCCGCGTCGCGGTCGAGGTCAACGGCGCGATCGTGCCGCGCAGCCGTCATGCCGACCAGCCGCTGGCCGACGGCGACCGCGTCGAGATCGTCCACGCGCTGGGCGGCGGCTAGAACCTCCCGGCTGCTGCGCGCGACGTCCCGGCACAATTTGCCGCACGGCCGCTCCGCTGCCTGTCGAGTATTCGCTCTTGGCCGTGGCTTGCTCGGGCGGAAGGGGTCGCAGAGGCTTGTTCGATGGCATGGCTGCCGCAGCCAATGCGAAGTGTTCGCAGGGAAGCAACGTCCCTGCACGGGTCGCAGCCGCGCGCCGGATGCGATAATTGCTCGCATGACCGCATCCAACGATCCACTCATCATCGCCGGCAAGTCCTACGCCTCGCGCCTGCTCACCGGCACCGGCAAGTTCACCGACCTTGAACAGACCCGCCTGGCAACCGAAGCCGCCGGCGCGCAGATCGTCACCGTCGCGATCCGCCGGTCCAACATCGGCCAGAACCCGGGCGAGGCGAATCTGCTCGACGTGCTACCGCCGGACCGTTACACCATCCTGCCCAACACCGCCGGCTGCTACACCGCCGACGACGCGGTGCGCACCTGCCGGCTCGCGCGCGAGCTGCTCGATGGCCACAACCTGGTGAAACTCGAAGTGCTCGGCGACCAGCGCACGCTGTTCCCGGACGTGATGCAGACGCTCGCCGCGGCCGAGATACTGGTACGCGACGGTTTCGACGTAATGGTCTACACCAGCGACGACCCACTGCTGGCCAAGCGTCTGGAGGAGATCGGCTGCGTCGCGGTGATGCCGCTGGCCGCGCCGATCGGCTCGGGCCTCGGCATCCAGAACAAGTGGAACCTGATCGAGATCGTCGAGAACGCCAGGGTGCCGATCATCGTCGACGCCGGTGTCGGCACCGCGTCGGACGCTGCGATCGCGATGGAGCTGGGTTGCGACGGGGTGCTGATGAACACCGCGATCGCCGGCGCAAAGGATCCGGTGCTCATGGCGCATGCGATGAAGCTCGCGGTCGAGGCCGGTCGCGCCGCATTCAAGGCCGGACGTATTCCGCGCAAGCGGTTTGCGAGCGCGTCTTCGCCGATCGATGGATTGATCGGGTGAGTGTCGATCACGCAGGGCGCGCCTCGACCCGCCATGACACCAAACACGAGCCCGTATCAGGCGGGTCAAGACCCGTCCTGCGATGACCGATCCTTTCTCCAGTGACGGTGCCAGGACGCCGCCGAAACCTTTCACCATCGAGCAGGGCCACCGCAAGGTGCGCAGCTTCGTGCTGCGTCAGGGCCGCTTCACTCCGGCGCAGCAACGCGCGTTCGACCAACAATGGCCGCGCTTCGGACTCGATTACACCGCAGGTAACGGCTGCAGCACACCGCGCGATTTCGACACCACATTCGGCCGCAGAGCCAAGCGCGTGCTGGAAATCGGCTTTGGCAACGGCGAGGCATTGCGTTTCGCTGCCCAGAACGATCCGGAACGCGACCTGATCGGCATCGAAGTCCACGCACCCGGCGTCGGTCGCCTGCTGAACGCATTGGCCGAAGACAACGCCAGCAACGTCCGCGTCTACCACCACGACGCGGTGGAAGTGCTCAACCACGAGATCGCCGATGCGAGCCTCGACGAAGGCGGGCTTGATGAGATCCGCATCTACTTCCCCGACCCGTGGCACAAGAAGCGCCACAACAAGCGCCGTCTCGTGCAGCCGGAGTTCGCCGCGCTGCTGGTGCGCAAGCTCGCCCCCGACGGCCGCTTGCACCTTGCAACCGATTGGCAGGACTATGCCGAGCAGATGTGGGACGTGCTCGATGCAACCACCGGCATCGTCAATCGCGCCGGTCCGCGCGGTTCGGTGCCACGACCCGCGTGGCGCCCGCAGACGCATTTCGAGACCCGTGGCCAGAAGCTCGGCCACGGGGTCTGGGATCTTCTGTACGACCGCTGCTGACCGAGACGCAGAACGACAAGGCCGCACGAACAGGCATGGATACCGCGCTGACGCTCACCACTGACATGAAGCTCGTCCTCGGGCTGGTGGGTTTCACGATGGTGATGTTCCTGTTCGAGCGCATCCGCGCCGACGTGGTCGCACTCGTCGTGCTGGTGTTGCTTGGCTTGTCGGGACTGGTCGCGCCCGAGCAGATCTTCAACGGCTTCTCGTCCAACGCGGTGATGAGCATCATCGCCACGATGATCCTGGGTGCCGGGTTGGATCGCACCGGCGCGCTCAATCGCCTCGCGGGCTGGCTGCTGCGGCGCGCGCATGGCGTCGAACAACGCCTGATGCTGCTGACAGGCGTGGTTGCCGGCCTCAATTCCTCGGTCATGCAGAACCCGTCGGTGATGGCGCTTTACCTCCCGGTCGCCTCGCGCTTGTCCTCACGCACCGGCCTGTCGCTGCCGCGCCTGTTGCTGCCGATCGCCGCGGCGATCGTGATGGGCGGCGGCCTGACCATGGTCGGCAATTCTCCGCTGATCCTGCTCAACGACCTGCTGCTGGCGGCCAACAGCAACCTGCCCTCGGGCGCTGCGACGCTGGAGCCGCTGACGATGTTCGCGCCGCTGCCGATCGGCCTGGCGCTGCTGGGCGCGTCGCTGGCGTATTTCCATTTCTTCGGCCACAAGCTCGAGCGCGACAACGGCAAGGGCGCGACCCCGGCGCGCACCCAGAGTTATTTCGCCAACGCGTATGGCATCGAGGGCGACGTCTTCGAGCTCACCGTCACCGCCGACAGCCCGCTGGTCGGCATGTCGCTGGGCGAGGCCGAAGCGCTGCATCAAGCGCCATTGCTGCTGGCGCTGAAAAGCAACAACGAATCGCGGTTGGCGCCGCCGGCCGACACCCGTATCTGGGTCGGCAGCGTGCTCGGGGTGATGGGGGAAAAACCCCAGATAGGCGATTTCGCCCAGAATAATTTCCTGCGCATGAGTTCGCGCCTGCGCCACTTCGGCGACCTGTTCAACCCCAGCCGCGCCGGCATTTCCGAGGCGGTGATCCCGGCGACCTCGAAGTTCATCGGCAAGACCGGACGCGACCTGCAGCTGCGCAAGCAGCTTGGACTCAGCCTGCTGGCGATCAACCGTGACAAGAACGTGCTGCGCGAGAACGTCCGCGACGTGCCGCTGCGCGCCGGCGACATGCTGGTGCTGCACAGCATCTGGACCGACCTGGCCGAGGCCGCATCCGGCAAGGACCTGGTGGTGGTGACCGATTATCCGAAAGGCGAGCAGCGCCCGCACAAGCTGAAGATCGCGCTCGGCATCTTCGCGCTGGCGATGCTGCTGGCGTTGTCGTCGCGACTGCCGGTGTCGATCGCGCTGATGACCGGCGTCGCCGGCATGCTGATCGCCGGTGTCATCCATATCGACGAAGCGTATTCGGCGATCAACTGGAAGACCGTTTTCCTGATGGCCTGCCTGATCCCGCTGGGCTGGGCGATGGACTCCAGCGGTGCCGCGGCCTGGGTCGCCGGCCACAGCATCGAGCGGATGCCGGAAGGAACTCCCATATGGCTGCTGGAAGTCGCACTCGGATTGCTGACCACTTTGTTCTCGCTGGTCATCGGCCACATCGGCGCAACCATCGTGATGGTGCCGTTGGCGGTCAACCTGGCGCTTGCGGCGGGCGGCGACCCGACCGCGTTCGCGCTGGTCGTGGCGCTGTCGGCGTCGAACAATTTCATGACCGCTTCCAACCCGGTGATCTCGATGATTACCGGCCCGGCGGGTTACACCGGCAGGGAGTTGTGGAAGATCGGCGGACCGCTGTCGATGATCTATACGGTGGTCGCGGTGCTGATGGTGAATTTGTTGTTCTAGAAGCCGTGTGCCAAGGCAGAGCGGAAAGCCGGTGCGTATCGCAGCTTGCAGGAGCGGCCCATGGCCGCGAGCTTTCCAGCGTCAGCGACGGGCGCAAGAGCTCGCGGCCATGTGCCGCTCCTACGCCCCGAAGGAAGTTGCCTTGGGGGATGAAAGCCAGACGGCACCGTCACGGATCACCACCGCCACCGCGCGCAGCGACTCGCCGCGGCATGGCCCGGCCACGCACTCGCCGGCGTCCAGCTCGAAACTCGCGCCATGCGCGGCGCACACCAGCAGGCCGTCCCTGCTCTTGAGGAATTGTCCAGGCGCCCAGTCGAGTCGGCGTCCGGCATGCGGGCAGATATTGAGCCAGGCGCGCACCCCGTCGCCATCGCGATACAGCAGCAGCGATTCGGCATCGCCATCGATCACTGCCTCGACTTCGGCGAACGCGCCATCGGCCAGGTGTTCCAGGCGCAACAACGGCGCAGCGTCGCCGCCGGTTTCACGTTGATTTAACGAAGTCATTACAACGTCGACCATGCTCCGAACGATACTCACCACCCCGGCAATGCGCCGCATTGTGTCACGACGCACTCCATGCCAGCCCACACGTTCCGCTTCGATCACGCCCAGTCTCAATTCCGTGTGTACCAGTCCCGCGTTCGCCACGCGTTCGAGCCGCGCAAGCCGCGCCATCGGCTGCTGCGTTTCGCTTTTGGTGTGATAGGCCTGGGCCTGCTGGTGCTGCTGGTGATGTTCAGTGTGTTCGTCGGCGCCGCGATGATCGCTGCCGGGTTGCTCTACCGGCTGTGGGCCGGCCGTGGCAAACCCACCATCGCGCGCGCCGCTGCCGATGCGCGAGTGGTCGAAGGCGAATACCGGCTGGTCGATCCGGCGGTGCCGGGCCACTCGGTGCTTGATCACCCGCTGCAGGCTGCTGCGAAGCCGGACTCCGACCGCCGCTGATCCCGTGCCGGTTTCGAGTTCGCGCCGGGCGACCTCGGCAGCGCTTTCCCGCACGATCTTTCATCATTCAAAACCATTGGAGAAATCCGCATGGGCGATGTCCTCCAGGCGCCGGTAACGCCGCGCATTCCCGTCCGCGACGAGGCCGCATCCGGGCAGGGATTTTTCCCGGTGCGGCGCATCTACTGCGTCGGCCGCAACTTTGCCGATCACGCCCGCGAAATGGGCGCGACGGTGCCGAACTCAAACGCCGACCGCGGCCATCCGGTGTTCTTCCTCAAGCCGGCCGATGCGCTGGTGCTCGACGGCGTGGTGCCCTACCCGCGCGGCACCAACGAGTTGCATCATGAAGTCGAGTTGGTGGTCGCACTCGGTCGCGATGCGCCGCCGGGCGTGCTGGATGCCAGGGTCGCGATGCCGCTGGTGTTCGGCTACGGCATCGGCCTGGATCTGACCCGTCGCGATCTGCAGGCCGCCGCCAAGGCCAAGGGACTGCCGTGGGATACCGGCAAGGCCTTCGATCACTCCGCGCCGGTCAGCGAACTGGTGCCGGCCGATGCGATTGGCGACCTCGCGACGCGCACGCTGTCGCTGGAAGTCAACGGCGAGATCCGCCAGCGCGGCGCTTTCGCCGACCTGGTCTGGAACGTCGCGGAAATCCTGCATGAACTGTCACGGCTTTATGCGCTGCGTGCCGGCGACCTGGTGTTCATGGGCACCCCGGCCGGGGTCGGTCCGCTGCAGCCGGGCGACCGGTTCGTCGCGCGCCTGGACGATGTGATCGAGCTGCGGGGCGAGGTCACTGATCCGGACTAGCGCTTTGGCGATGGCATTATATTCGCCGCTTCCCTTCCGCAGCGGAGCAGCACCGATGAGCATGGTCAGCGAGTTCAAGACATTCATCGCACGCGGCAACGTGCTCGACCTCGCGGTCGCGGTGGTGATCGGGGCGGCGTTCGGCAAGATCGTGACCGCATTGGTCGACGGCATCGTGATGCCGGTCATCGCCACCCTCACCGGCGGGGTCAGCGTCGATGACTGGAAATACGTCGTCACCCCGCAGCAGTTGAATGCCAACGGCAGGGAAATCGTGGCCGAGGTCGCGTTGAAGTACGGGATGTTCCTGCAGGCGGTGATCGACTTCGTGCTGGTCGCGTTCGTGATCTTCCTGTTCATCAAGGCATACAACCGCATGCGCAAGCCGGCTGTGGACGACGCAGGTGCGCCGAGCGAGGACATCCTGCTGCTGCGCGAGATCCGCGATTCGTTGCAGCGTCGGGGCCTCTGAATCATCGCCCTCGCAAAACGGGCCACGCCTTGTGCTCGTCATCCCGCGAACGCGGTCACCCATTTTGACGTTGTGCTGGGGCCGCAGGGCGAAACCAGCTCACGGCAACGGCAACATCAAGGTGGATCCCAGCGTTCTCTGGGATGACGGGGATGACAGGTGGCGATCGAATAAAGGCTGAGTGAAGCCGACAGTTGCTAAGCTGGCGGCTTCGTCTGTTCTGGGCTTCGGCCTTTGGAGAATGCAATGCGTTTGTCCTTTTCGGCCGCCGTCACCTTGACGATCCTGGGAAGCCTTGCTGTCGGCCATGTTGCCGCCGCACCGCGCGAGACGCGTATCCCCGAGGCCGCGATCGCCAACGTCGCGCAGTTGCGCGAAACCGCGCTCGCCAGCGACCTGGGCTATCGGATCACCGAATCGCTTACCACCGAAGTCGGCGCGCGCATGGCCGGTAGCGAGGCCGATGCGCGCGCGGTGGCGTGGGCTAAAGCCAAGTTCGAGGCACTGGGTTTCGACAAGGTCTGGCTCGAGCCGGTGACCTTCCCGAAATGGGAGCGCCGCAGCGAGCGCGCGGAAGTGCTCGGCGCCAATGCGCAGCAACTCACCCTCACGGCGCTAGGTGGCAGCCCGGGCGGCACGGTCGTGGGCGAGGTGGTGCGTTTCGCCGACCTGGCCGCGCTGGAAGCCGCGGCGGCCGGCTCGCTGGCTGGCAAGATCGCGTTCGTCGACTACCGGATGGAACGCGCGCGCGACGGCAGCGGTTACGGCCCGGGCTCGCGCGTGCGCAGCCGTGGCCCGTCGGCAGCCATCAAAGCCGGCGCGGCCGGGTTCCTCATGCGTTCGGCCGGCACCGACTCGCACCGCAATCCGCACACCGGCATCACCCGGTTCGATGACGGCCTCACGCCAATTCCGTCTGCCGCGCTGTCGGCGCCCGATGCCGACCAGCTGACCCGCCTGCTCGCGCTCGGCCCGCAGCGCGTGCGCGTGGCGATCGATGCCGGCTGGAATGGCGAAGCGACTTCATACAACGTCATCGGCGACATGCGCGGCAGCAGCAGGCCCGACGAAGTGGTGTTGATCGGCGCGCACCTGGATTCCTGGGATCTGGGCACCGGCGCGATCGACGACGGCGCCGGCGTCGGCATCACCATGGCCGCGGCCAAGCTGATCGGCGACATGCCACGGCGTCCGGCACGCACCATCCGCGTGGTCGCTTACGCGAACGAAGAGCAGGGGCTGCACGGCGGCAAGGCCTATGCCGAAAAGTATGCTGTCGACGTAAGCCGCCATCAGATCGCCGCCGAAAGCGACTTCGGCGCCGGCCGCGTCTATGGCTATTCGAGTTCCGCGCCGGAGCACGCGCGAGCCGCCGACAAACAGATCGCCGACGCGCTGGCGCCGCTCGGCATCGAGCACCTGCCGGGCAAGGGAGGCGCCGGCCCGGACCTCGGGCCGTTCGTGGAGCGCGGCCTGGCCTGGGCGAGGCTTGCGCAGGACGGCACCGATTATTTCGACCTGCACCACACCCCTGACGACACCTTCGACAAGATCGATCCGGCAGCGCTGGCGCAGAACGTGGCGGCCTACGCGGTGTTCGCCTACCTGGCGGCATCGGCGGATGGCGATTTCGGCAGCCAGGCTGACAAACAGGAATAGGGCAACAGCATCGAAATCAATGCAGTGCGCGTTCGCGTGTCGGCAGTCGCTACCTGTGCTGCTTCATCGCCAGGCGTTCACCGCCGCGCGCGCAACACCCATTGCCCTTGCGGTAGTCCCTGCTCGACCCCCTGCACACGGCAGGCCTCGGCCTCGGCAAAGCCTGCCTCGCGCATCGCGGCCAGCAATCCCCAGCCGAAGTGGTGGAAACACACTACGCCGCCGGTCAGCGGATCGCCATGGAACTCGGGTTCGGCCAGATGCTCGATCGCTCCGTGCGCATCGATCCGTGCGATCCGCACGTTGTCAGCCTGGGTGTCGTGGAACGGCACCGTCAACACCAGCACGCCGCCGGGCTTCAGCACGCGGGCGAATTCCGCCAGCGCGGCGCGGTAGTCGGGCACGTGTTCGAGCACGTCGAGGCTGACCACGCCGTCGAACGCGCCAGCGTCGAAGCTCAATGCGGTCACGTCCTCGCAGCGCACCCAGCCGGCCGCATCATGCCACCACAGCCACAACGACAGCCGCAGCCGTTGCGGCAATCGCGCACCGAATTCGCTGCCGACCAGGCGGCCGACGCGACGCCTCAGGCCCAGATGGAACACGCTGGCCTGTTCGGTGGCGTACACCTGCGACTGCGGCGGATCCGCCATCGCGTCGAGCAGCACGCTCGCTGCCGCACGCTGTCGTGCATTGCAGCCGCAGTGTTCGCAGGCCAGACCCTCGCGCAGGCTTGACGGGCCGGCATCACGCAGGAAACGGGCAGTGCGCCCGCACATCCCGCAGCGCCCGGGCGTGTTGTCGAAGCGCGAAACCGCTTCGGCTTCGTCGCGGTGTTGCTCGGCTGCGACCTCGTGCCACGCGGCCTGATCCGACCAGGCCGCCGCTGGCGCCGATGTCATCGGCGGGCGCACCACGCGGCCAGCAGCACCGCGGTCGCGGCGGCGACGTTGAGGCTTTCCACCGCGCCGGTGCCGGGGATCGACAATCGCAGGTCGCAGGCGGCGGCCAGATCGTGATCCATGCCTTCGCCCTCGGCGCCGAGCACGAACACCACCCGTTCCGGCAGCGGCGTGGCGAACAACGCGTTGCCGCCCTGCACCACTGTTGCCGCCAGCACGAAGCCGGCGCCCCGCAATTGCGCGATCGCGTTGTCGCTGCGACCCATGCGCAGCAGCGGCACGATCTCGGCGCCGCCCTCGGCCACGCGCGCGGCAGCGCCGGACACCGCCAGCGGCGAATGTTTCGGCAGCAGCACCGCGCCGACGCCGAAATGCGCCGACGAACGCAGGATGGCGCCGAGGTTGTGCGGGTTGCCGACGCCGTCGAGCCAGATCGCCAGCTGCGGCCCGGCCGGCAGGTCGCGCAGCCAGTTCGACATCGACGCCGGCTCGTCGCGCATCACATCGGCGACCACGCCTTCGTGGTGCGAACTGGCCGCGAGTTTCTGCAGGTCGGCGTCCTCGACCACGCGATAGCCGATGCGGTGGGCGACGCACCACGCGAGCAGGGGCTGCAACGTGGGGATGCGCGCCTGGCTCAGATACAGCTTGCGTATCGCCTGCGGGCGTCGGGCGAATACCGCACGCACCGCGTTGAGGCCGTACAGGCGCAGTTCGCGTGGCGGTTTTTCAGAGGTCGGCTGCGCAGGTTCGGCGTCGGCATGCGCCGAGCTTGCATGCAGGGAACCTGCATGTGTGGAGCTCGCGTGCGCGAATCCTGCATACGGCGAAGCAGCCGTATCGCTGCGCGGGGTGCGTGCCGGCTCGCGCTGCGCGCCGGGGCCACGCGGACCCGGGCGTTTGCTGCGATCCCAGGGACCCGGCGGTGGGGACTGTCGTGTCATCGTCAACCGTCGCGGCGTTCGAGTTTCTCGCGCCACAGTTCCGCATTCCGGATGCCGAGCGCGTCGGGATCGAACACCGGGTCTTTGCCGGCCTTCTTCTGCGCCTCGTAATCGCGCAACGCCAGCAACGCCGGCCGCTGCAGGATCAGGATAGCGATCAGGTTCAGCCACGCCATCAGGCCGACGCCGATATCGCCCAGCCCCCACGCCAGCGACGCGCTCTTGATCGCGCCATAGGCGACCGCGGCCATGATGCCCACACGCAGCGCCAGCGTCAGCCACGGCCGGTGCACCTTGCGGTTGATGTAGGCGATGTTGGTCTCGGCCATGTAGTAGTAGGCGACGATCGTTGTGAAAGCGAAAAACAGCAGCGCCAGCGCCACGAACGGCGCGCCGAAGCCCGGCAACACCGATTCGATCGCGGCCTGGGTGAATCCTGGTCCGGCTTCCACACCCGGCAAACCGTTGACGAGCATGGCCCCGTCCGGACCGGTTACGTTGTACATGCCGGTGGAGAGGATCAGGAACGCGGTCGCCGAACACACCAGCAAGGTGTCGATGTACACCGAGAACGCCTGCACGTAGCCCTGCTTGGCCGGATGTGTGACCTCGGCGGCGGCAGCGGCGTGCGGGCCGGTGCCCTGGCCGGCCTCGTTGGAATAGATGCCACGCTTGACCCCCCATTCGATCGCCAGGCCGAGCACCGCGCCGAAGCCGGCTTGCCAGCCGAACGCGCTGTTGAAGATCAGCGCGAACATCTCCGGCACCCGGTCGACATTCATTGCCAGCACCCCGAGCGCGATCAGGATGTACGCCAGCGCCATGAACGGCACCACCACCTGGGCGAAGTGGGCAATGCGCTTGACGCCGCCGAAGATGATGAAGCCCAGTGCCACCACCACCACCGACGCCGTCATCCAGGTCGGGATGTCCCAGGCGTTCTGCAGCCCCGCGGCGATGCTGTTGGCCTGCACGCCCGGCAGCAACAGCCCGGTGGCGATGATGGTGACCACCGCGAACAGCCACGCGTACCACTTCTGGCCCATCGCCTTTTCGATGTAGTAGGCCGGGCCCCCGCGGTACTGGCCGCTGTCGTCCTTTTCCTTGTAGATCTGCGCCAGCGTCGATTCGACATACGCGGTCGACGCGCCGAGGAACGCCACCACCCACATCCAGAACACCGCGCCCGGGCCTCCAAAGGCAATCGCCGTGGCCACGCCGGCGATGTTGCCGGTGCCGACACGCCCCGACAGCGATATCGCCAATGCCTGGAACGACGACACGCCCGCTGCCGACGACTGGCCGCGGAAAATCAACCGGATCATCTCGCCGAACCCGCGCACCTGCATGAAGCGGGTGCGGATCGAGAAGTACAGGCCGGCGCCCAGGCACAGGTAGATCAGTGCCGGGCTCCAGATGACGCTGTTGAGCGCGTTGACGAATGCTTCCACGTGTCGGCTTCCCCTGGCAGTTGGACGCGCCGGCAAGCTTCAGCCAGCGACAAGACCGGCACCATAACCGGATTCGGCGGATCGCGAAAATCCAGCCGCCGCGCAACCGCAACCATCCCGTAGGAGCGCCCCATGGGCGCGAGCTCTTGATTGATTTTCACAGGAAGTAAGCGCTCGCGCCCGTGGCCCGATCCTGCAAAGGCAAGGGCCCGGTGTCGGCGGCCACCCATGGACGGACGCGGGCTTGATCTTCACATTCAACGCGAGGGGTTGTGCTCGTGCAAGGGCACCGCGACGCGCGGGGTCGCCTGTCGTTCGTCGTCCACCATCCAGCCTGTCCACTGCTTGCTGCGCCCTTGCCTGCCAATAGCAAACTCGCGCAGCGCAAGTCCGCGCACGACGTCATCCTCGTCCACCAGCAACAGCCGCGGACCTGGCACCGAACCGAGCGTAAAACGAACCCGTCGTCCCGGTTCGCCGAGCCGGTTGTCTACCGTTGTCACGGTGATGTGGCTGGCGTCCACCACGCGCACGTCATCAGGCTGCAGCGTTTGACCCAGCCAGCGCGCTTCCGGCCAAGCGAACATGCCGGACCGGGTGGCGCGCAGGGCAGGCAAAGCCGCAGCCAGATCGCCGGGAACCGTCTCGCCCAGCGCAAGTCCCGTATCCACCACCCCGGTCGTCGCGGCCAGGGCTGCATGTTCGGCGACACCACGTGTCAACCAGCCCTGCATGCCCATCCACGCTTGGCTGGGCAACAGCATGATCGCGGTGACCAACGCCAACACCCCCGCCCGCATGGGACGACGCACATGCAGGGTCGCGGCGATCGCAAGCCCCGCCCAGAACAGGCTGGACCACACCACGTAGCGCGGCGCCAACAATTGGTCG
Organism: Pseudomonadota bacterium; assembly: GCA_030859305.1. Taxonomy (GTDB): domain Bacteria; phylum Pseudomonadota; class Gammaproteobacteria; order Xanthomonadales; family Xanthomonadaceae; genus Lysobacter_K. The sequence goes on along the minus strand of JALZKJ010000001.1, from coordinate 15,693 downwards.
GGGTGCACCTGCAGATATTCCAGCCTTGTCAGCACCACCATCCCACCTACCGCGACGGCAAACCAGGCAATGCCGACTCCGAGCAACACCCCCGGCAAGGGCCGACGCCAAGCGCGCCAGGTTTCCATACCCAGCCAGGTCAAACCGATCACACCGATCAACATGTGCGGCCAGCGCGCGAGCATGACGGGGCCGAACGTCGCCTCGGTGGACTGGGCGATGGCGTGGGCAGGCACTCGCGCAGCGCCGAGCGGGATTTGCATGGCAATGGCCGGGTCCAACAGCGGCCAGAGCGCATAGACGAACGGCGCCGCCAGCCACCGCGGCAAATGCTCGGCCTGCGCCAGCAACGCAATCTGAAACGGAACCTGTGCACCAGACCCCAGCCAGGCGGGCAAGAGCGCAATCAACAGCCCGCCACCCATCAGTGCCCATGATGGCCAGCGCACGCCGCGTATTGCCAGAACCACTGCGTAGGCCACGAAACAGGCGATGCCGCTACCGAACGAGAATGTCGCCGCGATGCCGCACACGGCTGCGACCGCGACATCGCGCAGTTCTCGCCCGGCACTCGGCGGCGGGCGCGACAGCAGCGCGAGACCGACAACCAGAAACAGGGTCACGAAATAGGCGTGCACGGACTCGTTGCCATGACCCAATGCGCGCACGTTGCCCAGCCAGAACACACCCGCTGTCACAAACAATATTGCCGCTGCGACAGTCGGCGTTGCCGGCCCCTCGCGCAGCAGGGTCCGCGCCGCAACCGCCAGCGTCGCCAGTGCGAGCACCATGCCTACCGCGGTCTGAAACCATTGCTGCGCGGAAAACACCTGCAGCTCGAACACGCGCACGGCGTTAGGAAGCACTTCGCGGTGGCCGTTGTCGGGGGTCAGTATGTCCTGCGGAAAAGGCGTCTCCAGGAAATGTGCGAGGAAACGCCAACCGTCCGCATACGGTACGCGCGGCGAGAACAGCCACATCGCGGCCAGTCCGCCGAACAGATAAACCGCCGCCATCAACCATAGCGCGGTGACGGCATGGCCGTCATGACGCGAAAACCGTGTCGTCATCGATGCATCCTGTGCAAACCATCGGCTGGCGCGAAGCGACGCATCTTCAGCGACGGCAAGTCCATTGCGCCAGCCCGAACAACGCGTTGCCGCCCTGCACCACCGTCGCCGCCAGCACGGAGCCGGTGCCGCGCAATTGCGCGATCGCGCTGTCAATGCGTCCCGTGCGCAGCAGCGGCTTGACGAATGCTTCCACGTGTCGGCTTACCCTCGCAGGTGGACGCGCTGGCAAGCTTCAGCCGGCGACAAGACCGGCACCATAACCGGATTCGACGGATCGCGAAAAATTCAGCCGCCGCAACCGCAACCGTCCCGTAGGAGCGCCCCACGGGCGCGAGCTCTTGATTCCGTGGGAAGCAAGCGCTCGCGGCCCATGGGCCGCTCCTGCAAAGGCAAGGGCGCGGTGCCGGCGATCACCCGTCAGGCGTGGCCGCCCACCGCCGGCGTCTCCGCCTCCAGTTTTTCCAGCTCATGCGACACCGCGTCGGGCGACCGGGTGTACTTCGCCAGCAGCACGTAGAACACCGGCACGACGAACAACGACAGCAGCGTCGAGAACGCCACGCCGAAGATAACCACCACGCCGATCGTGCCGCGGCTGGCCGAACCCGGACCGCCCGCGAGCACCAGCGGCAACGCGCCGGCGATCGTCGCGATCGAGGTCATCAGGATCGGACGCAGGCGCACGCCGGCCGACTCCACGATCGCCTGGTGGATGTTGCGGCCCTCGTCGCGCAGCTGGTTGGCGAACTCGACGATCAGGATGCCGTTCTTCGCCGCCAGCCCGACCAGCATCACGATGCCAATCTGGCTGAACAGGTTGAGCGTGCCGCCGGTCAGCGCCAGCCCGATCAGCGCGCCGAGCACGCCCAGCGGCACCGTCAGCATGATCACCAGCGGATGGATGAAGCTCTCGAACTGCGCGGCCAGCACCAGATACACCACCAGCAGCGCCAGGGTGAACGTCAGCAGCACCGCGCTGCCGGCTTTCTGGTACTCGCGCGACTCGCCCTTCCAGTCGATCTGCGCGTACTCGGGCAATTCGGTCTCCACGGTCTCGTTGAGGAACGCCAGCGCCGCGCCCATCGTGTAGTCCGGCGCCAGTCCGGCAGTGATGGTGATCGCGCGCAGGCGGTTGAAGCGGTTGAGGCTGCCGGCTTCGGCCAGCTCGCTCAGGGTGACCAGGTTGGACAGCGGCACCAGTGCGCCGCCGCTGGAGCGCACCTGGATGGCGTCCAGGTCGGCCGGCGCGGCGCGGCCTTCGCGTCCCGCCTGCACGATCACGTCGTATTCCTCGCCGTCCTGCACGAACGTGGTCACCCGGCGGCTGCCCATCATCGTCTCCAGCGCGCGGCCGATCTCGGTCACGCTGACGCCCAGATCGGCGGCACGCTGGCGATCGATCTGCACGCGCATCTGCGGCCGGGTTTCCTTGTAGTCGGAGTCGACAGAGAAAAACCCGGGGTTGGCTTCCATGCGCGCCATCATGGTGTCGCGCCATTGCGCGATCTCGACGTATTCCGGGCCACCGAGCACGATCTGGATCGGCTGGCCGCGGCTGCCGACCAGGCCGCCACCGACACGCGGCTGCGCCTGCACGCCGGTCAGTTTGCCCAGGTCGTCGCGCAGCGAGTCGGCCACCTGCGCGGTGTTCATGTCGCGCTGGCTCCAGTCCTGCAGGAACACGATCACGTTGCCGGTGTGCATCTCTTCGCTCGCCCCCCAGCCGCCTGGCGCACGAGTGTTGTAGCGGCTGATCGCCTTGTCGTCGCCGGTGTGCCGGGCCATCACCGCCTCGACCTGCTGCACCTGCTGCACCGTGTAGTCGAAGCCGGCACCTTCCGGGCCCTGGATCGACACGAAGAACGCCCCGCGGTCCTCGGCCGGCGCCAGCTCGGACGGCACCAGTTTCGAGAGACCCCAGCTCGCCGCGACCGCCGCCAACATCAGTCCGGCGAACAACCAGTGACGGCCGACATGGCGGGCCAGCAAACCCCGGTAACGGGTGGTCACGCTTTCCAGCCGGCCGTTGACCCAGCGATGTACCCGATTGGATTTTTCCTCGCTGTGCGGTCGCACCAGCTTGGACGCCATCATCGGTGTCAGGGTCAGCGCGACGAACGCCGACAGCGCCACCGCGCCGGCCAGCGCGACCGAGAGCTCGCGGAACAGGCGGCCGGTGTTGCCTTCCATGAACCCGACCGGCAGGAACACCGCCACCAGCACCGTGGTGGTGGCGATCACCGCGAAGGCGACCTGCCGGGTGCCGCGTTTGGCCGCCACCAGTCGCGGTTCACCCAGGTCGGCGCGGCGCTGGATGTTTTCCAGCACCACGATCGCGTCATCGACCACCAGACCAATTGACAGCACCAGCGCCAGCAACGTCAGCAGGTTGATCGAGTAACCGAACAGGTACAGCGGAATGAACGCGGCGATCAGGCACACCGGCACCGTCAGCGCCGGGATCAGCGACGCCCGGAAACTGCCCAGGAACAGCCAGATCACCAGCAGCACCAGCGCCATCGCTTCGGCCAGCGTCCAGTACACGCGCTTGATCGACGCCTCGATGAACACGGTGGCGTCGAACGCGACGAAGATATCGGTGCCCGCCGGCAGCGTCTTCTGGATCTCCTCGGCCTGCGCGCGCGCGGCGCGGGTCACGTCCAGCGCGTTGGCGGTGGAGGTCTTGATGATGCCCAGACCAATATTGGGCTGGCCGTTGCTCTTGTAGTAGGCACGGCGTTCGGCCGAGGCCAGCTCGACCTGGGCGATATCGCCGATGCGCACGACGTAACCGTCGGTGCCGCTCCGGATCGGGATCTGGGCGAAATCCTCGGGTTGCACGTAGTCTCGCGCCACGCGAAGGGTGAAGTCGCGGTTCTCCGACTCGATCCGGCCCGCCGGCAGTTCTACATTCTGGGCACGCAGCGCATTTTCCACGTCGCTGGCGGTGATATCGCGCGCAGCCATCGCCGCGCTGTCGAGCCAGACCCGCATCGCGTAACGCTGCTGGCCGCCGATCTGCACCCGTGCCACGCCGTCCAGCGCGGACAGCCGATCGACGATGTAGCGCTCGGCGTAGTCGGACAATTGCAGGCTGTCCATCGTGGTCGAACTCATGTTGAGCCAGATCACCGTGTCCGAGTTGCTGTCGGCCTTCTCGACCCTGGGCGCGCTGACTTCCGTGGGCAGTCGGCCAGCGATACCACTGATGGCGTCGCGCACATCGTTGGCGGCCGCCTCGATGTCGCGCTCAACGGTGAATTCCAGCGTGACCGAGGAGCGTCCGTTGACGCTGCGCGACTGGATCATATCGATGCCTTCGATGCCCGACAGCGCGTCCTCCAGCACCTGGGTGATGCGCGTTTCCACCACCGCGGCCGAGGCGCCGGGGTAACCCACATCCACCGACACGATCGGCGGATCGATCGCCGGCAACTCACGCAGGGTCAACCGGGAGAACGCCATGACGCCCAGCACGATCAGCAACAGGCTGATCACGGTGGCGAACACCGGCCGGCGGATGGAAAGGTCGGAGAGGTTCATCGCGGGTCAGCCTTGCTGCGGTGGGGCGGCTTGCGGCGGGGCGGCTTGGCGAGGGACGGCCTGCGGCGGGATGGCGCTATCGGGAACAGGCTGGTCCTGGTCGCGCCGCGGGGGCGGGGTGGTCGTCGACGCGGCGTCCTCGCTGATCCTGCTGCCGATGCGCAGCTTGCCGGTGCCATCGATCACGATCCGCTCGCCGACCTCCAGCCCGCTGGTCACCTCGGCCATGCCGTCGCGACGCGCGCCGACGGCGATGGCAGCCTGCTCGACCGTGCTGTCTTCCTTGACCCGGTATACATACGAACTGCTGCCGACCTGCACAATGGCAATTTCCGGCACCAGCATCGCGTCACGCGCGGGTTGGCTTTGGGTGATCTGCATCAGCATGCCCGGGCGCAGCGCGCGCTCGGGATTGGCGAACTCGCCGCGCACGGTCACCGCGCGGGTGGCCGGGTCGATGCGCGAATCGACGCTGCTGACCGTGCCCGGGAACGCCATGCCGGGATAGGCGGCGCTGGTGCCGCTGAGCTCCTGGCCTTCTTCGAGGACGGACAGCAGGGTTTCCGGCACCGGAAAATCCACATACACCCGCACCGTGTCGTCCAGGGTGGCGATCGCCGTGCCCGGCGTCACCAGCGCGCCGGGGCTGACCTGGCGCATGCCGAGCACGCCGGAGAACGGCGCGCGGATCACCCGGTCGGCGAGTTGCGCGCGGATCTGCGCAACCCGGGCGTTGCCGGCGTCGCGGATCGCACGCTGGCTGTCGAGCGAGGAGCGCGCGATCAGTTGCTGGCTGGCGAGCTCGCTCTGGCGACGGAACAGTTGCTGCGCCTCGTTGGCCGCGGCCTGCGCGGCGACCAGCTCGGCCTGCTGCGACTGGCCGGTCAACGTGACCAGCGGCGCGCCGCGCTGGACCACGTCACCGCTGGCGAAATGCACATCGCGCACCGTCTCGCTGACCTTGGCCGTCACCGTGACCGATTCGCGCGCCTTGACCGTGCCCAACGCCTGCACGGTGTCGTTCCATTGACGCAACTGCACGCGCTGGGTGGTCACCGGGATCGAGCGGTCTGCCGCGCCGGACGGGGCGGCTTCGTTGTCGCGGCAGGCCGACAGGGCCAAAACGAGTGCGAGGACGCCGATGGCGCTGAAGGGGGAGTGGATTGGCATGCATCTCTCTGCAACGGGGGATTGGACAACAGGGCGGCGTCCAGGGGAAAGGCCGCGCCATATACCGGTCGAAACAGGCGCGCTCGCCATGGCGATTTCGGGCGGGTGTCGCCCGGCATGCCGGGACAGCGATTCTAGCCGTCGGCTGGTAACGCCCGCGTGGGCCAAAGGTTGACAGCCGATGCGCCAAAGCCGCCATTTTCAGCCCGATCACCGGTCGTCATGCGACCGATCGTCATGCCACTATGGCAAGCCTGGATGACGGCAGCCTTGCCGTCCGGCCGCCCGGTCCAAGTCGCTGAGCCGCACTGACGCCCTTTCAGTGGACTCGGTTCGCCGAGGTACCGGATGCGCTGCCGGCCAGCCCCTTCCCCCGGATGAGCACGCCACCATGATCCTCGACAGCATCCTCGACACCATCGGCCGCACCCCGGTAGTGCGCCTGCACCGCCTCGCGCCCGCGCACGTCACCCTGTTCGCGAAGGTGGAATCCTTCAATCCCGGCGGCTCGGTCAAGGACCGGCTGGCGCTGGCGATCATCCTCGACGCCGAAGCGCGCGGCCAGCTGAAACCCGGCGACACCGTGGTCGAGGCGACCTCGGGCAATACCGGCGTGGCGCTGGCAATGGTGTGCGCGGCGCGCGGTTACAAATTCGTCGCGACCATGTCGGAAACCTTTTCGATTGAACGCCGCAAGCTGATGCGCGCGTATGGCGCCCGGGTGATCCTGACCCCGGCCGCCGAACGCGGCAGCGGCATGGTCCGGCGCGCCGAGGCACTGGCGAAGCAGCATGGCTGGTTCCTGGCCCGCCAGTTCGCCAACCCGGCCAATCCGGCCTACCACCGCCAGACCACCGCGGCGGAGATCCTGCAGGACTTCGCCGGCCGCCGGCTCGATCATTTCGTCACCGGCTGGGGCACAGGCGGCACCCTGACCGGCGTCGGCGAGATGCTGAAACTGGCGCGGCCGGAGGTGCGCATCACCACCTGCGAACCGGCCGGCGCCTCACTGCTGGCCGGCAAGGATTGGCAGCCGCACAAGATCCAGGGCTGGACGCCGGACTTCCTCCCCGAGGTGCTCAATCGCGACATCGCCGACGCCAACCTGCCGATCGACGACGTGCTCGCACGCGACACCGCGCGCCTGCTGGCGCAGGAGGAAGGCATCTTCGTCGGCATCTCCGCCGGCGCCACCGCGGCCGCCGCGCTGGCCGTGGCAAAGGACGCTGAAGACGGCGCGGTGATCCTGGCCATGCTGCCCGACACCGGCGAGCGTTACCTCAGCACGTTCCTGTTCGAGGACGTCAATGAGGGATCCGACGACGAGTGGCTGGCGGGGTTGCCGTAAGCCAATGGCGCGCACGGCGAAGAGTCCCGTAGCCGTAGAGCCGAGCTTGCTCGGCTGAGACTTGCCGGCGGGCGAGGGATGGAAAAAGCAGCCGGGCGAGCTCGGCTCTACCTGATGGCCGTGATTGAACATGAAAAACGCCGGCACGAGGCCGGCGTTTTCTGTGGATCGAACGGCTGCTTGTCGAACAGCGACCTACGCCGCCGACTGCCACTGACCCAGCGCCGCCAACCCGTTGTCACGCGCCCGTGCGAACACGGTCTGCTGCGCCTGGCCGACGTTGTTGACGATGTCCTGCGACCACAGCTGCAACGCCGCCGACTGCATCGCGCGGCCGTAGGAGAACGACAGCGGCCAAGGATTCGGGCCCATGCGGTTCATCGCATCCAGATGCGCGGTGGCGTCCTGGTCGGACTGCCCGCCCGACAGGAACACGATGCCGGGCAGCGTCGCCGGCACGGTCGACTTCAGCACCTGCAGCGTCGCCGCGGCAACTTCCTCGACACTGGCCTGGTCGCCGCTGCTGGAACCCGGCAGCACCATCGACGCCTTCAGGATCGTGCCTTCCAGCATCACGCTCTGCTCGTACAACGCGCCGAACAACGAACGCAACGTGACTTCGGTGACCTCGAAGCAGGTCTCGATATCGTGGCTGCCGTCCATGATCACTTCCGGCTCGACCATCGGCACCAGGCCCTGCTCCTGGCACAGCGCGGCATAACGCGCGAGCGCGTGGCAGTTGGCCTCGATGCAGGTGCCGGACGGGATCTCATCGGAGATGTTGATCACCGCGCGCCACTTGGCGAAGCGCGCGCCGAGCTTGTAGTACTCCTCCAGCCGCGCGCGCAGGCCGTCGAGGCCCTCGGTGACGACTTCGCCCGGAAACCCGGCCAGCGCCACCGGACCCTTGTCGACCTTGATGCCCGGGATGATCCCGTTGTCCATCATCAACCGGGTGAACGGCACCCCGGCCTTGGTGGACTGGCGGATGGTTTCATCGAACAGGATCGCGCCGGAGATGTAGTCGCCGAGCTTCGGGGTGCCCAGCATCAGCTCGCGGTACGCGCGGCGGTTCTCCTCGCTGCACTCGATGCCGACGCCGTCGAAACGCTTCTTGATGGTGGCGTTGGACTCGTCGATCGCGATGATGCCCTTGCCAGGTGCAACCATGGCCTGGGCGGTTTCGGCAAGCTGTTCGATACTCATTGGACGTCCTGTGGGATCGATGATTAGCCCGGAATTATAGCCTCCGTTCACTCGGACGAAGTTCGGGCCATGTGAAGCCCAGCTACAGCTCGCCCAGGCCCTCGGCATGCCCGTTGGCGCCCACCTGCAACAAGCGCAGGGTATTGGTCGCGCCGTGGTGTTCCATGTGGTCGCCGCTGGTGAAGATCACCCGCTCGCCTTCGGCCAACAGCTCGCCATCGAATAATTGCTTGATCGCGTTGCGCGCGGCGTCGCGCGAAGCCAGGCCGCGGCTGTCGAAATCGGTCGGGTAGACGTTGCGCATCATCGCCATGCGCCGGCGTGCGCCACCGTGGCGCGACAGGCCGAAGATCGGCACCGGCGAGCGGTGGCGCGACAGGAAGCGCGCGGTGCTGCCCGATTCGGTCATCGCCACGATCGCACGCACGCCGATGTGCTCGGACAGGAACATCGCCGCCATCGCGACCGCCTGGTCGGCGCGCTGCAGGTTGCGTGGCGCGGCTTCGAAATCGGTGTCGTGGGAGAACTGGCGTTCGGCGCCGAGGCAGATCCGCACCAGCGCCTCGACCGATTTGACCGGATAGCGGCCGGCGGCGGATTCGGCCGACAGCATCACCGCGTCGGTGCCGTCGATCACCGCGTTGGCGACGTCTAGCACCTCGGCGCGCGTGGGAATCGGGCTTTCGACCATCGACTGCAGCATCTGGGTGGCGGTGATCACCACCCGGTTGCGCGCCAGCGATTCGCGGATGATTTTCTTCTGCAGTCCGGGTAGTTCGGCATCGCCGATCTCCACCCCGAGGTCGCCGCGCGCGACCATCACCACGTCGCTGGCGTCGATGATCTCGGCGAGGTTCTCGATCGCCTCGGCGCGTTCAATCTTCGACACCAGCGCGGCGTCGCTGCCAGCCTCGCGCGCGACGCGGCGCGCATCGTGCATGTCCTGCGCGGTGCGGCAGAACGACACCGCGATGAAGTCGGCGCCGAGTTCGGCGGCCACCGCGATCAATTCCTTGTCGCGTTCGGTCAGCGCGCCCAGCGACAGGCCCCCGCCCTGCTTGTTCAGTCCCTTGCGATCCGACAACACGCCGTCGTTGAGCACACTGCAGACGATGCGCTGGCCTTCCACCGCCTCGACGCGCAATTGCAGCAGGCCGTCGTCGAGCAGCAGAAGATCGCCGGGCGCGACATCGCCGGGCAGGCCGAGGTAACTCACGCCCACGTGGTGCACATCGCCCATGGGCGCATCGGCGCTCGCGAGCAGGTCGAAACGGTCGCCGGCCTTGAGCTCGATGCGGCCATCGGCGAAACGCTCGATGCGGATCTTCGGGCCAGGCAGGTCGGCCAGGATGCCGACCTCGCGGCCGATCCGCAGCGCCGCCTCGCGCACCGCGACCGCGCGCGCGATCTGCGAGGCGGGATCGCCGTGGGAAAAGTTCAGACGTACCACGTCGACGCCGGCGGCCAGTAGCGCGTCGAGTACACCCGGCGCATCGGTGGCGGGTCCCAGGGTGGCGAGGATCTTGGTGCGGCGGGGATTGGCGGGCATGGCAGACTTCCGTGGGTGCGGATTTGCATGGATGAGATCACGCTAGCACAGCGGTCACGACCTCCGAATTGCAAAGCAGGTTGAATACGTATGCCATCGACCAACGACCCGGCTCCAAGCCAAGCCATCGACGAGCTGCCTCGGCTGGAAGGCGAGCGTATTGCCCTGCGCGGCTTCCGTGAAAACGACCTGGAAGATTTATACGCGGTGCATTCCGATCCCGTGGTCAATCGCTATTGGAGCTTTCCGGCCTGGACCGACATCGCGCAGGCGCGCGAATACTTCGCTCGTGCGATCGCTGCACGCGATGCCAGCCGGATGTTGTGCTGGGCGATCGCCGAACGCGACAGCGACCGCTTGATCGGCGCTAGCACCCTGTTCGCGATCGATCGCACGCAGGGTCGCGCCGAGATCGGCTACGCGTTGCGGTCTGGCCATTGGGGCCGCGACTATGCGCAGGAAGCGCTGCGGCTGGTGCTGGGCCATGCGTTCGATGGACTCGGGCTGCGCCGGATCGAGGCTGACATCGACCCACGCAACCAGGGTTCGTGCACGTTGGTCGAGCGCCTGGGTTTCGTGCGCGAAGGATTGTTTCGCGAACGCTGGGAGGTGGCCGGCGAAGTATGCGATTCGGCGATGTACGGGCTGCTGGCGCACGACCGGCCGGGCATGGAACCGCGGTAGTAGCCGCGTGTCTCCCCTCTTTGGAAAAGAGGGAAGACAGAAGCAGGAATCACCCGGCGCGTTGCTTCAGCGCGGTGACCGCCGGCAACTCCTTGCCTTCGAGGAATTCCAGGAACGCGCCGCCACCCGTGGAGATGTAGCTGAGCTGATCGGTGATGCCGTACTTGTCGACCGCCGCCAAGGTGTCGCCGCCGCCGGCGATCGAGAACGCGTCGCTTGCCGCGATCGCGCGCGCGAGCACTTCGGTGCCGTGACCGAACGCATCGAACTCGAACACCCCGACCGGCCCGTTCCAGACCACGGTGCCGGCCTGTTCGATCAGCGCCGCATAGCGCGCCGCGGTGTCCGGGCCGATGTCGAGGATCATGTCGTCCTCGCACACCGCATCGACCGCCTTGACCGTCGCTGGCGCATCGGCGGCGAACATCGGCGCAACCACGACATCGGTCGGCACCGGGATATCGGCGCCGCGCGCTTTCGCATCGCGCATGATCTGCCGGGCGGTATCGATCAGGTCCATCTCGACCAGCGACTTGCCGACGCCATGACCCATCGCGGCGATGAAGGTGTTGGCGATGCCGCCGCCGACAATCAGCTGGTCGACCTTGCCGACCAGTGACGACAGCAGTTCGAGCTTGGTGCTGACCTTGGAACCGGCGACGATCGCCAGCAGCGGCCGCGCCGGCGCGTCGAGCGCCTTGCCAAGCGCGTCGAGTTCGGCCATCAGCAGCGGGCCGCCGGCGGCGACCTTCGCGTGCCTGATCACCCCATGCGTGGAAGCCTGGGCGCGGTGCGCGGTGCCGAACGCGTCCATCACGAACACGTCGCACATCGCCGCATACGCCTTCGCCAACACCTCGTCATCGGCCTTCTCGCCGACGTTCATGCGGCAGTTCTCCAGCAGCACCAGCTGGCCCGGCGTTGTCTCGACGCCGCCGACCCAGTCCTTGAGCAGCGGCACCTCGATGCCGAGCAATTCAGAGAGGCGCGCAGCCACCGGCGCCAGCGAATCGGCCTCGCTCCAAACGCCCTCCTTCGGCCGCCCCAGGTGCGACATCACCATCACCGCCGCGCCTTTTTCCAGCGCCAGCTTCAATGTCGGCAGCGCGGCGCTGATGCGTTGTCCGGAGGTGATGCGTGCTGTGCCATTCGCATCGGATTCGATCGGCACGTTGAGGTCTTCGCGGATCAGCACGCGTTTACCGGCGAGGTCGAGATCGGTCATGCGCAGGATGGTCATTCGGGCTTCCATTTAGGGACGACGTTGGTGCCGCAGCGGTGCCGGAGACGCGCGGGGCCCGCATTGTCTCGCCGGTGAGCGGTTCGGGGCAAATCAACGAACGCGTACGGCCCGACGTAAATCGCAACATTTGGTGTTGACGATGAGACCTGCCGACACCGCGTGAAGCACACCGCGCGGTGACCGGCCAGCGAGTCTCCGGGGGAAGACGGGCGGTGTCGAGAGCATTCCCTCGATCCATGCCAAGGCCGCGTTCTGCTTCCAGTGGATCGACTCGCTGCAGGGTGCGGCGGCTGCCGCGCAGGAACCTGGCACTCCAGCCATCGAACACTTCCCGAGCACCGGGTCGGAGGTCGGCGTTCGGATTTTCCGACCGGCGGATGAGCATGGAAAGCCAGCAGCCGCCCTGGTGCTATTCCATGATGGCGGCTGGAACGAAGGCGAAGCGAGCTGGATGGATGCAGTCGCCGCACTGCACGCCGATCTAGGAATGGTCGCGATATCTGTTGACTATCGCTTGTCGAGAGATGGCGTTACCCCATTTGATGCGGTTTCGGATGCGAGAAATGCGATCCGTTGGGTTCGTCGTGAGGCGGCTCGACTAGGCGTGGACCCGAACAAGGTTGTAGCGCTGGGCACTTCAGCGGGTGCACACTTGGCGGCCTCCACGGCCATATTCAATGAGCCGTGGGGCAACAATAACTCGTCAGTGCCAAATGCCTTGATTCTGCGCTCGCCGGCCCTCTCCGTTGAGAATTCCAGTTGGTTTCAAAAGCTTGCAGGTGGCGTGTCGCAAGCGGCGGCGCTATCACCCACCTTGCATATCCGCTCAGGCTTGCCGCCCATGCTCCTCTTGCAAGGAGAGATGGACAACGTAACCCTTGCCGCAGATGCGAGGTGGTTCTGTCAGCGCATGGAACAGAAGGGAAACAGCTGCGAACTGAAGATGTACCCAGAAGTTGGTCACCTGTTCACGCGAAACCTTACGAGCCAAGAGATTCCCGACTACGCTGCCATCGATCGAACAGTGGCCAAGGATGCTGGCGACACGGGAATTGCATTTCTTAAGCGGCAGGGTTTCATCGTTGACTCGGGTGCGCCCTAAAATTCATTCAAGCCGAAGCTGCTTCGCGGCTCGGCTTGATTCAGTGTTAAACGTCATGTCACGAATCATCGCCGCCAGAGCGCTGTCCATCATCGGCCACCCTGCCGTTCTGGTTCCGGCTGCTGTAACGCTATCTGCATTGGGACAGGATGCTTCCACAGGCACCATCCTGGTTGCACTGCTGGCGGTCTTGTCTGTCTCGACCAGCTTGGTCATCTATAGCTTCGCGCAAGTCAGGGCCGGGCGGTGGTCACACGTCGATGCTTCCATTCCCGATGAGCGTAGTCAGCTCAATCCTTTGCTCGCCCTCATGCTGGTGGCCGTCGCTAGCGCATTGTTGGCGACCACTCAAGACACTCAAGTCGTGGCCGGACTTGTCATGGCTGCCGTAATGGTTATGGCTGCACACTTGCTGCGCACCTGGTTCAAGGCCTCGTTGCATGTCAGCTTCGCCGTGTTCTCCGTTTTCCTGGTATGGCCAAGTACGGTGACCGCTGCGGTCGTCCTAGCCTTGGCAGGAGCAATTTCATGGTCGCGCTTGGTGCTGCACAGGCATACCGTCTTGGAAGTGGTCGCTGGTACCGCACTCGGAGTGGCGGCGGGCGCCGGATTCCGACTTGCCATAACATCGATGGCTGGCGTGCTGGGTGACGGCTAACAATCGTTCAAGCCGACCCGGGCGTTAGGGGTCAGAAGCGTATGTCGCCGCGACCCTCAAACCATCCAAGTGCGGAGGAGCCCACCATGAAGCTTGGCAATTTCTCGATCAGTCTCGCAGTGAAAGATATCTCAGTATCGCGTGCTTTCTATGAGAAGCTCGGCTTCACAGTATTTGGTGGAGATCAGGTACAGAACTGGCTGATCCTGAAGAATGGCAGCACTGTTATCGGCCTGTTTCAGGGAATGTTCGAGCGCAATATTCTGACCTTCAACCCCGGCTGGGATGGCGACGCAAAGCCACTGCCTGAGTTCACGGATGTCCGCGACCTGCAGCGTGAACTCAAGGCACAAGGTGTCCAATTACTCAGCGAGGCTGACGAGAGTACGTCCGGACCAGCGAGTTTTTTGGTGGAAGATCCGGATGGCAATCAAGTTCTAGTGGACCAGCATGTCTGATCCATTCAATCGGTCCTGGAGTGGAGTGACGGGTGAATTCAACTATCAAGTGCGAATACTCTAGAAGCCAAACACGCTTCGAGACCGGATATTGGTCATTTGCCGAATGACGGTATTTTGCCGCTCAACGACCATCAGGGAGGCCGCCACTGGCGGTACACGACCCAAGCCGGACACTTGAAGCGTGTCCGCGAAACAGGGGTAGAAATCAACCGGCCTGATGGTTGACTGTGTCCAGTCGATTTTAATGACCCACGATGGACGCCATGCAACCGTCTTGGTGGCCATCCTGATTTGCCGACTGTCGGCGCCCCGCGACGTGTGGCTTCGTGAGGAAATCATGGGAAATCTCCTGCGCTTGATGGGTTTGATGGCCACATTTTCCGCAATCCTGGCGTTCCCGCGGGAGGCAGTGGCGAACCCCGAAGTGATTGAGACTGGCTCCAGAGATCGGGCGGCGCGGGTCGAGTCCGGTCTTCCCGCGGTGACTCAGGGGGACAGGACGCTGCATCTTTCCCTGCTGCAATGGATGGACGCGCTGGCGGTGCCGGGCGTCAGCGTTGCGGTTATTGATGACCATGGGGTCGCTTGGGTAAAAGCTTACGGCGTCACCACGACAGGGCCGGGAAGTTCTCCTGTTACGCCGGGCACTCTCTTCCAGGCCGCGTCCATTGCCAAGCCGGTGGTTGCGTTGGCGGTCATGCATCAGGTCGAGCGCGGCAGGTTCGACCTGGACGCCGACATCAACGATTACCTCAAGTCCTGGAAGTTGCCGGCCAGCGAGTTGCAGGACGGTGAGAACGTCACCCTTCGCCGCCTGTTGGCCCATACCGGCGGGATAACGCCGGGCGGTTTCCCGGGCTACGCCCGCACCGCGCCTGTTCCCGGGATCGTACAAATGCTGAGCGGCACGGCCCCCGCCAGCAACAGGCCGGCGCGTGTGGTGTCGAAGCCCGGGACGGAGGTCGCCTATAGCGGACTCGGTTATTTGATGCTCCAGCTGGCGCTGGAGGACCTGTTGAACAAACCTTTCGAGTCGATCCTGCAGGAAACCGTGCTGCGCCCCTTGGGGCTCGACGACAGCACGTTCGAACAGGACCTTCCCGAACCGCTCCAGGCCCGAGCGGCCCATGGCCACCGGAGCTCCGGGGGCAGCATCGAAGGTGGTTGGCTGGTGAACCCGGAGCTGGCGGCGGCCGGGCTCTGGACCACGCCCACCGAGCTGGCGACATTGGTCGTCGAAGTGGCGAAGTCAAAACGTGGCGGTGAGGGTCGCCTCCTTTCCAGCGACATGACGCGCCAGATGCTGTCCCGGCATCAGGACGAAATGGGGCTGGGTTTCGTGGTCCGCGAGGGCGACCCGCATGGCTACTTCGCGCACTCGGGTGGCAATCAGGGGTACTTCGCGCATTTCGAAATGCTCGCCGATTCCGGCAAGGGCATCGTCATCATGACGAATTCGGACGCCGGCCAGGCCCTGGCGTCCCTGGTGATCGCCAGCGTGGCGGACGAATACGACTGGCCCCTGCTCGAGCGCAGGAAGGTGTCGGGACCACGGGCCGAGCGACTCTTCGCCCAGGTCGATCGCGTCACGAACAGGCGCGTCAAGGTGGACGTGGATCAGGCTGTTCTGGCCCGCTATGTCGGGAAGTACCAGTT
>JALZKJ010000117.1 GCA_030859305.1 Pseudomonadota bacterium | reverse complement strand
GACAATCATCGCGCCCATGGGGCGCTCCTACGGAAAAGCATGCGGCCGCGCAGCATGGCGCGGCCGCATGACATCGGTCTTACTCGGCAGCAGGCGCTTCGGCAGCGGGCTCGGCTTCTGCGTCAGCCTTCGGAGTGTCTTCGGCCTTGGCAGCGTCGGCACTCTTGGCATCGCCACCTTCGGACGCGTCCGGGGCGGGCTTCCTGGCCGGCGCACGGCGCGGCGCGCCCTTGCGGTCGTCCTTGCCAGCCTCGCCATCGGTGAAGTCTTCCTCGCGCACGCTGGCGGCAGTCGGCGCGGCGGCCTTGCCTTCCAGCACCGCGTCGGCGGCGGCGCGGGCGTACAGCTGCACGGCGCGGATGGCGTCGTCGTTGCCCGGGATCGCGTAGTCGACCAGCTCCGGATCGTAGTTGGTGTCGACCACGGCCACGACCGGGATGCCGAGCTTCCTGGCTTCCTTGATCGCGATGTCCTCATGGCCGATGTCGATCACGAAGATCGCGTCGGGCAGGCGGTTCATTTCCTTGATGCCGCCCAGCGAGGCCAGCTTCTTGTCGCGCTCACGGCGCAGGCCCAGCACTTCGTGCTTGACCAGCTTCTCGAACGTGCCGTCGGTCTCGGCGGCCTCGAGTTCTTTCAGGCGCTGTACCGATTTCTTGATGGTGGCGAAGTTGGTCAGCGTGCCACCCAGCCAGCGCTGGGTCATGTACGGCATGCCGCAACGCTCGGCCTCTTCCTTGATCGACTCGCGCGCGCTGCGCTTGGTGCCGAGGAACAGGATCATGCCCTTCTTCTGGGCGATGCCCGAGAGGAAGTTCATCGCGTCGTTGAACAACGGCACGGTCTTCTCGAGGTTGATGATGTGAATCTTGCCGCGGGCGCCGAAGATGTACGGGCCCATCTTCGGATTCCAGTAGCGGGTCTGGTGGCCGAAATGGACACCGGCTTCAAGCATCTGACGCATGGTGATCTGGGGCATTGAAGGTAACTCCGATAATGGAATCCGACCGCCGGATGAGTGGGGGCGGCTGCCGCGGCGCGAGCCGTGGCAAAGGATTCCGGGGTTGGGCGTCCCTGCTGCGTCCGTGTCCGAACTTCGCGGCTGGCAAGCCTTGAAGCACCCCGGCACGGGTCATGGCAGCAGGTGTGTATTCGCCGGTGACGCCCGGCGTGGGCGGGTTCGGAACGCCAGGGCGCTGCGAAGCCGGGGAATTGTAAGCCGTGGGCGGGTCCGGGGCAACTTTGCCGGGTATGGGCGATAATCCCTGGATGGCCATCACCATCAAGTCTCCCGAAGACATCGAGAAGATGCGCATCGCCGGCCGCCTGGCCGCCGAAGTGCTGCAGATGATCACCCCGCACGTGAAGCCCGGCGTGAGCACCGAGCAGCTGGACAAGCTCTGCCACGACCATATCGTCAATGTGCAGCAGGCGATCCCGGCCAACGTCGGCTACAGGGGTTTCCCCAAGACCGTGTGCACCTCGGTCAACAACGTCATCTGCCACGGCATCCCCAGCGAGGCCAAGATCCTCAAGGACGGCGACATCGTCAACATCGATGTCACCGTGATCAAGGACGGCTGGCACGGCGACACCAGCCGCATGTACATCGCCGGCACGCCTTCGGTGATGGCCCAGCGGCTGGTCGACGTGACCCGCGAGGCGATGTTCCGCGGCATCCGCCTGGTCAAGCCTGGTACCACGCTGGGCGATATCGGCGCGGCGATCCAGACCTACGCCGAGTCCGAGCGTTTCAGCGTGGTGCGCGAATACTGCGGCCACGGCATCGGCCGCATCTACCACGAGGAGCCGCAGGTGCTGCATTACGGCCGTGCCGGCGAAGGCCTGGTGCTGAAGCCGGGCATGACCTTCACCATCGAGCCGATGATCAACGAGGGCGCGCGCCATACCCGCCTGCTGCCCGATGGCTGGACCGTGGTGACCAAGGACCGCACGCTCTCGGCGCAGTGGGAGCACACCGTCGTTGTCACCCAGGACGGGGTCGAGATCCTGACCCGGCTGCCGGGCGACGACAACGACTTATGAGCGACCGGCTCGCCGGCGACGTCACCACCGCCAGTCCAAGCGCGGCGGGGTCTGGCGCAGCCGCGTTGCAGGATCCCGGCCGGCAGGACGACGTACTCCAGAACGATGCCGACTGGGCCGCGCAGGCACGCGAAACGCTGGCAGTGGCCGATGCGGGGTTCGCCGCGCGCTTCGACAGCGGGGTGCCCGACATTGGCCTGCCCGAGATTGGCGTGCTCAATCCAGGCAGCGACATCGACCGCCTGCTGGCCGAACGCGCCGCCGCCGCCGATCTGCTGGTGCAGGCCGCGTGGCTGCGCTGCATTCCGCCCGAGGCGCCGCTGGCCCTGTTTGCGGTCGGCGGCTATGGCCGTGGCGAACTGTTCCCGCAATCCGATATCGACCTGTTGGTGATGGCTGATCCGCAGGCATCGGCCGCCCATGCCGACGCGCTGGCACGGTTCTTCGCGCTGCTGTGGGATGCCGGCCTGCCGGTCGGCCACGCGGTGCGCTCGCTGGCGCAGTGCACCGAGGCCGCGGTGGCCGATATCACCGTGTTGACCGCTTTGCTGGAAGCGCGCCCGCTGGCCGCCAACGAACACGAGCGCCGCGAATTGCAGGGCGCGGTATCGCCGCGCGTCGCATGGGCACCGCAGGCGTTTTTCGAGGCCAAGCGCGAGGAGCTGCGCGTTCGCCATGCGCGCTTCGGCGATACCTCCGACAACCTCGAACCCAACCTCAAGGAAGGCCCCGGCGGCCTGCGCGACGTGCAGACCCTGCACTGGATGGCGCTGCGGATCATCGGCACCGCCGACATGGAATCGCTGATCGCGTTCGGCCAGCTCGGCGCCGACGAGGTCGCCACGCTGGAGCGCGAGCGCCGCGCGCTGTCGCGCCTGCGCTTCGGCCTGCACCTGGAGGCCGGCAAGCGCGAGGAGCGCCTGCGTTTCGATTTCCAGAAGTCGCTGGCCGCGCGCCTGGGTTTCGTCGATGCCGGCGGCACGCTCGCGGTCGAACACATGATGCAGGGCTTCTACCGCACCGCCGCGCTGGTGCTGCGCCTGGGCGAACGGCTGCTGCAGCGGTTCGAAGAGCAGCTTGAAGGCGAAGCCCGGTCGCAGCCGCTGGACGGGCATTTCGAGTTGCGCCGCGGCTATCTGGCCGCGCGCGATCCCGCATGGCCCGCCGACGCCGGACAGGTGTTCGACCTGTTCGCCAAGTGGGCCTCGCACGACCCGGCCACTGCCGAGGGCCAGGCGATCCGTGGATTGCATTCGCAGACGGCGCGCGCGCTGGCCGAAGCCTTGCCGGCGTTTCCGGGTTTCCTCCAGGCCGACCCAGCGCTGCGCACGCGTTTCCTGCAACTGCTGCGCGGGTCGCAACCGGTCGAGACGCTCACCCGCATGGCGCGACTGGGCGTGCTGGGCCGCTGGATCCCGGCCTTCCTGAAAGTCTCCGGGCGCATGCAGTTCGACCTGTTCCACGTCTACACCGTCGACCAGCACACGCTGGCGGTGCTGAAGAACCTGGCCTCGTTCGCCTCGGGTCGCGCCGATGAGCGTTTCGCCCATGCGCACGAGGTCTGGCCGCGTCTGCGCAAGCCGGAACTGCTGCTGCTGGCCGGCCTGTTCCATGACATCGCCAAGGGCCGCGGCGGCGATCATTCCGAGCTCGGCGGCGAAGACGCGCGCGCGTTCTGCCACGCGATGGGCTTGTCGGAAGCCGACACCGCGCTGGTCGAATGGCTGGTGCGCAAGCACCTGCTGATGTCGATGACCGCGCAGAAGCAGGATATCGCCGATCCCGAGGTAATCCACCGTTTTGCCGCCCAGGTCGCCGACCGCGAGCGGCTCGATCATCTGTACCTGCTGACCTGCGCCGATATCGCCGGCACCTCGCCAAAACTGTGGAATGCGTGGAAGGACCGGCTGATGGCCGACCTCTACACCAGCACGCGGTTGGCGCTGCGTCGCGGGCTGGAACATCCACTGGCGGTCGCCGAGCGTGTCGCTGAAACGCGCGCCGCGGTGCATGCGATGTTGGCCGCGTTCGGCAGCGATGACGCCGGGATCGAGGCGCTGTTCGCGCGCATGCCGGAGATCGGTTTCCAGCGCGGCCGGCCGGACCAGCTGGCATGGCAGGCGGCGTCGTTGCGCGGGGTCCCCATCGGCGTCACGCAGGTGCGCGCGCGGCCGGTGACGGCGCACGTTGGCGCGCTCGAGGTGTTCGTGCATTCGCCCGATCGCGACGGCCTGTTCGCCGCGATCGTCGCCACGCTCGACCGCCTCGGCCTGGCGATCCAGCAGGCGCGGGTGCTCGACGGCCCGCACGAGACGATCTTCGATATTTTCGAAGTGGTGCAGGCCGATCCGCGGCACATGCCGTCGGTCGATGACGTGCAGCGCAAGCTGGCTGCCGCGCTGGTCGGTTCGCTGGAACGGATCAGGCCCGCGCGGCGCAACCAGCCGCGGCACCTGCGCCACTTCCGGATCGCGCCGCAGATCGGCTTCGATGCGACCGCGAACGGGCGCACCACCCTGAGCTTCGTCGGCACCGATCGCCCCGGCCTGCTGGCCGACGTGGCCCGGACCCTGCGCAACCAGCAGATGCGCGTGCACGATGCGCGCATCGCGACTTTCGGTGAGCGCGCCGAGGACGTGTTCCAGATCACCGCCACCGACAGCGACGGCAACAACCGGCCGCTGGACGAGCCACAACAACAGGCGTTGCGCGAAGCGCTACTCGCCTGCCTGGAAGGAGATGCACGATGAGTACCGGCAAGTCCGTCAAGAAGGCGGCGAAGAAGGCCGCGAGCAAGGCCGCGAGCAAGGCCACCAGCAAAGCCACGAAGCAAGCCGAACCGACGGCGGCGCCCGCGAGGAAGAAAGCGGCCGCGAAAGGTTCGGCGCAGGACGAACTGAAGTTCATGATCGACAGCGCGTTCGAACGCCGCTCGTCGCTGACGTTTGATGAGATCGAAGGTTCGACCCGGCCGGCGGTGGAGCGCGCGATCGACGGACTGGAAAGCGGCGAATTCCGCGTCGCCGAGCCCGACGGCAAGGGCGGCTGGTCGGTCAACGAATGGCTCAAGAAGGCGGTTCTGCTGTACTTCCGCACCCAGGAAATGGAGCTGGTCGAGTCCTATCCCGCGCCGTTCTGGGACAAGGTGCCGGCGCGTTTCGGCGAGTTCGACGAGGCCGCGTTCCGCAAGCTCGGCGCGCGCGTGGTGCCGGGCGCGATCGTGCGCCGTGGCAGCTACATCGGCCGCGACGTGGTGCTGATGCCGAGCTTCATCAACATCGGCGCGCACGTCGGCGAGGGCACGATGGTCGATACCTGGGCGACGGTGGGTTCGTGCGCGCAGATCGGCAAGCACTGCCACCTGTCCGGCGGCGCCGGCATCGGCGGCGTGCTCGAACCGCTGCAGGCCACGCCGACGATCATCGAGGACCATTGCTTCATCGGCGCGCGCTCGGAAGTGGTCGAAGGCGTGATCGTCGGCCACCACAGCGTGATCGGCATGGGCGTGTTCCTCGGCCAGAGCACCCGCATCTACAACCGCGCCACCGGCGAGATCAGCTATGGCTATGTGCCGCCCGGCAGCGTGGTGGTGTCGGGTTCGCTGCCGGCGAAGGACGGCAGCCATTCGCTGTATTGCGCGGTAATCGTCAAGCAGGTGGATGCGAAGACACGTGGCAAGACCAGCATCAATGACTTGCTGCGTGGGCTGGCGGATTGACTGCGCCATCTTCCCATCACACCCTCACCCCGTCATTCCAGCGAACGCTGGAATCCAGCTTGACCTTGCTGTTGTTCTCGCCTCGGCAGGAAGGCCGGAACAAACGTCAATGTCAAAATGGATCCCGGCGTTCGCGGGGATGACGAGCAAGAGCAGGACGCCATGACAATCCTCTACGGCCTCAACAACTGCGACACCTGCAGGAAAGCCCGCAAGTGGCTCGACCGCTTCGATATCGCGCACGAATTCATCGACTACCGCGATGAACGACAGACGCCGGAAATACTGGTCGAATGGAAGGACAAACTCGGTGGCTGGGAGGCGATGATCAACAAGTCCTCGACCACCTGGCGCAACCTGGCGCCGCATCGCAAGGCGCCCGGTTCCGAGGCGGAGTGGAAATTGCTGTTGAAGGAGTATCCGCAACTGATCCGGCGGCCGGTCGTGGTGACCGATGACGGCGCGGTGACCCAGGGCTTCAGCGACAACGGTTTCAAGCAGCGTTTCGGAGTTGGCCAATGAGCACGGTACTCGAGTTGGCCTGTGACCTGATCGCGCGTCAATCGGTCACGCCCGACGACGCCGGCTGCCAAGCGCTGATCGCCGCACGCCTGCAGACTGCCGGCTTCGGCTGCGAGCACCTGCGTTTCGGCGACGTCGACAACCTGTGGGCGGTGCATGGTGGGCACTCTGATCAGGCCCGCAGCCCGACACTGGTGCTGCTCGGCCACACCGACGTGGTGCCGCCGGGGTCGCGCGAGACCTGGGCCAGTGATCCGTTCGTGCCCGAGATTCGCGACGGCGTGTTGTACGGCCGTGGCGCCGCCGACATGAAGGGCAGCGTGGCGGCGTTCGTGATTGCGGCCGAACGGTTTGTCACCGAGCATCCGCAGCATCGCGGTCGCCTAGCGTTGTTGCTGACATCCGACGAGGAAGGCGATGCGCTCGATGGCGTGCGCAGGGTCGCCGACGTATTCCGTGAGCGCGGCGAACGCCTCGACTGGTGCATCACCGGCGAGCCGTCTTCGAAGGAAAAGCTCGGCGACCTGCTGCGGGTTGGCCGGCGCGGCTCGCTGTCGGCGACGCTGACGGTGCGCGGCGTGCAGGGCCATGTCGCCTATCCGGACAAGGCCCGCAATCCGATCCACCAGGCGCTGCCGGCACTCGCGGAACTCGTGGCGCGGCGTTGGGACGAAGGCTACGAGAGCTTCCCGCCGACCAGCCTGCAGATCAGCGACACGCATGCCGGAAACGGTACCAACAACGTGATTCCCGGCGAGCTGCGGGTGTTGTTCAACCTGCGCTACAACCCGACGTGGCACGCGCAGCAGCTGGAGCAGGCATGCGAAGCGGTGTTGCACGCGCACGGGCTCGACTACGCGATGCACTGGCATCGCAGCGGCGAGCCGTTCTACACCCCTGAAGGTCCGCTGCGCGCCACCGCGCGCGAGGTACTGGCGACGTTCGCCGGTGCCATGCCCGAGGAAAGCACCGGCGG
>JALZKJ010000101.1 GCA_030859305.1 Pseudomonadota bacterium | reverse complement strand
GCCTTTGCCGACCTCAACCGCAACCGCAGCCGCGATGCCAATGAAACCCTGGTCCACCAGGCCGCCTCCCTGGACGACAGCGTGCGCCTGCAGTCCACCGCCGGCCGCACCCGGCTGGTGTTCCAGCCCAACGGCGGCAACGCCGGCTCCAACGTCACTTTCACCCTCTGCGACCGCCGCGGGGCAGCCAAGGCGACCACGTTGGTGCTGGCCAATGACGGTCGGCTGCGGGCGGGCACGCCCAGTGCGGCGGCGGCGGAGGCCTGCCTGCAGGCCGTCAGGAGCCGCCTGTGAAGAAAGCGGATCAATGTGGTCCCCACCGGGCGGATGGGGGTTGGCACGGGCTGATGCCGTGCATCCTGCCAAGATGTTGCATGTAACAGGACCATGCCTTACGCTCGTTACATGTAACAAAGCCCAAGGTAGTCATGACCACCACTCCGCACCGCGTACAGAAGCACCGCGACAAGCTCCGTGCCGCAGGATTGCGTCCCCTGCAGATCTGGGTTCCGGACACCCGGCGCGCCGGCTTCGCCGAGGAATGTCGCCGCCAGTCGCGGCGACTGCTCGACGATCCATGCGAGCCCGAGACCCTTGGCTGGCTGGCCGCCGCCGCGGACAGGCACGACTGGGCATGAGGCGCGGCGACGTGGTCACCATCGCCCTGCAGGGCGATTACGGCAAACCGCGCCCGGCGCTGGTGGTCCAGTCCGATCTCTTCGACCAGCACCCGTCCGTGACCATCCTGCCCGTGACCAGCGCATTGCGCGAGGCACCCCTGTTCCGGCTGGATGTTCCAGCGAACGCCGGGAACGGTCTCAGAGCGGCCTCGCAGATCATGGTCGACAAGGCGCAAACGGTCCCGCGGGACAAGGTCAGCAGGACCATCGGACACCTGGACGATGGCACGCTGCTTGCCGTCGACCGTGCCATCGCACTGTTCATGGGGCTAGCCTGACCGCAGCGAACGCGCGGCACCTTTGACGCAGGATGCACCAAGCCCGGAGAATCGCAGACAGCGCCACGGCAAGCGACCGGTATCCGGGCGGTCAGACCGCTGCGGCGTGCAGCTTCACACCAAGCGCGCGCGTCACCTTGAGTACGGTGGAAATCAGGGCTGCGGTCACCCGACAGCGCCTTGTAAAGGCTCTCGCGGGAAACGCCTGCATCGCGCGCAACTTTCACGCCGGACTTCAGGAATCCCGATGCGATATCCCGTAGCCATCGAAACCGGCAGCCGCAACACGACGTTTGGTGTCGTGGTGCCGGACCTGCCCGGCTGCTTCTCGGCAGGCGACACCATCGACGAGGCCATGGCCAACGTCGAGGACGCGATCGACTTGTGGATCGAGGCCGCGCTGGACGCCGGTCGCGCCATCCCGGCCCCGTCGACGCTGGATGCCATGCAAGCGCGTCAGGAATTCGCAGGCTGGACCTTCGCGCTGGTGACCATCGACCCCGGCCGCGCTCGATGACCGCATCGAACGCGTCAACATCACCCTCCCGCGCCGCGTGCTCTACCGCTTGGACCAACGCGCCCGGGCCGCCGGCGAAACCCGCTCCGGCTACATCGCCCGGCTGGCACTGGGCTGATCGGCTGGCACCGACGGCTCCCACCAGCAGTCGCTGGATGATCTGAAGCCCTCGGCAAAGGCAAATACCAGTCATCCCTTCCCCCGCCTGCGGGGGAAGGTGCCCGGAGGGCGGATGAGGGCGCTCTTCGGTGCGCTTGCGGCGAGCCTCACCCCACCCCTCTCCCGCCAGCGGGAGGGAAGCCAGGAGCCGACAAGCGGCGCGCATCGGGTCGCGCCAGGGCCAAAAAGCGCAAGGCCAGCCCGGAGGCTGGCCTTGCGTGGGAGCTGGCGCCCGAAGTTGGACTCGAACCAACGACCCCCTGATTAACAGTCAAGTGCTCTAACCAGCTGAGCTATTCGGGCGGGCCGCATATGATGCGGCGGTCGCCCCTCGCTCGTCAACCTGAACAACCAATCAGTTACAGCTCCATTCCACAAACGTGGTCTCACAGACAGGCAGGGCGCTAACGGTCGAGCTGTTGAATGACAGCGTGACCGCACTGGACGCATTTGGCGGCAACCTCACTGTAGGCAGCACCAACGATCGCTTCTCGTTTGCCTTGCCTGCCGTACCGGACACCAACGTGTACTGAACCTGGGTTGGCGTGTAGTTGGTGCCGTCAACATTTACCCCGGCCAGGACGTGTACCAGACATGTCGCCTGTCTTGGCACTTTCGGCGCGTTGCTGGCGGTGTTGCAGGGGTTGCTGTTCTGCGTCTGGTTTGGCTGGACCTTCCGATTGAATTGTGCCAAGCCCAGCTTGACTCCGGTCCCGCTGTCAGTCGAACAGACGTAGGGGTTGCTGGTGTTCTTGGCCGAACCTGCCGTACATCCAATCTCGTCGGTGGGTTGGGCGGGATTGGGTACGGTTACCAGGAGCGGGTCGTCACCTTTTTCGTTGTTGGTGGCCGCGGTTACTCCCGACCAGCTGACATTGAATCTGGCCCCACCAGCCACCCTTGCGGCACCCCGAGTGGGCGCGGCAGGATCACCAAACACGACCCCATTGGTATCGCTGAGAGTGAGCCAAATCCCAGTCCTGATGGTGTTGAGCAAGGCCACGAGCTGCTCATCGACCAGGCGCGTCGCGTCATCGTCCGGGCTGATGGCTGGGAAAAGGGCGACCGCTGAATTATGGCGCCTCATCCGCACATGGCTGAAATTCACCGAGGTGGTGCCGTATTCAGGCGCTATGGTCCCACCAATCTCGCTGGTATTTCGCCCCGACCAGCGTGCCAGTTCAGTGACGTTGATAGTGGCAAACGGAAGGAAGGGCAGGATGCACTGCGCCTGCGTCTGGAGATTTGCGCCCGCAGCGCAGTCCTCTTTTGCCTTTTCAATCCGGGTAATCGCCTTGGGTAGCAGGTAATCTACGAGCACGCCGCGACCGTGCAGCCAACGTTTGTCGCTGCTACCGGTAAGTGGCACATACGGCGGATTATTCAACCCGGCCGCGCCCTGCATTTGGTATCGCGTGTTGTCATCGAAATTGATATTTCGGTTGGTGCCGACAAAATAGCGTTTATTGATGAAGTCAAACATGTAATTGGCATAGCTGTTCTTACCCGCTTCTGAGAGCAGTGGCGAGGTAGCAACGCTCGAATTCTGCGGCGGAAGTGGGAAAGTAGAGCTTGACGAATAGACTTGCGTCGGCACCAGTGCAAGGTCGTCCAGGCGGGGATCAGACGTAACCCGCCAAATACCGTTTACTCGGATAACGCGGCACGACTCCATGTACTCCCCACTACTCGCAACAACGAAAGCTCCTGCGCTGTCCAACCGGTAGTGCCCGTGGGCGGTCTCCGTGATACGGGGCCATGGTTTGTAGAGCGCGGCTGCGGTTGTGTTCGGATCCTTGTGATCACGACAGCATACGTCGCAGAGCGGGCTCTGCCCGACATCGGCCGGGCTGGTCGTGACGCCACCGACGATTCGCTCTGGCTCGCTGTACCTTTCACCATCCCAGTAGGACGGACGGAAGCTGGCAGCCGACACGAATGAATTCACGGCAGAATCTGGTCCCGTGGTCGGGAATCCGCCGGTGCCGTTCTGGCAGGTACAGCCGATCATCGCCGTTTCAATGCGCTTGTTGAACCGCGCAAAGGCAGCGTTGCCCAAGTTGTCAGACGGATTGTAGGTGAGTACCTCGAACCGCGTATCCGCAACCAGCGTGTCCTCTTTCTTGCCGATCAGAAGAGGCTTGGGATTGGTAGCCGCAGTGTCCTGCCCATCGCCCAATGCAATCGGGATCATTCCTTCTGTCACGGGCGATGGCCGACGCACGATGGGCTGTAGTCCGAAATCGTCGGGTGGCTCGCGATCAATCAACACGTTGTTCAATTCAAGCGCTAGTGGGCTGATGTCGGTGACCATGCGCAGCGAACGTGGCACCCCGGCGCCACTGGCATCGTTCCAGCTCAAGGCCATGTCGACCCGCTTGAAAGTGGCAGCAGCCGGGCCTGCGGCAAGCATCGCCGCGGCGGCGGCAGCCGGCGTGGTGTAGGCCGTAAATGCGCCTGCGTTGGCGACATACTGGGTCACCGTGGTTGTCTCGGTGACGGTGGCGGCGCCCATGGCCAGTGCCGCTTGCGTCCGCTGCGCGGCCGTGGTGAGCTTGGGCGATGCCGTCCCAGGCGCGAGCGGCGCGTCGTTGTAACCGCCAATGCGCCGCGCGTCGAGCGTGCTCTCGGCGAACGCCGCCAGCTGCGAGCGTGCCTTGGCATCGGCGCTGCTGCGGATCAGCGCACCCTGCAAGGCGGCCAGCGCCAGCAGCCCCGTGGCAAGCACAACCACGGCGATCAACGCCTCGATCAGCGAGAACCCGCGTTGGTGCAAACGGGTGGTCCGAATGGAATGATTCATGGGGACGCTCCGTTCAATAGCGCAGCTTGTCGGTCCACGAGCCCGGCATTGATGTCGGGGATTCGTTGACGGGGTCGTTGATCAGCGCGCCGAGGACTTGCTCGTTGTAGACGATGGCCGCCGTACCACCGCCGCCCGCTGTCACGCGCCCCTGCACGATCACCGCGCCGTAGATCGTGGCGCCGGCATTCATGCCGAACTCGCCGTCGCCGCCGGTGTCCTTGTCGAGAAGCGTCGTGCCATTTGGAGATCGAATGAATACCAGGCCATAGAGTCGGAAATGGATACCGGTCAGCTGGCCGTCGAACACGAGCGCCACCGGCGCGTTAGGCGTGCCGATGTCATCGACGTTCTTGAGCTTGTTGGTGCAGTCGTACCCGGGGAACAGTTGCGCGCCGCTCGCGGCATCGAGGATCGGCTGGCCGTGGATCCACATCACACCACGGCTGGCGATGCCGATGGCATTGCACTCCGCCGCATCGTTGATTCCGTCGCCGATATGGACCTTGGTCTTGATGTTGAGCAGGTAGCAGGTGTCTTCCGGCAAGGTGGCGGTGACCGAGGCGCCAGTGGCGGGGTGCGGGTACGTACACTCCGAGATGCGCCGCGTCTCTGCGAAGTTGAACTCCCGATTGGCAAATGTGTCGCCGCCGGTGCCTTGGTCGACGTCGTCCCAGGCGCGCTGTCCGAACACGAAGGCGAACAAGTCCTGAGGGAACTCGCTGCGCCGGATGTCGAGGTTGGGCGCGGTGGGGCAGTCGTTGGGTTCGTTGTTGTCGATGTCGACGATGTCCATGCTCTGGCAGGCCTGGTTGCCCGACTTCGGGAAAGACAGCGAGTCGGAGCCTTGGCAGTTGCAGGTATGACAGACCGTGATGCCGTCAAGATAGGCCGGCCCCTGGCTGCTGCCGCCCTGTCGGAGGAACTCGTCGAAATAGCAGGTGTTAGGGGTGCCATTCTTGGTCATCGCCAGCCGGGTCCACACCGAGACCGGCACGCCGATGCCGCCTGCGTTGGGCGCAGTGACGATCTGGATGCCGCCACCGACGTCCACGCTGCCCGAGGCAATCACTGGTGGAATGTTGGTGCCCGTGGCGAATATGTTGTAGGCGCCAATGGTCTGGGTCACGGTTGCACTGGAACCCTCGCCGGTCAGGGCGCCCTTGGCGACCACGGTGAGCAGCCAGGTTGAAGATGCATTATCGATGTCGGTGGTGCAGGTCGTTCCGAGACCGGATGCCTGGCGCTGGATCCGGCAGATGACCGCGCCCACCTGCTGGCCGGCGGCGTAGCCACCCGCCTGGGTCAGGACAAACGGCAGCGGAACCTGCAAGCCGCCAACCCCGCTGCCCCCCACGAAGCGCTGCATGCTGGCGCGGCGCGCTGCGGAGACCGCGCCGCAGGGGAAGGTGAGGTCAGTGGAAAGACAGTCCTCCCACTTGGTCTCATCCCGGATCACCGTGCCGCGGTTGGCGTTGAAGTACTCCACGCCCTGGTTCATGCCCGCCTCGGCTACCTGGTGGGCGATCTTGGCGCGCACATCGTTGCCGGAGGTGCGTTGCTCGAACCGGCCCACGTTCAGGGCGAATACTACGAACAGGGAGGCCAGCAGCAGGAAAACGACCGCCACCAGCAGCGCACTGCCCTCCATACGACGCGTGGCTGCGCGGGCAAGGGGCGCCGGGCCGCGGGTGGGGCTGGGAATGCGCGCCGGAGATGTGTTCCTCATTATTGGGCCTGTCCGGATCGGATGAAGACGGTCTGCCTGAACTGGCGGTTGACGGCCTGGGTCTCGGTGTTGCCACCGAGCAGGCGGCCACCGATGGTCTGCTCCACCTGGAAGGTGCCCGCCCTCACGAACTGCAGTTGATTGATCGAGATTTCCGCGGAGCTGATGGCATTGCCGGCGGTGACGGTGCCGCAGCTCAGATCGTTGGCGAGGAACACACGCCCGCCGCTGAGGTAGATGCTGCGCTGGCGCAGGACTCCACTCGGCGGTGGCTCGTCGTACTCATAGAAGAAACAACTGCCGGCATTCGCCACCCCGAGATCGTCGTTACCAATGCCGGGCGTGGCGCCCTGGGCCACCAGGCCGATGGGGTCCGCGACGTAACGGGCACGGCGGATTTCCCGCGACACGACCTCGGACAGGGCGCGCAGCTCCTGGGTCAGCCGGGTCACCCGGATTCCATCAGAGCTGGCCCTGGCGATCGACGCCACAAAGCTGACCGCCGCCAGGGTCACGATCAGGGTCACCACCAGGGCCACCATCAGCTCGACCAGCGAGAAGCCCCGCTGGCGCTTCCGGCCTGACGCCGCCATGCCGATCCTGCCTTGGGTGTCTGGTGTCAGCATGAGGGATACCCCGGTATTGGACGCTTGCCCGCGGGAACGCACGCCCTCGCCTGTCCCAGCGCCGAGACCAGTACCCGCAAGCGGTATTTGTCGCTGGGTGAGATGAACTCGACGGAGGGGGTCGCGGTGAGATCGGCGAGCGTGCCGTTCTTGCTGTCGTAGGCGAACGTGGTGCCCCCGGCGGCCAGCTTGACGCCCGGGCGTCCGGAACCGTCCACGACCAGGGTCTCGCCGTTGACCACGCAAGTGTTGGGCGCGGTCACGCAATTGCACGCTGTGGGCGTGAGCCCGACGGGCTGGTAAAGCCCCGGCACCGCCTGCTGCACGGCGCCAACACACCAGTTGCTGGTGTCGCCGCCCACGGCTACGTTGACGTTTCGATCTTCCTCCACAGCGCCCTGGCGGGCAGTGGCGAACAGGCTCACCGTGTCGTCCACGGCGCTGCGCAGCCGATAACGCTCGAAGAAATCCGCAAAGGAGGGCGCGGCGGCAACGAACATCACCGCCAGCACCGCCAGCGCCACCATCAGCTCGATCAGCGTGAAGCCTCGATAACCCCTGGCAGGCACAACCTGCATGGACGAACCCTCCTAAAAGCCCCTGGGCGCCAAGGTAGGCACACGATCGCGCCGCGGCAAGCCCTCCCGGATGAACGGTGCTGCTGGGCGGACAGGCGCGGACGCGCGCCCTGCGTGCGCGTCTCATGCCAGTGTTAAGATGCCGCCGGAGACGCTCCACGGGGAGGTGGCGCCATGCGCAGGCAATCGGGCTTTACCCTGATCGAACTGCTGGTCGTGATCGCGATCATCGCCATCATCGCCGCGATCGCGATTCCAAGCTACACGGAGCAGGTGCGCAAAAGCAGGCGCGCGGATGCGGCGCGCAGCATCGGACAGCTTCAGCTTGAACTCGAACGGTGGCGGGCCGAAAACCCCTGTTACGGGACCACCCCTAATCCACCTTGCGCGATCTTATCGGGGACCTACCCAACTCCGACCGTCTCCGATTTCTACGCCATCGCGATTACCGCTGCGGCGCCGACCGCATACACGATCACTGCTACCCCGACGGGCGCGCAGACCGGCGACCGCTGCAAGATCCTCACAGCGACGCGAGATAGCAAACCGACTTGGGAAACGCCCGCCTGCAACTAGGCGTGATCCGCGTGGCCTGGGTGTTCAACTGATCACTTCGTAACACGGCCGGTACTGCCCGGAGATCTTCATCCGCCGCTGCTCGACGAAGGCGCGCAGCAGGGCGTCCAGGGCTTCCATCATGTCGGTGTCGCCATGGATGCGGAACGGGCCGTGGGCCTCGATCTGGCGCATGCCCTCCTCCTTGACGTTGCCGGCGACGATGCCGGAGAACGCCCGGCGCAGGTCGGCGGCGAGTGCGTGCGGGGCGCGGCCGTGGTGGAGGTCCAGCGCGGCCATGGCCTCGTGCGTCGGCGCGAACGGCTGCTGGAACGCCAGCGGCACCTGCAGCGCCCAGTTGAAGAAGAACGAATCCTTGTGCGCAATGCGCTGCGCCTTGACCTTGCGCACGCCGGCGGCCATGCGCCGGGCCACGGCGTCGGGCTCGGCGATGATGATCTCGTAGCGCGAGGTGGCGGCCTCGCCCAGGGTCAGGCGCAGGAAGCGGTCGATCTGCTCGAAGTACGGCGCCGAGGCCACCGGGCCGGTAAACACCAGCGGGAACGACAGCTGCGCGTTCTCCTCGCGCAGCAGGATGCCGAGCAGGTAGAGGATCTCCTCGGCGGTGCCGACGCCTCCCGGGAACACCACGATGCCGTGGCCGATGCGCACAAAGGCCTCCAGCCGCTTCTCGATGTCGGGCAGGATCACCAGGTGGTTGACGATCGGGTTGGGCGACTCGGCGGCGATGATGCCCGGCTCGGTGAGGCCGATGTAGCGACTGCGGCGGTGGCGCTGCTTGGCGTGGGCGATGGTGGCGCCCTTCATCGGCCCCTTCATCGCGCCCGGGCCGCAGCCGGTGCAGATGTCCAGCCCGCGCAGGCCGAGCTCGTAGCCGACATCCTTGGTGTACTCGTACTCGTCGCGGCTGATCGAATGGCCGCCCCAGCACACCACCAGGTTGGGCTCCGCCGGCTGCAGGACGCGGGCATTGCGCAGCAGGCCGAACACGGCGTTGGTGATGCCCGCCGAGGTTTCCAGTTCCTCCGCATACGCCGGGCCCAGCTCGATCGCGGTGTAGGCGAGGTCGCGGACCACGGCGAACAGCAGTTCGGCGACGCCGCGGATGATCTCGCCATCGACGAAGGCCATCGCCGGGGCGCTGATGAGCTCGATGCGCACGCCGCGGTCCTGCTGCAGTACCTGGATGTCGAAGTCCAGGTACATCTCCTGCGCCGCGCGCGGGTCGTCCGAGGCGCTGCCGCTGGTCAGCACCGCCAGCGCGCAGCGGCGCAGCAGGTCGTGCATGCCGCCGCTGGAGGCGTCCTTGAGCCGTGCGACCTCGTCGCGCGAGAGCACGTCGAGGCCGCCGCGCGGGTAGATGCGGGCGTTGACGGTGGGCAGGGTGGGCGCCATGGAAGGCCCGGCCGGGGTCTGCGGCGGCAGCGAACTCATGCGATCAACACCGTGGGGATGCCGAGTTCCACCGCGCGCACCATACCCTTGTCCAGCGTGTGCACGGTCATGCCATGGCGCGATGCCACCGCCAAGTGCAGCGCATCCCCTGCGCGCAGTCCCGTGACGTGCTGGTCAGCCAGATGTGCCGCGGCACGGAAATCGAGTGGCTCTACCGCGACGACCAGCAGAGATTCCTCCACCAGCGCGGAGAATTTCGCAAGCGATTCGTTGCGCAGCGAAGCATTCAACTCCCGACGGCGCAACTTGAGAGACAACGCCGCGGAAAATTCGGTCAGGCTCCAGTCGCTGACCGCTAGCGTGCGCTTGCCCTGCGCGGCCAGCCAGCCTTGCGCTGCCGCGGTCCCCGGTTCACCGGTCAGGGCGGCGACCAGAATGCTGGTATCGACATAGGCACTCGGATCAGTAGCGGGCATCGGCACGCATCCTCTCCACCGTCGAACGCCCACGCGGGGGCTTGGGCATGCGGTCGGTCAAGGCCTTGAGTTCGGCGACGTCGATCGGCTTGCGGGGAGTGGCCGGGCTTCGCAGTTCGAGCACCGGCTTGCCACGCCTGGTGACGACCAGCCGCTCGCCGGCCGCGACCCGGTCGATCAGTTCGCTCAGGTGCGCCTTTGCCTCGGCAACGCTGACGGTGCGCATGCGGATTCTCCAATGACCATCCAGTTGGTCATCCTAAGTGGGGCCCTGCGCTGACGCAAGTGCGCGCTGCGCCGGCAACGAAAACGGCCGGGTTGCCCCGGCCGTCGTCGTAGCTACTGTCGCGCCGGATCAGAACCGGTAGCGGAAGCCCACCTGCAGCGACCAACGCGACTCGCCGCGATTGTCGCGCAGGGTCAGGTCGCGGATGTTGGCCTCATTGAAGTTGTAGCGGTACTTGCCGGTGGCCGGATCGATGCCGGCGAAGTTGGCGATACCCAGGCCGAATGGGAATCCGACTTCCTCGATCCGGCCCCAGTCCTTGTTGATCAGGTTGCCGACGTTCTGGATGTCGATCCAGATCTCCGACTTGTGCTCGCCGAAGAAGCCGGGCAGCTGCTGGGTGAGGCGGACGTCGAAGCTGTTGACGAAGGGCGACCGACCAGAGCCCGGCTCGACCACGGAACCTGCGAAGCGGCCGAGATCCGGGTTACGCGCGAGGTAGTCGAAGAACGCCTGTTGCATCGCCGCGCCACCGGTAAAGATGACATCGCCCGGGCCTGATGGCACGTAGAACAGGTCGTTGACGCGGCCGTCGCCATTGGCGTCGTTGATGAAGGAGTAGCTGAACGGACGCCCGGAGCGGCCTTCGTAGAAGCCGGCGATCGAGGTCTTGTAGTCGCCGAAGAACGCCTTCTCGAAGGCCAACGTGCCGATGAAGCGGTCACGGATCTCGTAGACCGAGCGGGCCGCGACCGGCTCGTTCGGGTTCAGGCGGAAGCTGTTGGCCCAGTTGGAAATCGCCTGCGAGCTGGTCAGGGGGTTGGCTTCAGTGGCGTTGGTATGGGTATAGCCCAGGCTCCACGACCAGTTCTCGACCCGCGGCCTGGTCAGCGACACCGTGAACTGCTGGGTGCTGCCCTTGCTGGTCGGACGCAGCACGGTCACGTCGGTGAAATCCGTGTTGCGATTGCCGCGGGCGTTGGTCGCAGTGAAGGGATTGGAGTAGTAGAACAGTCGCCCATCCTGCGGCGACTGGAAGCTGGGCGCGCCCAGATTGAGGTTCTCGTAGTACAGGCCTTCCTTGACCTTGGTCAGCAGCAGCTCGACCGAGCCGACCACGCCGTACCAGGGGAACTCATGCTCTAGCGCGAGGTTGCCTTTCCACACGGCCGGCTGCTTCAGGTCCGGATCAACCACGTCGAAGGGGCCGCCCGGCCTGGGGTTGTTCGGATCCACTCGCGTGCCGGGCTGGTTGTTGGGGTCCGGACTGAAGACGATCCCCGTGCCGTTGGCGGAAAAGAACTCGCCCAGGGTGATGCCGCCGTTGTTCTGGAACGGGTTGGCCAGCCAGACGTTGGCGGCCGTGCCCGAGAACAGGCCGACGCCGCCGCGGAGCTGGGTGGGGCGATCCGAGTCGAAGGTGTAGTTGAAGCCGAAGCGCGGTGACAGCAGGCCATTGCCGTCGATGGTCTTGGTGTTGTCGTAGCCGAAGATCGCCGAGGCAGCCGGATTGGCCGGCGGCCCGTTGGGCACCCGCGGCTCGTCGTAGCGCAGGCCGTAGTTGATCGTCAGGTTGTTGTTGACCGCCCAAGTGTCCTGGACGAACAACGCCCAGTTCTCGAGCTCGATCTGCGCCGCCAGCGAGGTGATGTCGCCGTTGATCGGGTAGCGCACGCTGAAGCGGCTCGGCGAGGCGCGCTGGAAGCGATTGAGCGCATCCTGGAACGTGGCGCCACCGAAGTTGTAGACACCGAACAGGTCGCGACCGAAGAGGTTCAGTGCCTCGTTCTTCTGGTACTCGACGCCAAACTTGATCTCGTGGTCCCCCAGGAACAGGAAGCCCGCGCCGTAGCCGGAGGTGGTTTCGGTTTCGAGGATGTTGACGTGGCGGAACTGCTCTGCACCGATGAAGATGCTGTCGCCGCCGGCGCAGGTCGCGGCATTGGTGCCGGGCCCGAAGCAGATCCGGATCTGCGGCAGGTCGGCGTTGAGGTCCCACAACGAACTGGATTCGGAGCGACCGAGCTTGAACTCGGTGCTGAACGTGTCGTTCCAGTCGCTGAACAGCTGGCCAACGGCGGATTCGTAGGTCTTGTTGTTGGTCTGCCAGTGGCTGGACAGCGACAGGCTGCGGGCGCCAATGTTGCGCAGGAACGGTTCGGTCTGTTCGGACTTGTTGTAGCGGAAATAGGCTCGGTGGGCGTCGCTGATGTTCCAGTCGATCCTGGCCACCACGTCCTCGACCTCGAACGTGAGTTCGCCCGGCAATGCAAAATCGCCGGCATCGAAGCCCAGGCTGGTGGCCGCGGTGCGCACCTGGTTGATCTGCGACTGGGTGATTGCGGCCGGCAAGTTGCTAGGCGCGCCCAGGGTGCGCTCGAACTTCTCGTAGGCCGCGAAGAAGAACAGCCGGTCGCGGATCAGCGGCCCGCCAAAGGTCACGCCATAGGTGCGCTCCTCCTGGGGCGGTCTGAAGAACGAACCGGGGATGATGTCGTCGCGCGCCCAGTCGCCGTCACGGTACAGGCCGTAGACCGTGCCGCTGAACTTGTTGGTGCCGGACTTGGTCACCGCATCGACGTTGGCGCCGGTGTAACCGGACAGGCCCACGTCGTAATTCGCGAGTGAGATGTTGATCTCCTCGATGGCATCGATCGAGATTGGCTGCCGCGAGGTGGTGAGGTTGTTGCTCTCGAGCCCGAAGCCGTCGTTGATGGTGATGCCGTCGACCCGGATGTTGTTGAAACGGGTGTTCTGGCCGCCCGCGGAAATCTCGTTGCGATCCTTGTCGGTTTGCGCGAAGCGTGGGTCCAGGCGCATGTAGTCCTGGATGTTGCGCGCGATCGACGGCAGTTGGTCGATGGTCTCGCGGGTGACCAGGGTGCCGGCGCCCATCTTGTCGGCGCTGAACACCTCGGAGCCGCGCGCTGCAATGGCCTGCACCGTGCCCAGGGTGGTGATGTCGGCGTTGAGCGCGACGTTGACCTGCGAGACCTGGTCGAGGTTGAGGAACACCCCCTCCTGACTGCTGCTGCCCTCGCCGGCCTTGTTGACGGTGATGGTGTAGGGGCCGCCGACGCGCAGGCCGCGGGCGTTGTAGCGGCCGCCGGCATCGGTGACCGCGCGGCTGACGGTGCCCGATTCGGTGTGCACGATGGTGACTTCCGCACCCGCGACGGGTTGTCCACTGGCGCCGACGACCTGGCCGTTGACACCTGCGGTGGTGTTTTGTGCGAAGACGGGCGCGGCGGCGAGCGCGGCGATCAGGCCGAGCGAGAGTTTGGACACTCGGATGCGGTTGCTGTAGGTCATTTTTTGGCCTTCGGTGCTTAGCGAGGTGAGCGGTGACGTGTGCGCATGCGCAGGACGATGTTGCAGAGGGTGGTTCCCCTCCCCGTGGCGATCACGTGCCGATCACCTGAGGTTAACATCAGATTAACACGGTAGCCGCCGTGGATGACAGCCAAATGACAGCTGCGGGTGCGCTTTTTTTGCACCCGGTGCTGATCCAGAGAAGTGGCTTCAAGGAGCCCGGCTAAGTGCTTGAGCGCACATGGCGCCGCTTACATCCCCGCCAGCTTTCACGGCAGAAAGCGCGACCAGTCCCATTCACGACCGACACGCTTCGCAGGTCGGTTGATTGGAGCGAACTGGAGTCGGCCCAGCGCCGTCGCAGTGGCTTCGACGCGCGCAGCCCGGCTACGCCGCTATGGGACCCAGATCCTGCCGCGTTGGACGGCGCCGGCCGGCGACAGCAGGGTGACGCAGGCACCGGCGTAATGGGCCGGGTCGCGGGCGAGGTGGTCGTCGGCCTCGACGTGTGCCTGCGCGCGCAGCGGGGTGCGCATGGGTCCCGGCTGCAGGCCGCTGACCCGCACCGCTGACGCTGCCAGTTCGGCGTGCAGCATCGGCACCAGCGCGGCCAGGGCGTGCTGGGCGAGGCCGTAGGCGCCCCAGTAGGCCTGCGCGGTCGGCACCGGGTCGTCGAGCACGAAAACGACGGCGGCATCTTCGGCGCGACGCAGCAGCGGCAGGCAGGCCTGAGTCAGCCAGCAGCGCGCGGTGAGGCCGACGTGCAGGGTGCTTGCAAACCTGGCGGGGTCGGTGTGTTCGAGCGGCGTGAGTCCGGCGAACTCGGCGGCGCAGTGCAGCAGGCCGTCCAGGCGCCCGAGCTGGGCGTCGAGGCGCGCGGCGAGATCGGCGTAGTCGTCGGGGGTGGCGCCGGCCAGGTCCAGCGGGACGTTCAGCGGCTCCGGCAAAGGTCCATCGGGATGTTTCGCGATTGCGTCATAGATGCGGTTGAGCTTCGGCGTCCGGCGGCCCAGCAGTACCA
>JALZKJ010000087.1 GCA_030859305.1 Pseudomonadota bacterium | reverse complement strand
TCCGCGGCGTGGTGTTCAGCGACGACATCGGCATGGCCGCGGCGTTCTCCGCCGGCGGCATCAAGGCGCGCGTCGACCTGCACCTGGATGCCGGCTGCGACGTCGTGCTGGTCTGCCATCCGGAACTTGTCGGCGAATCGCTGGCCGCGGTCGACGGCCGCCAACTCAACACCGCCGCGCTGGCCGGACTGATCGGTCGCGGCGCGATGGGGTGGGACGGACTGCTCGCCGATGATCGCTACGGCGACACCCGCGGACGTCTGGAAGGAATCGCCTGATGGCGGCACACGATACCAACGAGCATCCGCTGGCCGACGCGCTCGCCAATGCCGAGCTGATCCACGATCGCGCGACGCTGGAGCAGGCGATCGCGCGCATGGCCGGGCCGATCCGCAATGATTTCGCCGGCAGCGTGCCGGCTCTGCGCGGTAGCGTAGATGCTCGTCCGGTATTCCTCACGGTGATGCACGGCGGTTTGCCGTTCGCCGCGCAATTGTCGATGGAGCTGGGCGCGCGCGGGCTCGACCTGGAATTCGATTACCTGCACGCGACCCGCTACCGCGGCGCGACCTCGGGCGGTGAACTGGTATGGAAACACCGTCCGGCCACGCCGTTGCGCGGGCGCCGGGTGCTGCTGGTCGACGACATCCTCGATGAAGGCCACACCCTGTCCGCGGTGCGCGCCTGGTGCCGCGAGCAGGGCGCGGTCGATGTGCGCATCGCCGCGCTCGCGGTGAAGGCGCACGATCGCTGCGTGCCGGGCATCCGCGCGGACTATGTCGGGGTCGAGGTGCCGGATCGCTACGTGTTCGGCTACGGCATGGATTATCACGAGCAGGGCCGCAACCTTCCGGCGATCTACGCGTTGCGGGATTGAGTGAGTCCCGGAGCCATCGCATCGCCCTTCGGGAACATGAGCATGAATGCCACCACCGACATCGATCTTGCCGTCATCGGCGGCACCGGACTGTACGCACTGGCCGATCTGCAGGAAGTTGAAACCCACCAGCCTGTCAACCTTTACGGCGCGCCGTCCGGGCCGTTGCGGATCGGCAGGCTCGATGGCCATCGCGTCGCGTTCCTGGCGCGTCATGGCGAAGGCCATTCGGTGCCGCCGCACCAGATCAACTACCGCGCCAACCTGTTCGCGCTGAAGGCGCTCGGCGCACGCCGCGTGCTGGCCTTGAACACCGTCGGCGGCATCACCGGCCGCTTCGGCCCGCGCGTGCTGGCCTGCCCGGACCAGCTGATCGACTACACCTGGGGCCGCATCTCGACGATCTGCGAGGAACCAGGCAACGAGGTATTGCATGTCGATTTCGGCGAGCCGTACACGCGCCCGCTTCGCCAGGCCGTGCTGGCCGCCGCCGCGCAGGCGGGCGTGTCGCTGGTCGACGGTGGTTGCTACGGCGCCACCCAGGGCCCGCGCCTGGAAACCCGCGCCGAAATCGCGCGCCTGCGCCGCGACGGCTGCGACTTGGTCGGCATGACCGGCATGCCGGAAGCCGCGCTGGCGCGGGAGCTGGGGCTGGATTACGCCTGCCTGGCGATCGTCGCCAACTGGGCCGCCGGTGCCGGCCCGGACGTCGACGAAGTGATCACCCTGCAGGAGGTGCTCGACAACGTCGCGGCGGCCTCGGCCGGGTTGGCTCCGTTGCTGCGTGGCGTGCTGTCGCGATGATACGAGGTGCTGGAACCGCGACGCTCGATCCACGGGTGATTGTCATCGAGGCTTTCAGTTTGCATACTCCGCCTGCGTCGCCGCATCGCGCGCCGGCGCAGACAATGCATCCAGCATGAGGTCATCGACGATATGCAGAACGGCACCGTGAAATGGTTCAACGACGCCAAGGGCTTCGGTTTCATCTCGCCCGAAGACGGCAGCGCGGATGTATTCGCGCATTTCTCCGCCATCGCTTCCACGGGCTTTCGCAGCCTGCAGGAAGGCCAGCGGGTCAGCTACGAGGTGACCCAGGGCCCGAAGGGCGCGCAGGCATCGAACATCACGCCTGCGGAATAATCGGCCCCGTTGCCGAGGTTTCCAGGCCCCGCTTCGGCGGGGCTTTTGGTAAGGGTCACTGGTGTGCATCGCGGGGGCATGTTGGCCAACAACGGCCGCCCGGTACCGCTGCTGGCCACCGATTGCACGCTGCGCATCACGACG
Organism: Pseudomonadota bacterium; assembly: GCA_030859305.1. GTDB lineage: Bacteria > Pseudomonadota > Gammaproteobacteria > Xanthomonadales > Xanthomonadaceae > Lysobacter_K. The sequence goes on along the minus strand of JALZKJ010000087.1, from coordinate 13,314 downwards.
GGATCCGGGCGCATCAGCGCGATGATCACCGCGCCAGCGCCGAAGGCCGTGACTCCGGTGATTCATCGCACGCAGCGTTACGGCAGTGCGAACCCCCTGCGATTGCGAGGCGGCTAGGCTGAGTGCTGAATTCGCAACGCCCCGAGGCACCGACATGATCGACCTTTACTACTGGCCCACCCCCAACGGGCAGAAAATCCGTGTGTTCCTGGAAGAAGCTGACTTGCCGTACCGCATCATCCCGGTCGATATCGGCAAAGGCGACCAGTTCAAGCCCGAGTTCCTCGCCATCTCGCCCAACAACAAGATGCCGGCGATCGTTGACCACGAGCTGTTCGACCACCAGTCGACGAAGGGTGGCGCGCCGTTGTCGCTGTTCGAGTCCGGCGCCATCCTGTTGTACCTGGCCGGGAAGAGCGGCCGCTTCATGCCGGTCGACCAGCGCGCCCATTACGAGGCGCTGCAGTGGCTGTTCTGGCAGGTCGCCGGGCTCGGGCCGATGGCCGGGCAGGCTGGGCACTTCCGCGTCTACGCGCCCGAGCCGGTGCCATACGGCATCGAGCGCTACACCAACGAGGTCGCACGGCTTTACGGCGTGCTCGACCGTCGTCTCGAAGGCCGCGAGTACATCGCCGGCGACTACTCGATCGCCGACATGGCGGTCTATCCGTGGATCGTCCCGCATCGGGCGCACGGCCAGGATCTCGCCGACTTTCCGAACATCGCGCGCTGGTTTGCATCGATCAAGGCGCGACCGGCCGTGATCAAGGTATTCGAGTAGAAATAGGATGCGTATTCAGACAAACCCTTGAGCGATGAGGAGCGCAAGTTGCTGTCAGGGCTGGCGGTGCAGAGAGTGGGTGAATCGCAAGGGTGTGGCGGCGGGTCTTGACCCCCAGTCGGTGATCGGAACCACGATGAGTCCGACGCTCAATCCAGGAACTGCAGTTTCGCCAACTCCGCATACAGCCCGCCTTGCGCGATCAGTTGCGCATGCGTGCCCTCGGCGACGATTCGGCCGTGGTCCATCACCACGATGCGGTCGGCCTTGAGCACGGTGGCGAGGCGATGCGCGATGACAATCGTGGTGCGGCCCTGCATCAGGGTTTCCAGCGCCTGCTGCACGGCGCGTTCGCTGTGCGCGTCGAGCGCGCTGGTGGCTTCGTCGAGCAACAGGATCGGCGCGTCCTTCAGCAACGCCCGCGCGATCGCGATGCGTTGCTGCTGGCCGCCCGACAGGCGCGAGCCGCGCTCGCCCAGTTCGGTGGCCAGTCCTTCCGGCAAGGCGCTGATGAAGTCGCTCGCGTGCGCGGCGCGGACGGCAGCTTCGACTTCGTCGTCGCTGGCGTCGAGTCGGCCGTAGCGGATGTTGTCGCGCGCGCTGGTGGCGAAGATCGTCGGCTGTTGCGGCACCAGCGCGATGGCTTCGCGCAGCGCGGCCGGGTCGAGCGTGCGGATGTCGATGCCGTCAACCTGCAGCGTGCCCGATTGCGCGTCGTGGAAACGCAGCAGCAGCGAGAACACCGTGCTCTTGCCCGCCCCGGACGGGCCGACCAGGGCGACGGTCTCGCCGGGAAGCACGCGCAGGCTGAAGGAGTCCAGCGCGGGCATGTCGAGGCGTTGCGGGTAGTGGAACGTCACCTTGTCGAGCACGAGTTCGCCACGCACCGGCACCGGCAGCGTCTGTGGATGGACCGGCCGCGCGACCGCCGGCGTTTCCTGCAGCAGTTCGCTGATCCGGCCCATGCCGCCGGCGGCGCGTTGCAGTTCGTTCCAGACCTCGGCAAGCGCGCCGACCGAGCCGCCGCCGATCAGTGCGTACAACACGAACTGGCCGAGCGTGCCGGCACTCATGCGGCCGGCGACCACGTCATGCGCGCCCGACCACAGCACCAGGGTGATCGCCCCAAAGATCAGCGTGATCGCGATCGCGGTGACCCAGGCCTGGGCCTGGATGCGCCGGCGCGCCATGTCGACCGCCACTTTCAGTGCATCGACGAAGCGACCACGCTCGTAGGGCTCGCGCGCGTGCGCCTGCACCGTGCGCACCGCGCCGAGGGTTTCGTTGGCCAGCGCGTTGGCATCGGCGACGCGGTCCTGCGCGGCGCGCGAAATCTTCTGCAGCCGGCGCCCGCCGAGCACGATCGGCAACACCGCCACCGGGATGCCGACCAATGCGTAAGCAGCCAGGTGCGGACTGGTGACGAACAGCATCGCGATGCTGCCAATGAAGGTCACGCTGCTGCGCAAGGCCACCGACATGCTGGTGGCGACCACGCTGCGCAGCAGTTCGGCGTCGGCGGTCAGGCGCGAGATCAACTCGCCACTGCGGTTGCGGTCGTGGAAGCCGGCATCGAGCGCGATCAGGTGCGCATACAGGCGATCGCGCAGGTCGGCGACCACGCGTTCGCCCAGCAGGGATACGAAGAAAAATCGTGCCGCGGTGGCGAACGCGAGCGCGACCGCCACCGCGAACAGCAGCATGAAGGCGCGGTCGATCGCGCCACCGCCGCTGCTTGCCGAGGCTTGGGTGAAGCCCTGGTCGATCATGATCCGGAACGCGAACGGCAGGCTCAGCGTGGCGGTGCTGGAGGCCGCCAGCGCGATCAGCCAGCCGGTGAAGAGGCCGCGGTGTCTGCTGACGAAGGGCCACAGCGTGCGCAGGCTGCCGATGGGGGCCTTGGTCGGCACGACGTGCACGGGTTTTTCGGGATTGAGCGGAGCGGTCATTCCAGGATTGTCCGCTATCACCCGCCCGGTAGTCGCGCGGTGGGCGCCGTCTGGGGCACGAAGCGGAGGGTGGAGTTCGGCGGAGCGTCGTCGGTCGACGACGTGCGGATATGCAGTGAGTACGAAGGCTGTTGATTTTGTGCTGTCGTTTTACTCGCCACGCCTTCGCCGAACCCTCACCTTCGATCCCTCTCCCGACCGGAGAGGCAAGCAAGGCCCGGTGAGGTCACGCACGCTCGATTGCAGCCTGGGCCAGAAAACCGCGGTGCTTGATCTCGAGCGCGTGCGAAGCCCGGACCGCCAGGGTGTCGAGGGTGCCGGCGCTCATCGGTCCAAGGGCGGATTTTCGAGAGCGCGCAGGTCGTCCGGCAGATGCAGGCGCGGGTGGGCGCGGCGGAAGCGCGCCAGGCTGGCGCGCGCGGCTTCGAGTTCGCCGGCGGCGCGTAGTTCGCGGACACGCAGCAGCCAGTCGACGGGTGCGAGGGTGGCTTCATCCGCTTCGGTGAGGTCGTCGACGGTGCGCAGGCGGCTGCCGGTGACTTCAAAGCGGTCGAGCGTGGCGTCGTCGCTTTCGGCCCTCGTCGCGGGTGCGCTGTCGGCCTTGGCTGTGGCCCGATCTCGCGCTGCGCTTTCCCGCTCACTGCTGCCGCTGAGGGCGCGGGCGGAGTTGGTGTAACTGGCGCGTCGTGTAGGCGCGGCAGGCGTAGGAGGCGGCGATGGCGCGGACGTGCGCGCAGGCTCGGCGGCGCGCTGCGACATCGCAGCCGCTTCCTGGTCGGCACGGGCAGGCGATGCGTCGGCGACTGCATCGGCGACCTGTGCCGGCGTGGACGCAACCGATGCTGCCGACGCGGCCTGCGATGCGCTCGCGTCCTGCGCAGGGGCGGTCGCGCCGGCGGGTGCTGCGACGCGCGAGCTGGCCGGTGATGGCGCTTTCGCCCCCAATGCCGCTGCTTCGTCGGTCTCTGGTGGTGGCGGCGCGGGCGCGTTGATTCGTGGCTTCCGCGACTTCACTGGCTGCGCGGCGACAAAACCGTCATCGGCCATCACTTCGCGCGCTGCCGGGAGCATCGCGGGTAGCGGCCGCAGTTGCCAGACCACGCCGATCGCCAGTATCAGCGAGGCGGCCAGACCGACACCGGTGATCATGCTGGCCGGCACGCCCGTCAAGGCCAGCCAGCGTTTGCGACGTGCGCGCACGGGTCGCCCTGCGGCGGCACGTGCGGCCCCGAGGATCCTGGCGTCGAGCGCCGGCGACGGGCCGTCGTGTGGTCCGAGGCGCGTCAGCTGCTCGCCGAGCGCGCGCTCTTCGGGCGTCAATGGTTCGGTGCCTGGTGAATCCTGGGGAATACGGTTCATTCGTTCAATCTCGCGCGCAGCTTGTCCATGGCATACCGCAGCCGCGACTTGACGGTTTCCCGGCCGGCGCCGGTGATCTCGCCGATCTCTTCCAGGCTCAATTCCCGTTCCAGCCGCAGCAGCACTACCTCCCGCTGCTCCGCGGGCAGTTCCTCCAGTGCGCGCTGCAGTCGGCGACGCTGCTCGAACTCCGACAGTTCGAGCTCCGGCGTGCTCGGATCGGGGATCCGGGCAGCACGATCGTCGCCATCGGACGGTGCGGCGGGGCGATGCTTGAGGCCGCGCCAGTAATCGTTGAGCCGATTGTGGGCGATCCGGAACAGCCAAGTACTGAACGCGGCGTCGGGCTTCCAACCGGCACGGGCGCCGATCACGCGTTGCCAGACATCCTGGAAGAACTCGTCGGCCATCGACGCGTTGCGGGTCTGGCGCAGCAGGAACCGGTACAACGGCCCGCGGTGGCGGGCGTAGAGCTGCTCGAACGCACTCGCGTCGCCGCCGGTCCAGGCCAGCATCAGCACTTCGTCGCCGGGCTCGAGGCGGGGATCGGCCGCGTGGGGGCGGACACCGCCCGGAGGATCTGAGTCGGGCGGATTCGTGTCGGGCTGATTTGGACAGGGCTGATCTGAACTGGGCGGATCTGCACCTGGCAGATCTGCACCTGGAAGATCGGCACCTGAATGATCTGCGCCAGAATTCATCGGCAGCAGGGTACGGGCTGGCGTTGCCGCCGGGAAGCGACTGAGGCATGGTGGAGGCGGGGCCGGCGTCGGCGATCGGGGCAGGGGAGATGCCTGGGTCATGCTTGGATCAACGTCGTAGGGCTCATGCAGGGATCAACGCCTGATGGCGGTCGATGGGGTTGATGCCGTCGTCCGATGGTCACGTTATCCTCGGATGGACAGGCAAAAAGGGTTGCATCGCTGCGAATGACCGGCTCGGACGCGTCCAAAGCCCCCCGTGACATGGTTCCGCCGACGGATTCGCTGGCGACCACGTTGCAGCAAACGCTGCCTGCGGGTTCCGGTGTCGTGGTGCGCTGGCTGGATCCGCAAGGGCTGTTCGCCGGATTGGAAGGCGCCAATGTCGAGGAAGCTTTGTTCGACCAGGTGCAGCGGCTTGAAACGGGCAAGACCGCGCCCGTCGATGGCAATCCGCAACGCATCGAGCTGTCGTGGCGCACCGTCGAAGGTACCCGTGCGGCGATCGTGGCGGTGCTGGCCGTGCCACTGTTGCCGTCGATCCGCACGATGTGGAGCGCACTGGCGCAGCGCGTAGTCAATGAGCATCTGCTGGCGGCGCACGCGCAGGTGCGGGCTGAGTCGCTGGAAAAATCCGAGCGCCTGCAACAGGCCTTGTACGAGATCGCCGACCTGGCCGGTTCCGATCTGGAGATGGCCGACATGCTGCGTCGACTACACCAGGTAGTTGCTGGCCTGATGTATGCCGAGAATTTCTACATCGTGCTCTATGACGATGCCCGTGACAGCTACCGCTTCGTGTATTTCGCCGACCGGCAGGATCCGTACCGCCCCGATCCGGCGCGGGAAATGTCCGCCGTAGAGAACCCCAACAGCCTGACCATGGCGCTGCTGCATCATGGCGAACCGGTCCAGGGCTCTTCGAGAGCCGTGCGCGAGCAACTCGATGTGCAGACCGATGCCCGTCACGGCCCCGACAGCGAGGACTGGCTGGGCGTGCCGATGCGCCGCGACGACCGCGTCTGCGGCGCGATCGTGGTGCAAAGCTACGACCGCCCGGACGTGTTCCGCGAGGAGGAGCGCGCGCTGCTGGCGTTCGTCGCCCAGCACATCCTGACCGCGCTTGACCGCCACCAGGCCCGCGAGGAACTGGAACGCCGGGTTGCCGAACGCACCCACGCGCTGCAGCTCAGCAACCGCGACCTGCAGGGCGAGATCATCGAGCGTCAACGCGCCGAACGCCTGCAGCGCGCGTTGTTCCGCATCGCAGAATTGTCGATCACCTCCGACAGCCTGGAGCGGTTCTATGCGCAGGTGCATGACGTGGTCGGCGAGCTGCTGTACGCGCGCAATTTCTATATCGCGCTGTTGTCGGAGGACGGCGAGTGGCTGCAGTTCCCGTACTCGGTCGACGAGCGCGATCCGCAGCGCCCCACCCGTCGTTTGTCGGCCGGCCTGACCGAATACGTGCTGCGCGGCGGCCAGCCGCTGCTGGCCGACCGCTACCGTGTCAATCAATTGCAGGCGCAGGGCGAGGCCCGCAGCCATGGCCCGCTGGCGCATTGCTGGCTCGGCGTACCGCTGTTCCGTGACGAAACGGCGGTCGGGGTGATCGCGGTGCAAAGCTACTCCCCGGCGATCATGTTCAGCGTCCGCGACCAGGAACTGCTGACCTTTGTCGCCCACCACATCAGCAACGGACTGGCACGCAAGCAGGCGCAGGACAGCCTGATCGCCGCGCATGCGGAACTCGAACAGCGCGTAACCTCGCGTACCCACGAGCTGGCCCAGGCCAACACCGAACTGCTCGAACAAATAGGGGAGCGTCTGCGTGCCGAGCAACAACTCACCCACCAGGCCCGCCACGACGCGCTGACCGGGTTGCCCAACCGCAGCCAGCTGCTCGACCGTCTGACCGGCGCGATCGCACGTGCGCACGACGATCCAGCGCGGCTGTTCGCGGTGCTGTTCCTCGACCTCGATCGCTTCAAGCTGGTCAACGACAGCGTCGGCCATTCCGCCGGCGACGAACTGCTGGTAGAGGCCGGGCGCCGGATCGTCGCGACCGTGCGTGGCGGCGACACCGTGGCGCGGCTGGGCGGAGACGAGTACGCGATCCTGGTCGAGGATATCGAGGGACTGCACGTGGCCGAGGAACTCTCCCAGCGCATCCTCGCCGCGCTCGGGCAGTCGTGCTGGGTGGCTGGGCGCGAGGTGTTTCCGTCGGCCAGCCTGGGCATCGCGATGTGGGGGCCGCGCTACCACACCGGCGTCGAACTGCTGCGCGACGCGGACGCGGCGATGTACCGCGCCAAGGCCGCCGGCCGCGACCGCTGGGCGCTGTTCGACGAAGCCATGCGTGAGCACGCGGTGCATATCCTCGACCTCGAGGCCGACCTGCGCCGCGCGATCAACAGCGAGGGCTTCGTCGCGTATTACCAGCCCATCGTGCGCATGGCCGACCATTCGATCATCGGCCACGAAGCCTTGCTGCGCTGGCGCCACGAGAGTCGCGGCCTGCTGATGCCGGGTGAGTTCATCGGCGTGGGCGAGGACAACGGCCTGATCGAGGCCGTCGACTGGATACTGTACGAACAGGTGATCGCGCGGCTCGCGCTCGGCGGCGATGGTTACATCTCTATCAACGTGTCGCCACGACATTTCCGTGCCGCCGATTTCGCCCACCGCTTGCTGCACCTGCTCGATGAAGCCGGCGCCGACCCGAGGCGATTGCGCATAGAGATCACCGAGGTCGCGCTGCTGGACGACGTGCCACGCGCATTGCAGACCCTGCAGCAACTGCGCAGCCGCGGCGTGCTGGCGCAGCTGGACGACTTCGGTACCGGCTACTCGGCGCTGTCTTACCTGCACCGTTTCCCGATCGAGTGCCTGAAGATCGACCAGAGCTTCGTGGCCGGCCTGACCGGCGACAGCCGCACCGAAAGCGTGGCGGTGGTGCGCGCGATCCAGGCACTGGCCGGCACGTTGGGCATCCACACCATCGGCGAGGGCGTCGAGACTGAAGCGCAGCGCACTGCACTGCACGAGCTCGGCTGCGCCCATGGCCAGGGTTACCTTTTCGGCTACCCGGCCGAAGAAATGCTGTTGCCAACGATGCAGGCGGTCACTAACTGACCACGACCGGCGGCGCGGTGGCGACATCGGCACCGGGGTTTCGATCAGCGGCTGGGCTCCTGCTCGGGCAACTTGTAGCGCAGGCGCAGGTGGGCGAGCTCGTTGGCCGGCTTGCCATCGGTGACCGGCGTCGTGCTGCTGTTGCGCAGGGCAGGCGCTGTGCACCGGAGCCGACCGGTGTCGGCTCGTACCACGCGGTGACTTCGTGAAGCATCGCGGCCAGGGGCCGCTCCTGCGGGTTTATCCGGTCCGATCGCGGATCACCAGCAACCGCTGCTCGGTCATGTCTTCGATCGCGTAGCGCACGCCTTCGCGGCCCAGGCCGGATTGCTTGATGCCGCCATACGGCATGTTGTCGACGCGGAAACTCGGAATGTCGCCGACGATCACGCCGCCGACCTCCAGCCGGTCCCAGGCACGCATCGCATGATCCAGCCGGGCGGTGAAGACGCCGGCCTGCAGGCCGAACGCGCTGTCGTTGACCGCGTCCAGCGCGGCATCGAAATGATCGAACGGCTCGATCAATGCGACCGGGCCGAACGCCTCCTCGCGGTACAGGTCGGCGTCGTGCGGCACGTGCTCCAGCAGCCACGCGGGCAACAGGTTGCCATCGCGCTCGCCGCCGGCGAGTTTTTTCGCGCCGGCCTTGCGTGCGGCGGCGATCCAGTCCTCGACGCGTTTGGCGGCATCCGTATCGATCATCGGGCCGATGAAGGTTTTCTCGTCGCGCGGATCGCCCATGCGCAACTTGCCGACGGCGGCCTTGAGCTTTTTGCGCAGTGACTGGTAGAGGTCGGCGTGCGCGTAGATGCGCTGCACGGAGATGCAGCTCTGGCCGCTCTGGTAATACGCGCCGGACACCAGCCGTTCGACCACCTGGTCCAGGCTCGCGCCCGGATCGGCGTCTACGATGCAGGCCGCATTGCCCCCTAGTTCGAGCGTGACTTTCTTGCGCCCGGCCCTGGCCTTCAATTCCCAGCCGATGATGCCGCCGGTGAAACTCAGCAGTGCGATGCGCTCGTCCTCGACCAGTTGCGAGGCGTCCTCGTTGGAGCACGGCATCACCGAGAACGCGCCCTTGGGCAAATCGGTCTCGGCCAGCACCTCGGCAATGATCAACGCGCCGATAGGGGTCTTCACCGCCGGCTTCAGCACGAACGGGCAGCCCGCCGCGATTGCCGGCGCGACCTTGTGCGCGACCAGGTTTAGCGGAAAATTGAACGGGGTGATGAAGCTGCACACGCCGATCGGCACGCGCTTGACCATGCCGCGATAACCGCGCGTGCGTTCGGAGATCTGCAGCTCCAGCACTTCGCCGTCGATGCGCGTGGCCTCGCCGGCGGCGATGCGGAAGGTGTCGATCAGGCGCGTCACTTCACCGCGTGCATCGGCGATTGGCTTGCCGGCTTCGATGCACAGCGCAATCGCGAGTTCCTGCTGGCGTTCAGTGAAACGGCGCATGCAATGTTCGAGCACGTCGCGGCGCGCATCGGGCGTGAACGCCGCCATCGTTTCGCGTGCCTGGTGGGCGGCGACGATCGCCTTGCGCACGGCGGCGGCATCCGCCATCGCCACCCGCGTCGCGCGCTTGCCGGTGTACTTGTCGAACACCTCCAGGTCGGCGTTGGCCGCGACCGGGCGGTTGGCGAGGTAGTAGGGATATCGCGACTTCAGGCCTTTCGGCGACTTGCGGGCTTTATTCTGCCTGGCCATCACGGGCTCCTGTTGATGACGCGAAGAGGGCAGGGGCGAGCAGTCACTGCACGCCGGCGCTCAGCCGCGGGATATCGTCGTTGAGGATGCGGTCGTCGTCGCGGTAGTCCACCGGCACCTCGATGAGGTCGATGCCGGGAGTGTCCAGCGCCTTGCGCAGCAGCGGCCCGAACGCATCGGCGGCTTCGACGCGGTGACCGCGCGCACCGTAGCTGCGCGCGTAGGCGACGAAGTCCGGATTGCCCAGGTCCATGCCGTAATCCGGGTAGTCCTCATGGCGCTGTTTCCACTTGATCATGCCCCAGGCATCGTCGCGCAGGACCAGCACGGTAAGGTCGATGCCGAGCCGTGTCGCGGTTTCCAGTTCCTGCGAATTCATCATGAAGCCGCCGTCGCCGCACACCGCGACCACCTTGCGATCCGGGTGCACCAGGCGCGCCGCGATGGCCGATGGCAGCCCCGCGCCCATCGTCGCCAGCGCATTGTCCAGCAGCAACGTATTGGGCTCGTGGCAGCGGTAGTTGCGCGCGAACCAGAGTTTGTACAGGCCGTTGTCGAGGCAGACGATGTCGCGGCTGCCCATCGCCGCGCGCAGGTCTGCGACGATGCGCTGGGTCGCGAGCGGGCAACGCTCGTCAGTGGCGCGCTGCTCGAGATGTTCGTTGAGCGCGTCACGAACGCGATCGAAGAAAGTGAAATCCCAGTGCGCCTGCGGCTGCAGTGCCTGTCCGAGTTGCCAGACCGCGTTCGCGATGTCGCCGACTACTTCCACCTGCGGGAAATAAACCGCGTCGACCTGCGCGCTTTCGTAGTTGACGTGGATCACCGTGCGCCGGCCTTCGCGCATGAAGAACGGCGGTTTCTCGATCACGTCGTGGCCGATGTTGATCACGCAATCGGCCGCATCGATCGCTCGATGCACGAAGTCGTGATCCGACAGCGCCGCGTTGCCGAGCCACAACGGGTCGGTTTCGTCGAGCACGCCCTTGCCCATCTGGGTGGTGAAGAACGGAATCTGCAGCCGATCGACGAAATCGCGCAAACAGCGCGCGGTGGCCTTGCGATTGGCGCCGGCGCCGATCATCAGCAGCGGCCGGCGCGCGCCGGCGATCGCCTCGGCCGCACGCGCGATCGCCTTGTGCTCGGCGACCGGGCGGCGGGAGTAGGCGGCGGGCAACAAACGCGCGTCGGTGGGATCGCCGGCGATATCCTGCGGCAACTCGAGGTGGGCGGCGCCCGGGCGCTCCTGTTCGGCGCGCCGGAACGCCTCGCGCACGTTGGCCGGGATGGTGTCGGCGGAGACGATCTGGCGGGTGTACTTGGTCAGCGGGCGCATCATGCCGACCACGTCGAGGATCTGGAAATCCGCCTGCTTGCTGCTCTTGATCGGTTTCTGGCCGGTGATCATCAACATCGGCATCGCGCCGAGCTGGGCGTAGGCTGCGGCGGTAACCAGGTTGGTCGCGCCCGGACCCAGCGTGGACAGGCAGACGCCGGCCTTGCCGGTCAACCGACCGTAGGTGGCAGCCATGAAACCGGCGGCCTGTTCGTGGCGGGTCACCACCAGCCGGATCGATGAAGTGCGCAGGGATTCGAGCAGGTCGAGGTTTTCCTCGCCCGGAATGCCGAAAATCACTTCGACGCCTTCGGCTTCCAGCGCGGCGACGAACAGATCGGACGCCTTGGTCATGCCATGCCTCCCGGTGGTGGCCACGAGAATGCACAGCATCGACGATGCGACGTTAGCGTCGGGCGATGATGGTGCCGTGCTGCGCGTTGACGTCGTTCAATCAGCCGTTCAATCAGCCGTTCAATCAGCAGGTTCGACGCGCACGCGCAGTTCGCCATCGCTCAATCGCGCATCGAGGCGATCGCCGGGCGCGGCGTCGAGAACGCTGCGCACGATGCGGCCGTCTTCGTGCTGCAGGATCGCGTAGCCGCGGGTGACGGTGGCCAGCGGGCTGATGGCTTCCAGCGAACGCGCCAGGCCGCGCAGGCGCAGGGCTTCGTTGCCGAGCCGGCGCGCGATCGCGGCTTGTGGCCGGATCGCCATCGCGGCCAGCCGTTCGCGCAATCGCGAGATGCGGCGTTGCGGATGGGTCGCGCGCAACACCGCATCGGCGTGACGCAGCCAGGCACGGTCGCGGTCGACACGCTGGCGCCAGGCGGTCGAAAGCCGGCGCAGTGCGTCCTGCTGGCGGCGACGCAAGGCTTCGAGGCGCGCCTGCGGACGCAGGGCGTTCAACCGTAACGCCGCGCGGTCGGCGCGTTGCATCGACTGTCGTAAGCCCTGCGATTGCAGGTTGCGCAGGCGCGCGTCGAGCGCGCGCAGGCGTTGCAGCAAGTCATCGCGATTGGGCACCAGCAGCTCGGCCGCGACCGACGGCGTCGGTGCACGCATGTCGGCGGCGAAGTCTGCGAGGCTGAAGTCGGTTTCGTGGCCGACAGCGGACACCACCGGCACCTTGCAGGCGGCGATCGCGCGCGCCAGGGCTTCGTCGTTGAATGCCCACAGGTCTTCCAGCGAGCCGCCACCGCGCGCCAGCACGATCACGTCATAACGCTCCGAAGCATCCGCGCGCTGCAGCATGCGGGTGATCTGCGCCGCCGCGGTCCCGCCCTGCACCGGTACCGGCAGCACTTCGGCCTCGACCAGCGGGAACCGCCGCGCCAGCACGCTGAGCACGTCGCGCACCGCCGCGCCGCTGGGCGAGGTGATCACGCCGATGCGCGCGGGGAATTTCGGCAGTGGTCGCTTGCGCTCGCTATCGAACAGGCCTTCGGCGGCGAGTTTGGCCTTGAGCTCCTCGAACGCGCGTCGCAACGCGCCTTCGCCGGCCTCCTCCATGTGATCGAGCACCAGCTGGTACTCGCCGCGCGCCTCGTACAAGGTCAGCCGCCCGCGCGCGAGTACGCGCAGGCCTTCTCGCGGGACGAACTGCAGCCACGTGCTCTTGGGCTTGAACATCGCGCAACGCACCTGCGCGCGCGCGTCCTTGAGGGTGAAATACAGGTGCCCGGATGCGGGTTTCGAAAGATTGCCGAGCTCCGCCTCTACCCACGCCAGCGGGAACGCGCCTTCCAGCAGGTCGCGTGCCAGCGTGTTCAGCTGGCTCGGGCTAAGCACGTGGTTGGGATCGTCGAGGGTCATGGAAGGCTGCGGCGCGTGACTGGGTACGGTAGCGCAGCGGGGATGTGGGGTCACGGCCTACGGAGAGGCGCGATCACCTCCGGCGTTACAATGCCGCCATGAATTCCGACGCTCCCTTGCCCTGTGCCCACCTCGCTTTCGGCCCGTTGCCGCGCCGCCTGACCCGCTCCGTGCGCATCGGCGGGATCGAGGTCGGCGGCGGCGCGCCGGTGGTGGTGCAGTCGATGACCAACACCGACACCGCTGATGTCGCTTCGACCACCAGACAAGTCGCCGAACTGTGGCGCGCCGGCTCGGAGCTCGTCCGCATCACCGTCAACACGGTCGAAGCCGCGGCGGCGGTGCCGCGCATCGTCGACAAGCTGCAGATGATGGGGATTGATGTTCCGATCATCGGCGACTTCCACTACAACGGCCATCAACTGCTGACCGCCGAACCGGCATGCGCGCGGGCGCTGGCGAAGTACCGGATCAACCCCGGCAACGTCGGTTTCGGCAAGAAGCGCGACAGCCAGTTCGCGACTT
>JALZKJ010000083.1 GCA_030859305.1 Pseudomonadota bacterium | reverse complement strand
TCGCTGTCGCTGGCCAACAACGCCAGCAACGGCATCGAGCCGAGCTTCGCCCACCACTACAGCCGCAACGTGATCCGCGAAGGCAAGAAGTCCAAGGAAAAGGTCGACGTCTGGTCGTACGAACTGCTCGCGTATCGCGAACTGGTCAATCCCAAGGCGATGCCGTTCGCCGAGGATGCCGAAGGCAAGCTGCCCGACTACTTCATCAGCGCCGACGACATCTCGCCGAAGGAACACGTCGATGTGCAGGCCGCCGCGCAGAAGTGGGTCGACAGCTCGATCTCCAAGACCGCCAACGTCCCCACCGACTACCCGTACGAGGACTTCAAGGACATCTACCGCTACGCACACGAGCAGGGCCTGAAGGGCTGCACCACGTTCCGCTTCAACCCCGCCGCCTTCCAGGGCGTGCTGGTCAAGGAAGCCGACCTGGAAAACACCCTGTACCGGTTCGAACTCGAGGACGGCAGCACCATCGAGGTCAAGGGCAACGAGCAGATCGAATACGACGGCGAGATGCACACCGCCGCCAACCTGTTCGACGCGCTCAAAGAGGGCTATTACGGCAAGTTCTGATCGACGTCATGCACGACGACAGTCACGGTGGAGGCGACCGACCACTCGCCTCGCGTCGGATCCGGGCCGGTTCGACGACGCACTCCAGGCCCCGCGCATCAAGGCCGTCACTGTTATTTGCGCGCCCAGCAGGTATAGCATCGCCCCGTGGAACATCCCGTTCCCATCACCACGCTAAGCAACACGCCACCAGGAGTGCACATGAGCAACGGCAATGGAGTGACGGCGACCCTGTCTCAGGCCGCCGATAACGTCAAAGAAACCGCGTCCAACATTGGCAGCGCGATCGCCAGCACCGCCGAAGGCGCGGTCAAGTCGGTCCAGAAAACCGCCACCAAGGCAAAGAAGGCCGCCAGCAACGCCGGCAAGGCGGCGAAGAAAGCCGTCGGCACGACGAAGAAGAAACTCGCCGCCGCCAGCGCCAACGCCAAGAAGGAAGCCAGCGCCCTGCAACGCAAGTCGACCACCAAGAAGAAGGCGGCGGGCAAGAAGGTAGCCGCCAAGAAAGCCGGCGCCACCCGCAAAGCGACCTCGGTGAAGAAGGCAACCAAGAAGACCGCCAGGAAGACCGCCAAGAAAGCCACCAAGGCCGTCAGGAAGGCCGCCACCGCGGTCAGGAAGTCCACCGCCAAGGCCGCGAAGAAGTCGGCTGCGGTGAAGAAGACCGCAGTGCGCAAGACCGCCGGAAAGAAGGCTGCGGCGACCCGCGCGAAGAAGACCGCGGTGCGTTCGGCAGCGGGCAAGAAAGCCGCCGCCACCCGCGCGAAGAAGTCCACGGCCCGCAAGTCCGCGAGCAAGAAGACTGCCAGCAAGAGGGTCGTCGCCAGGAAGGCACCGGCGAAGAAAGCCGCCGCGAAGAAAGCAGCCAAGCGTCCGGCTGCGAAGAAAGCCGCGACCAGGAAAGCCGCGAAGAAGAAATAAGCCCCGCACCGCTCCCTCCCTTTCGCCGCGGGCGAAGGGGAGGGTTGGGGAGGGGTTGCGCCAGATCACGCGGACCACCGCAGCAGCGCAAAGCAACTCACCACGCACGCGCAACACCCGACCACAGCACCACCCGCATCAGGAGCCAGGGCCGATGGCCGTCAAGATCGACAAGAAAATCAAGGGCTATAGCGTCGTCACCGCCGAAGACAAGGCCAGGGACACCGCAAAGGTCGAAGCCGTCGCGCGCGAAGTCGCCCAGGCTGCGCTGCAAGCTTCAGAGCCACATGTGGCCACCGTCATCCAGATGCACGAGAAGATCGAGCGCCCCGAGACCCTGATCGGCAGCACCTACAAACTCAAGACCCCGCTGTTCGAGCACGCGCTGTACGTCACCATCAACGACATCGTGCTCAACGCCGGCAGCGAACACGAACACCGCCGCCCGTTCGAGATCTTCATCAATTCCAAGAACATGGACCACTTCCAGTGGATCGTCGCGCTGACCCGGATCATGTCCGCGGTATTCCGCAAGGGCGGCGACGTGACATTCCTGGTCGACGAGATGAAAGCCGTGTTCGACCCCAAGGGTGGCTACTTCAAGGCCGGCGGCGTGTACATGCCCTCGCTGGTCGCCGAGCTCGGCAGCATCGTCGAGGACCACCTCAAGTCGATCGGCATGATGCACGACCCGGAAATGAGCGACGCGCAGCGCGCGCTGATCGCCGAAAAGCGCGCGGCCTACGCCGCGATCAGCTCAAAAAAAAACTCTGACGGTCACGTTGTAGGCAAAGCCGGCGGCGACCTGTTCCCGTCGCCAAAGGTCAGGGATGACGAACGCATCGAGGATGTCGAAGTCACCGGCGACGGCGCGAGTTTTCCGCCGTCGGCCAGCATGTGCCACAAGTGCAGCGCCAAGGCCGTGGTGATGATGGACGGGTGCGCGACTTGTCTGAATTGCGGCTATTCGAAATGCGGGTGACGTGACTCAGTAGAACCGTAGGCTGGGTCGAGGACGCGGACGGCTATTACATCGTGCCTGAAGAGGGCGAGCCCGCGGCGTCATCGGTGATCGGCAAGGCGAACATGCAGGCCCGGTTCCGAGGTTGCGGTGGTACGGGGCTGCAGGGTGGGCTGGTTACATCAACCCGCCATCGCGCCATCGACAAAGAATGCTAAGTCGATGAGGCCAACCCGGCCTGCGGACAGGCGCTTTCAAGTGTCGTCACTATTGCCGACGTAGGGTGGCGCGCACGCCATCCGGATGCGCCGCCTTACACCCCTTTGTATGCCGATCAGGAACCAACCTGCGCGGAGGTCGACGCGCTGGCCGGCGTCACCCTGCTGGAGTTCGGCGCGCCGTGGTGCCCGCACTGCAGCGGCGCGCAACCGGCGCTGGAGGCGGTGCTGGCGGGACAGACCGACGTGCGCCACATCAAGATCAAGGACGGGCGCGGGCGGCGGTTGGGGCGCTCGTTCCGGGTCAAAATGTGGCCGACGCTGGTGCTGCTGTGCGACGGCAAGGAGATCGCGCGACGGGTGCGGCCGACCGGGCGGGGCGAGGTCGAGCAGGCGATGGCGTTGCTCGACCGTGATGCCCTGGATCCTCGCGCGCCGGATTGACGGCGCCGGAAGGACTACGATGCAGTGCGTTACTTTTTTCGCGCCGCTCCAAGGAATTTCGACATGGCCCACGTTTATGGCCCGGGACTGGTGCTGCACATGTACCCGCAGGAACTGCTCAGGTTTGGCGCCAGCCACACCGTCGAGCCCGATGATGCGGTCGCCGCGCAGCACTATTTCGTCTGCCTGTCGGCCGACGCCAAGGAAGGGTTGTGGACGCCGTTGTACCTGACCCGCGGCCAGGACCGGCTGGCGATCCGCGAGGACGCCAAGACCGGCAATGCACGCTGGACGCGCGGGGTGTCGTACTACTCGCCCGACGAGCTGTGGCGGGTGCCGCACAAGGCCGCGCAGCGCGGGGCATCAGCGGCGTTCGACCAGTCCGAGCCGAAGGCGCCCAACCGTGTCGAGCTGACGTCCTTGCCGAGCCGCGCGCAGTTTCCGGCGGATTCGGCGTTTCGGTTGCACGCGCAGCATTAGGAGAATGGGCAAATCTCTCCCGCGCCTCTTGTTCCCAGAGAGGCGCGATGTCAGCTTATGGGGACGATGAGCATGCCGCGTCAGCAGCCAATGTCCAGGTGACCTGAAGTGGACGGCACCAGACCTCCCGGCGATGCCGCGATAACAACTCCGTCACCGTTCCTTTACCGGGTGACTGGAACCCTTGTGGCCAGAGGATTTCTTTGCGGCGCCGCCCGGCGCCCGCCTGCCTCTCCCGCGGGCATCCCGCCCGGGGCAAACCGGAGAATCCCAGATGAACATCAAATCCACCGCATTGTTTGCCCTGCTCATGCCAGGCTTGGTGATGCTTGCGGCATGCAACCGCACCCCCGATACCACCGACACCGCGATGACACCGCCACCCCCAGCCATGAATGACCCGACTCGGGTCGACACCATGCCTGCCGATACGATGGGTGGGATGAGGGGTGAGGGGATGTCGTTTGCGCAGATGGACCGCAACAGTGACGGCAGCATCACCCGGGACGAGTTGACCGCCGGCGACATGCTTCACGAGAACTTCTCGATGGCCGACGCCGATGGCAATGGCATGTTGTCGGAGGCCGAGGTAGCCCAGTATCGTGCCGACATGGCGGCTTCGCCGACCAACTGATGTGGACTGCAGCGCCGGGCCGATGCGTCGGCCCGGCGTTTTTCATGCGCTGACGTTCGGCGAGCAAGCGCAAAGGCAAATTGCTCTTTCTTTTCAGGAAGGGGCGTTGTCCGGCGTGTAACCGACGCACGCTCTCTGGCGCGGCCGTACTAAAACCGGTCGCCCGCCCACGCCCAAGCCACTGCCGCCATCAACGCCAGAGCCAGCAGCCCTCTGGCCACGCGCTCCAGCCGGTCGGGCTGGGTTTGCTTTTCCGAAGTCATGTCGATTCCCCTTGTGCCTGCGAATAAGACGGCACGTTGGGGCGGCCGTCTGCGATACGTGTCACAGCTCAGGCGTTGGGGTTGCGCTGCATGCCGCGGGCTGTAGCAGGCGGCGCCGTCGTCAGACGCCTCACTGCACGCCGTCGTTCAGGCCGGTTGGGGCGGTGCCCGGCACTTCCCAGAAATACACCACCGAGTCGCCGACGATGACCTGTTGCTGCGGGCTCCAGTCGCCCATGTGGTAGTTGTGGGTGACGATGCGGGTGCCGGGCTTGAGGCCCAGCAGGGTCGGGCGCAGCCGCAGGTTGAGCGCCGGCAGCAGGTACAGGGTGACGACGGTGGCGTCGGACAGGTCGGTTTCGAACAGGTCGGCCTCGATGAACTTCACCTTGCCGGTGACGCCAGCCGCCTTCGCGGCCTGGTTGGCCTCGCGGATGCGATCGGGGTCGATGTCGATGCCCAAGCCGCGCGTGCCCCAGCGCTTGGCGGCGGCGATCGGGATGCGGCCGTCTCCCGAGCCCAGGTCGTACAGCACGTCGCCGGGGCCGACATTGGCGATCTTCAGCATCGCATCCACGACCTCGTGCGGGGTGGGCACGAACACCACGTCGGGCACCCGTCGCCCCGACGCCGCGCCGTCAGGAGAGAGCGAGCTCATGCCGAACGGCGAGTCCGATGCTTCTGCCTGCACCGCTGGCATCTCGGCGACGCCATCGGGGATGCCGTAGGAGGAGGCGGATTCCGCCGCGCGTGCATCGGCGACCTGTGGCGCCGCTTGCGGTGCCTGCGTGCAGCCGGCCGCGAGTGCGGTCAGGCCGGCGCCGATCAGCCAGGCGGCGAGGGTGCGGGACGGTTGCCCTGCAGGCAGGGTCACGGAAGTTTTCACGGAGGTTCTCCTTGCTTGGTTGACATCGGGAGGCTGCAGCGGATGGAACGGCATCGGTTGGCGGGTATCGGTTGGCGGACAACGGGTCCGGTGGCGTCAGTCAATCGGTCGGCAGCGGGACGTTCGGATCGGCAGTGGAATGCGCGCGCGGGGGAACGGCGCGTTCGCCGCCGATCAGCAGCACCAGCGCACCCACCGCCAGCACGGCCAGCCCCACCAGCGCGCCGATGCCGGTATGGCGCAGGCTGGCGTACAACAGGTAGCCGCACATCGCGCAGAACACCAGCGGCGTCAGCGGATACCACGGCACGCGGAACGGCCGTGGTGCATCTGGCGCGCGGATGCGCAATACGAACAACGCGATGCCGGTCAGCAGGAAGAACAGCCAGAACACCGGCGCGGTGTACTCGACCATGGTCACGAAGCCCTGCCGGGTCAGCGTGCCGAGCAGCACCAGCGCCACCGCGATCGCCGACTGCGCCAGCAGCGCGTTGACCGGCGCATCCAGGCGCGGATGCCAGCGGCCGAGCACGCGGAACATCGGCGCGACGCGGCCGAACGCAAAGGTGGTACGCGCGGCCATCAGGATCGTCGCATTGGTCGAGGTCAATGCCGCCACGGCGACCACGGCGCTGATCAGGCCGGCGCCGGTGCCGCCCAGCACGCGCTGCATCATGTCGGCGGCGATGGCCTGCGAATCACCCATGCCCTGCAGACCCAGCACGCGCAGGTAGGCGAAGTTCATCAGCAGGTACAACGCGGTGATTGCGCCGAGGCTCCAGAACAACGCCCGCGGCAGGTTGCGGGTGGGGCCGACGACTTCGGCCGAGACATACGCGGCCTCGTTCCAGCCGCCGTACGCCAGCATCACGAAGATCAGAACCAGGCCCCAGTTGCTGGCCTCACCCGCTTCGAACAAGGCCGGCGTTGCAGTGACCGATGGCGACAGCAGCAACCCGGCCAGGATGATCGCCACCACGCCGCCCACCTGCAGGATCGTCAACAGGTTCTGGGTGCGCTTGCCCGACTGCAGCCCGATCGCGTTGAGCGCGGTCAGCACCACGATCACCAGTGCCGCATAGATCGATGCCGAATGCGTTACGCCCAGTGACAGCAACTGCGACGCGTAATCGCCGAACACGAAGGCGAGCAGCGCTATCGAGCCGGTGGGAATCACCGTCAACCGTGCCCACGCGAACAGGAACGCGAGCTTGTCTCCGAACGCCAGCCGCAGGAAATGGTATTCGCCGCCGGCATGCGGGTGCGCCGTGGCCAGTTCGGCATAGCACATGGCGCCCGCCAGCGAGAGCACGCCGCCGGCCAGCCATGCCAGCATCACCGCGTCGCCGCTGGCTGCATTGGCCGCCACCACCGCCGGCACGCTGAAGATACCCGCGCCCACGACAATGCCGATCACCAGCGACACGACATCCCGGGTGCGCAGCATCGGCCTGGGCGCGGATCTCGGCTCAGCGGCAACGCCGGGAGTCGCGCCGGAACCGGTCATCGCGGAATCCGCGAGATGGCGACAGGCCCCGTTTCTGCATGGATCGTTCCGGCATGGGTTGTTCCGGCATGCATCGTTCCAGCTGGCATTTGCGTGGGCTCATGGCAGACGGTCATGAACGCCCGACACTAACCAGCCGCGGATTAGAGCCAAGTGACGGGACGCGGCATGCATTGGCGCGCTGGTGTTGTTTCAACCGCGATCGCGCAACCAAGGCGATTTGCGCGGGAACCGCCAGAACAATAACGCCAGGATGACGAATCACGGCATTAACAGGTTCAGGCTGAGGTTGAGTTCGACCCGCGGGCTCATGCCCTGGTCTGGGCTTTCCCGATCTCGGCCGCCGCCATGGCCGCCAGTGTCGCGTCGACTTCGGCGATGTCCACGCCCTCGCCGAGTTGCGCGCGTGCCAACACACCCTGCGCCTTGATCGCGCCGGACTTGATCGCTGCGACCACCTCGCCAGCCTGCTTCGGCGAATCGAATGCGTGGCTCTGCAGCAGGACGCGGTCGCCGGCAACCAGCTTGAAATAAAACTTGCCGTCGGCCTCGCGGTATTGCTTGAGTAAGGGCAGTGCGGTTTTGTCGTGTCGGGGTGTGGTCGCGGCCACCGGTGACGGGTCGCGCGAGAGGTCACGCGACAGTTCACGCAGGCCGACCGCTTCGCGCAGCGTCTTCAACAACGGCGTCGCATGCGCCGCGCGCAATCGCTGCGCAGAGTCACGCAGGATCGCTTCGATCTCCGCCGGTTTGGCGATTAGCGTTTCGTACTGCTCGCGCAGCGGCGCGACTTCGGCGTCAATGCGCTCGAACAACGCCTGCTTGGCCTCGCCCCAGCCGATGCCGTCGGAGAACGCGGCGCGCATCGCGGCGGATTCGTCGGCGCTGGCGAACGCCTGGTAGAGCTGGAACACGTTGGAGGCGTCGGCGTCCTTGGCCTCGCCCGGCGCGCGCGAGTCGGTGACGATTGAATAGATCAGCTTCTTCAGCTGCTCGCGCGGCGCGAACAGCGCGATGGTGTTGTCGTAGCTCTTGCTCATCTTGCGGCCGTCCAGGCCCGGCAAGGTCGCCACGTGCGCCTCGATCACCGCCTCGGGCAGGGTGAAATACTCCCTGCCCACCGGTTCTCCGTACAGATGATTGAAGCGCTGGGCGAAATCGCGCGCCATCTCGATGTGCTGCACCTGGTCGCGGCCGACCGGCACCTGGTGGGCGTTGAACAGCAGGATGTCGGCGGCCATCAGCACCGGGTACATGAACAGACCGGCGTTGATCGCCGCATCGTCGTCCTCGCCATCGGCGCGGTTCCTGTCGACCGCGGCCTTGTACGCATGCGCGCGGTTGAGCAGGCCCTTGCCCGCGACGCAGGTCAGCAGCCAGGTGAGCTCGGGGATCTCGGGGATGTCGGACTGGCGGTAGAACCACACCCTGTCTGGCTGCAATCCGCAGGCCAGCCAGGTGGCGGCGATCTCCAGGGTCGAGCGTTGCACGCGAGCGGGATCGCTGACCTTGATCAGCGCGTGGTAGTCGGCGAGGAAATAGAAACTTTCGACCCCGGGCGCAAGGCTGGATACCAGCGCCGGGCGGATCGCGCCGACGTAGTTGCCCAGATGCGGGGTGCCGGAGGTGGTGATGCCGGTGAGGACGCGGGTCGGCTGCATCGAATGCTGCTGGAAATAACGGGATGGCAGTTTACCGCGCAGGCGATCAACCCCGTTGGCGACGTGGGCGCGTTGAACACAGCATCCAAGGCTTGAAAAGTCCGCCTGAAAAGTCCGCTCGATAAGCCCGCCCGAAAGCCCACCCGAAAAGCCCACCCGAAATTCCTGCCGGAGATGCCCGCATGTTGCGTTCCCTGTTGTTCACCGCCGCCGCGCTGGCAGCATTCGGTTGCACCCCGCTGGCGGCGCGCCCGCTGGGGGATGCCCCCTGGTCGACATCGCGGTGGTCGATCGCGATCGCGACCAATGGTTGCCCGAGTATCACCATCGGCACCAGCGCTGGATCGCTGGCACCCCGGGCCATCGCTACGGCGTGCGCCTGACCAATACCCGCGGCGAGCGCGTGCTGGTGGTGCTGTCGGTCGACGGGGTCAATGCCGTCACCGGCGAAACCGCGCATCCCTCGCAGGCCGGCTACGTGCTCGGCCCATGGCAGAGCACCGAGATCGCCGGCTGGCGCAAGTCGCTCGATGATATCGCCGGGTTCGTGTTCACCGATCTGCCCGACAGTCACGCGGCACGCACCGGCCGGCCGGACCACGTCGGCGTGATCGGCATTGCGGTGTTCGAGGAGGCACGGTCGATCCATTACCCCCCTGCGTATCCGCCGGTACCGATCGCGCGAGGCGCACGTGATGCGCGAAGATCGGCGCCGGCGCCTTCGGCTTCAGCCGCCGAGTCGGCCGATTCCGCAATGGAGAGCGGCCGCGCGGCGCAGCGGATCGGCACCGGTCATGGCCAGCGCGAATGGTCGCCGAGCTCGCGCACCGCGTTCGTGCGGGCCAGTCGCGCGCCCGCCCAGGTCAGTGAACTGCGTTATGACGATCGCGATGCATTGATCGCACTGGGCGTATTGCCGGCGCATCCGTCATGGCGGGATCGTCGTCATTCTCCGCGCGCGTTTCCGCAGGGCTTCGTAGCCGATCCACCGCGGCGCTGAGACGAATGCGATAGACAGATAC
>JALZKJ010000075.1 GCA_030859305.1 Pseudomonadota bacterium | reverse complement strand
CACACCAGGATCGCGCCGTCCATCTGCGCCGCGCCGGTGATCATGTTCTTGACGTAGTCGGCGTGACCCGGGCAATCCACGTGCGCGTAATGCCGGTTGGCCGATTCGTACTCGACGTGTGCGGTCGAGATCGTGATCCCGCGCGCCTTCTCTTCCGGCGCCGCGTCGATCGCGTCGTAGGCCTTGAACTCGCCGCCGAACATCTCCGCGCCCAGCTTCGTCAACGCCGCTGTCAGCGTGGTCTTGCCGTGGTCCACGTGGCCGATGGTGCCCACGTTCACGTGCGGCTTGGTGCGCTCGAATTTACCCTTGGCCATGACAGTCGCTTCTCGTTGTTGGACGGAGGTGTGGTTATGTGCAAAGCAGATATGGTGCTCACGAAAGGAATCGAACCTTCGACCTCCTCCTTACCAAGGAGGTGCTCTACCGACTGAGCTACGTGAGCAGGTTGTGCCAACAGGGTTTCACTGATGAAGCGTCAATGGAGCGGAAGGCGGGAATCGAACCCGCGTAATCAGTTTGGAAAACTGATGTTCTACCATTGAACTACTCCCGCGCCGAAACCTCTCTGCTGGGGTGTTGCACCGGTCGCTGGTAAGGCGCCGGGTACTACGAAAACATACTGCAACCACTGAATACATTGCTGGTGGAGGGAGGTGGATTCGAACCACCGAAGGCGTAAGCCAGCAGATTTACAGTCTGCCCCCGTTGGCCGCTTGGGTATCCCTCCAAAGAGCCCGCAATTCTGGCGTGAGCTTGGGCGGAAGTCAACGATTGGTCACGGAGGGTCTTGATTCGCCGGCCGGCCTGGCGCAGCGGAGCGAGCTCCGCTCTACGGTGGTGCCGTTGCCCGGCAATGAGCAAGCGGGTGTGGGCCCGCCCTACACGTTGAACAGGAAGTGCAGCACGTCGCCTTCCTTGACCAGGTATTCCTTGCCTTCCTTGCGCAGGCGGCCGGCATCGCGCGCGCCGGATTCGCCCTTGTACTGGATGAAATCATCGTAACCGATGGTTTCGGCGCGGATGAAGCCCTTCTCGAAGTCGGTATGGATCACCCCGGCGGCCTGCGGGGCGGTCGAGCCGGCCTTGACGGTCCAGGCGCGGACTTCCTTCACGCCGGCGGTGAAATAGGTCTGCAGTCCCAGCAGCAGGTAGGCCGCGCGGATCACCCGGTTCAGGCCGGGCTCGTCGAGGCCGAGGTCGGTCAGGAACGCATCGCGGTCGACATCCTCAAGCTCGCTCAGCTCCTCCTCGATCGCCGCCGACACCGGCACCACCTCGGCGCCCTCGCCGGCCGCACGGGCGCGCACGGCGTCAAGGTGCGGGTTGTCGGTGAAGCCGTCCTCGAGCACGTTGGCGACGTACATCACCGGCTTCAGGGTCAGCAGGAAGAGGTCGCGGACGGCCAGCCGGTCGTCTTCGGACAGATCCAGCGCGCGCGCGGGCTTGCCGGCATCCAGGCCTGCACGGACCCGGCCCAGCACTTCCGCGCGTACCCTGGCGTCCTTGTCGCCGGTCTTGGCGGTGCGTTCGGCGCGCTGCAAAGCCTTGTCCACCGCTTCCAGATCGGCCAGGGCCAACTCGGTATCGATCGTGTCGATGTCGGCGATCGGATCGATCCTGTTGTTGACGTGGATGACGTCGGGATTCTCGAAGCAGCGCACCACGTGGGTGATCGCGTCGACCTCGCGGATGTGGGCGAGGAACTTGTTGCCCAATCCTTCGCCGCTGGCCGCGCCCGCCACCAGCCCGGCGATGTCGACGAACTCGACCGCGGTCGGGATGCATTTCTGCGGCTTGACGATGGCGGCCAGCGCGTTCAGCCGCGGGTCGGGCACCGGCACCACGCCGACATTGGGCTCGATCGTGCAAAAGGGGAAATTGGCTGCGGCGATACCGGCCTTGGTCAGGGCGTTGAAGAGGGTCGACTTGCCGACGTTGGGCAGGCCGACGATGCCGCATTTGATGCCCATGACGCTGTACTCGCTCTGGTGCGATGCCTGCAATGGCGGGCATCGTGGATGTGTGGCCTTCGATCAGATCCGAAGGCGTCAGGGCCGCGGTGTATGCAGCCGCTTCATGGCCTCGTTGAAATCGCCTGCCACCGCCAGCGGCATCACATCGATCGCATCGTCGATGGCGCGGCGGATCATGATCTCGTCGTCGGTGCCGGGCCTGCCCAGCACCCACGGTGTGACCCCGTCCTTGTGGCCGGGATGGCCAATGCCAACCCTGAGCCGGTGAAACTGACCAGCGCCCAGCAGGCGGATGGTGTCGCGCAGTCCGTTCTGGCCGCCGTGGCCACCGTCGAACTTGAGCCGCGCGGTGCCCGGCGTAAGATCGAGTTCGTCGTGTGCCAGCAACGCCTGCCCGGGCTCGATCTTCCAGTAGCGCAGGGCCGTGGTGACCGATTTGCCCGACAGATTCATGAATGTGGCCGGCTTCAGCAGCCACACCGACTGACCGGCGATCTCGACCTTGGCGGTCTCGCCGAACAACTTCGACTCCAGCCCGAAGCGCGCCCCCAGCTTGTCCGCCAACGCGTCCACGAACCAGAACCCGGCGTTGTGCCGGGTCCGGGCGTGTTCTGGGCCGGGATTACCCAGCCCGACGATGAGGCGCAAACCGGCCATCGATGATTTCTGAAAGACGGTGAAGACGGACACGCGCACCGGCCGGCCCGCCGAAACGGGCAAGCCGACGCGACACGATCACTTCGCTTCGTCTTCGCCTTCGCCTTCGTCCGGGGCGTCGACCTTGGCCGCCGGCACATCGGCCGACTCGGCTTCCTCGTCGGTGGGCTCTTCCTCGATCTCGACGCGGCCGTGCTTGGCGCTGACGATCGCCACGTCGTGCTCCTTGCCCAGCTTCAACTCCGGAATCTCCACGCCCGCGGGCAGCTTCAGCGCCGAGAGGTGAATGGTGTCGCCGACGGTGAGCTCGGCCAGGTCGATTTCGAGGAACTCCGGCAGATCCTTCGGCAGGCAGCTGATCTCGACTTCGTTGAGCTCGTGGGAGACCACGACGTCGGCGGCCTTGCCGGCCGGCGAGGTGTCCTGGTTGAGGAAGTGGAGCGGTACTGCGACCTTGATGGGCTGGTTGGCGCTGACGCGCTGGAAGTCCATGTGCATGATGATCTGCTTGAACGGGTGGCGCTGCATGTCACGCAGCAACACGCTTTCGATCTTGCCGTCGATGTCCAGGCTCAGGATCGAGGAATAGAACCACTCGTTCTGGCTGGCGACCCAGATCTTCTCCTGGTCGAGCTGGATCGGCATCGGCTCGGACTTGCCGCCGTAGACGATGGCCGGGATGCTGGATGCATGGCGCAGGCGGCGGCTCGCACCCTTCCCCTCTACCTTGCGGCCAGTGGCCTTGATGGTGTGTTCGGACATTTTGGATTACTCACTTTGCTTGCAATGAACCGCCTCGCGGCGGCGTTGACGCTCCCTCGCGACCAGGGGAGCGGTGTTGCGGCACCGGAAATGCTCCGTTGGAGCATGTCCCGTTGCCGCGAATTTTTTCGGGTCAGTCGACGTAGAGCGAACTGACCGATTCGCCGAACGCGATCCGGCGGATCGTCTCGGCCAGCAGTTCGGCCACGCTGAGCTGACGGATCTTGCCGCAGGCCCGCGCCGCCTCGGTCAGCGGGATGGTGTCGGTCACCACCAGCTCGTCGAGCTGCGACTTGCCGACGTTGCCGATCGCCGCGCCCGACAGCACCGGATGCGTGCAGTACGCGACCACCTTGGTCGCGCCCTGCGCCTTCAGCGCCGCGGCGGCGGCACACAGGGTGCCGGCGGTATCGACGATGTCGTCGACCAGCACACAGGTCTTGCCGGATACGTCGCCGATGATGTTCATCACCGTGGACACATTGGCGCGCGGGCGGCGCTTGTCGATGATCGCCAGCTCCGCATCGTCGAGGCGCTTGGCGATCGCGCGGGCGCGCACCACGCCGCCGACATCCGGGGAGACCACGATCAGGTTGTCGGTGCCGTGCGCGCGCCAGATGTCGGCCAGCAGCAGCGGTGAGGCATAGACATTGTCGACCGGCATGTCGAAAAAGCCCTGGATCTGGTCGGCATGCAGGTCGACCGTCAACACCCGGTCGGTGCCGACCGCGCTGAACATCTTGGCCGCGACCTTGGCGGTGATCGGCACCCGCGAGGAACGCGGGCGGCGATCCTGGCGGGCGTAGCCGAAATATGGCACCACTGCGGTCACCGAGCTGACCGAGGCGCGCTTGAGCGCGTCCACCAGCACCAGCAGCTCGACCAGGTTCTCGGCGCTTGGCGCGCAGGTCGACTGGATCACAAACACTTCCTGCCGGCGCACGTTCTCCTCGATCTCGACCTGCACCTCGCCGTCGGAGAACGTACCCACCAGCGCCTTGCCCAGGCGGATGCCGAGTTCCTTGCACACCGCTTCGGCGAGCGGGCGGTTGGCGTTGCCGCTGAATACCAGCAGGCTGCGATCGTTTTGCATGGACAAGCCGGGAGTCGGGAATGGGGAATCGTTAACGGCGGGATTCGGGGCTCGGGGTAGGTGTTACGTCAGCGGATTGCTTGCCTTTGACGATGCCCGACTCCCGATTCTCGATTCCAGATGTAATTGGCAGGGGCGGTAGGATTCGAACCTACGAATGCCAGGATCAAAACCTGGTGCCTTGGGCCTCTTGGCGACGCCCCTGCTGTCGTTAGCCTGTTGTTTTTACTGCGCGTTAGCCTCGCCTGCGGCACCGTCCAGTGCGCCAAAGGACTCAAGCGCGACGTGCAAGGGTGAACGCGCCACCCCTGTCGCCAGCCAGGCCTTGACACGGGGTGGCACCGCCGCCAGTGCGGTTTCGGCGGATTCGCGACTGGCGAACTCGACGAAACAACCGCTGCCGGAACCAGTCAGACGCGGCGTGCCGATCTGCGACAAGGCCGCGAACACCGCCTCGACGGCAGGATCGCGTCCGCGCAGTACCGGCTCGAACGCATTCCCGAGCGGCATACCTGAAACGAAGTCGGCCATTGTCGCGGGCGCGGCATCGCGCGTCAATTCAGCCGACTGGAACAGGACGCCGGTCGGCGCATGCACGCCGGGGTCGGCCAGCACGTACCAGGCCGGCGGCAGATCGAGCGCGACCAGTCGTTCGCCCACTCCCTCCGCCCAGGCAGTGCGACCGCGCACGAACACCGGAACGTCGGCGCCCAGTTGCAGGCCGAGCACGGCCAGTTGATCCGTTTCCAGCGACGTATCCCACATGGCATTGAGGGCGACCAGGACGGTGGCCGCATCGGACGAACCGCCGCCGAACCCGCCGCCCATCGGGATTGCTTTTTCAATGAAAATGTCGGCGCCGTAGCGTGTTTGAGACGCCGATCGTAGAAGTTTCGCCGCACGCACGGTCAAATCATCCGCTTCGGCAACAACCTCCTGGCCTGCACCGTGGCGCACGATCCGGCCATCCCTGCGAACCCGCAACCGGATGCGGTCGCCCCAGTCGAGCAGCCGGAACACGGTCTGCAGCAGGTGATAGCCGTCGTCGCGGCGGCCGACAACCCGCAGAAACAGGTTGAGTTTGGCCGGCGCGGGCCAGGTGATCCAGCCAGCGTCGATCGAAGGGTCGGTCATGGGGTCGAGCGCAGGCATCAAAAAGAGGCCTATGCAGCGGATAAAATCTGATAAAAGCGGATAAAACTCATAAATTTAGTCCCATCTGCGGTTATCGGCTCTTATCTGCAGCAAAAACGCTTCAAGCCTCCCACTCGTCCACGATCAGCTTCACCTTGGCCTCGCCACGGGTGGCGTCGACGCGACTGGGCAGCCGGTTGCCCTCGCGCGGCCCGGCGGGGATGACGTCGGGCCACTGGTACTGGATCAGCCAACCGTCTTGTTCGATCTGCCACGGCAGGCCGTCGACGCCGTACCGGATCCGGGCCGGACCCAGCGCGTGTGCGCGAGCGCCGCGAATCCATTGCGTCAGCGCGGCGACCGGGATGTCCCAGCCGGTGCTATCCAGCAGCAACAGGCGTGCGTCCGGGCCGCTGCGCGGGCCGCCTTCCAGGCCTTCGAGCAGGGCGCTGTCGGCGTCGCCGGTCAGGCGCCAGCTCTGCCGGGTGACCGGAGCGCTCAGCGCCACGCGGTATTGCGCATCGGCCTGTTGCCATTCGATCCGGCCGCTGCCGCCCTTGCCGTGGTTGGACACCGCGATCCGGCCGGCCAGCGACCAGTGGTCCTGCACCCGCAAGGCCTGTTCGCGTGTGTGCTGCGCGGCTTCGGCGGCGGCGACCTGGGCCGGGGTCAGGTCGGGCTGGACCGGTCGTGTCGCGCAGGCGCCGAGCAACATCGCCAGCGCCGCTGTCAAGAGAACTGAAAATTTCATGCGCCGGTCTTTTCCAGTGCGCGCTGCAGGGCGCGATTGTCGGGATCGAGCTTGCGGGATTCCTCGAAATACCTGCGCGCCTCGTCGCGCTGACCCAGGACCCAGAGCACCTCGGCGAGGTGGGCGCCGATCTCGGCGTCTTTCTGCAGGGCGAACGCACGGCGCAATTCGACCAGGGCGTCCTGGTTGCGGCCGAGGCGATAAAGCACCCAGCCATAGCTGTCGATGATCGCGGCGCTGTCGGGTTCGGCGGCGCGCGCCCGGTCGATCAGTTCCAGCGCCTCCTGGTAGCGCGTGGTGCGGTCGGCGAGCGTGTAGCCGAGCGCATTGAGCGCGGCGACGCTGTCGGGTTCGGCCACCAGGATGCGGCGGAAGTCGGCTTCGGCGCGCGGGATGTCGTCGCGGCGCTCGTAACTCAGCGCGCGGGCGTAGAGGATCTCCGGTTCGTCGGGGAACGCCGCCAGGCCACGGGCGAACGCGGCCAGCTCACCGGCGGCGTCGTCCTCCTTCTGGCGCAGCGACGCTTCCAGCAGGTAGGCGTCGCGGCGTGCGCCTTCATGGGCGGAGGCATCGGCCTGGATGTCGCGCAGCGCGGCGTAGGCTTCGTTGGCGCGGTCGAGTTCGTGCAACACATTGGCCGCGCGCAGCCGGGCGACCCAGCGTTGCGGGCCGCCGGGCACTCCCTGGTACCACTCCAGCGCCTCGGCATGCAGCTTCAGGAACTCGGCCATCTGCCCGACCAGCAGGCGGCGCTGCGGATCGGGGCGGGCGGCGTCGCGGCTCAACTCGCGGTAAAGCGCGGTCAATGCACTCTTGTCCTCCTCGCGTGCCAGCAACGAGGCACGCAGGGCATAGGTCTGGTCGTCCTGCGGGCCGCGGGCGAGGGTTCGTTCGGCGCGGCCGGTTTCGCCCAGGGCGTCGTATTCGCCGGCGATCGACAGGCGCAGGTCGGTATCGGCGGCGGCCTGGTCCTCGACCGCGGCGAGGGCTTGCAATGCTTCCTGCGTCTTGCCGGCCTCGCGCAACTGGCTGGCGCGCAGCAACGCGACCCGCGGCTCGCCGGGGAAGCGACGTACCACTTCGACCACGATGCGTTCTGCCAGTGCCGGCTGCTCGATGCGCTGGGCCAGCCCACCAAAGGCGAGCCACGCCTGCAACTGGTCGGGGATCGCGTCGCGTTCGACCAGGGTTTCCAGCATCCGCCCGGCCTGCGTGGGATCGCGCGCGCCGATCCCGAGCACGCCCAGCGCCTGCCGCCAGCCTTCGTCGCCGGGCGATTGCATCAACGCCAGCAGATGCCGGCGAGCGTCGCGATCGTTGCCACGGCGCAGTGCCAGCGTGGCTTCGGCGGCCAGCACGGACGCCCCTTGGCCGCCCTGCCGGCGCCACAGCGCCAGGGCTTCGGCCGCACGTGCATCGTCCTTGGCCAGCAGCGCGATCCGGGTCGCACGCTCGGAGAGCGCGGCATCCTCGGCCGCACGCGCTGCTTCCAGGTACCAGCGCGCGGCATCGTCGAGGCGCCCGGCCTGCAGGGCGAACTCGCCGGCCAGCAACGGCTCCAGCGAGCGATTGGTGGCCTCGCTGGCGACCTCGGCCGCCGTCGCCGGTGCGGCGGCCGCACGCGAGTGAGGCAGCAACAAGCCGGGAAGCAGCAGACCCAGGGCGATCAAGGCGGCGACGGGACGCGACGTTGCAGGCATCGAACTCACCAGAATCCTTGTAGGCAACAGGGCCGGTAGAATGGCGGCCCACAGCAGCCAGCAGCTTATCGCAAGCGCCTGAATGGAAGTTCCCCGCGGCCCAATGCGCACGGTTCGATGAGTCCGGTTTCATGAGCCTCTTCGTCCTCGGCATCAATCACCAGACCGCGCCGGTCAGCCTGCGCGAGCGCGTGGCGTTTTCGGCCGACGCGATGCCGGCGGCGCTGGCGGCATTGCGTGCATTGCCGGCAGTGAGTGAGGTCGCGCTGCTGTCGACCTGCAACCGCACCGAGCTGTACGCGATGGCCGACGACGACGGCCGCGCGCTCGCCGACTGGCTGGCCAACCATCCCGACGACGCCGGCGACCTGCACGCTTATCTGTACCGGCACGTCGACGCCGATGCGGTGCGGCATCTTTTCCGGGTGGCTACCGGGCTGGATTCGCTGGTGCTCGGCGAACCGCAGATCCTCGGCCAGGTGAAGGACGCCTGGGCCAGCGCCCGCGCCGCCGGCAGCCTCGGCAGCCAGCTCGACCGGTTGTTCCAGCACGCCTTCAGCACCGCCAAGCGCGCGCGTACCGACACCCGCATCGGCGCCAATCCGGTGTCGGTGGCCTCGGCCGCGGTGCGGCTGGCGCAGGGTTCTTTCGCGCGCCTGGAGGATTCGACGGTGCTGCTGATCGGCGCCGGCGAAACCATCGAACTGGCCGCGCGCCACCTGGTACAGGCCAAGGCCAAAAGGATATTGATCGCCAACCGCACCTTGACCCACGCGCAGGAGCTGGCGACCCGCCACGGCGGTGTCGCGTTGCCGCTGTCGGAACTCGACCGTCACCTCAACGAAGTCGACATCGTGCTGTCGGCCACCGCCAGCCGCGAGCCGATCCTGCGCAAGCCGCAGGTCGCCGCCGCGCTGGCCTCGCGCAAGCACCGGCCGATGCTGCTGCTCGATCTGGCGGTGCCGCGCGACATCGCCAGCGACGTGGCCCAGCTCAAGGACGTGTTCCTGTACACGGTGGATGACCTTGAGCGTGCGATCGAGGACAACCGCCGCAGCCGCCGCGAGGCCGCAACCGAAGCCGAGGCGATCGTCGAATTGCAGGTCGCGCGCTTCGCCGAAACCATGGCCGCCAGCACGCGCACCGAACCGCTCAAGCGCCTGCGTGCGCATGGCGAGATCGCCCGCGCGGAAGTGCTGGCGAAGGCGAAATTGCAATTGGCGGCCGGCGAGAATCCCGACGTGGTGCTGGACTACCTCGCCCACACGCTCACCAAACGTCTGTTGCACGCACCCACCGTGGCCCTGCGCGAGGCGGCGCTGAGCGGCAACGCGGAACTCGCGCGCGCGGCGGAGAAGTTGTTTCGCGCAGAGCCGGGAAACGGGGATCGGGATTAGGAATAGGTTTGTCTTCCACTTTTTTTCGATTCCCCATTCCCGATTCCCGATTCCCCATTCCCGGCCTGACACCATGACCCCCACCCTGCGCCGCAAGCTGGAAGCCCTCGCCGAACGGCGCGAGGAACTCGAGCGCCTGCTGGCCGATCCCGGCGTGATCGCCGACAACGCCCGCTTCCGCAAGCTGTCGCGCGAGTTCTCTCAGCTCGAACCGATGGTGACCGCGCTGGCCGACGAAGCCCGCGCCAAGGGAGATCTGGCCGCGGCAGAGGCGATGCGTGGCGATCCGCTGCTGCGTGACGACCGCGGCATGCGCGAGCTGGCCGAAGACGAGATCGCCGCCGCGACCGCGCGGCTGGAACAACTCGACGCCGAACTGCTCGCGCACCTGATTCCCAAGGACGCGCGCGACGAAGGCGACATCTACCTGGAAGTGCGCGCGGGTACCGGCGGCGACGAGGCCGCGATCTTCGCCGGCGACCTGTTCCGCATGTACGCGCGCTACGCCGAGCGTCAGGGCTGGCAGGTCGAGATCGAGTCGTCCAGCGCGGGCGACCATGGCGGCTTCAAGGAAATCATCGCGCGCGTCGAGGGCCGCGGCGCGTACTCGCGGCTCAAGTTCGAGTCCGGCACCCACCGCGTGCAGCGCGTGCCGGAAACCGAATCGCAGGGCCGCATCCACACCTCGGCGGCGACCGTGGCGATCATTCCGGTAGAAGCCGAGGGCGAACCGATCGAGTTGAATGCGTCCGACCTCAAGGTCGACACCTTCCGCTCCTCCGGCGCCGGCGGCCAGCACGTCAACAAGACCGATTCGGCGATCCGCATCACCCACATCCCCAGCGGCTTCGTGGTCGAAAGCCAGACCGAGCGCAGCCAGCACGCCAACCGCGACAAGGCGATGAAGCGGCTGGCGGCGATGCTAAACGACGCGCAGGCGATCAAGGCGGCCGCCGCGCAGGCCGAGACCCGCAAATTGCAGGTTGGCAGCGGCGATCGCAGCCAGCGCATCCGCACCTACAGTTACCCGCAGGGGCGGATCACCGACCACCGCGTCGAAGGCCTGACGTTGTACGACCTGCCCAACATCCTCACCGGCGACCTCGACGCGCTGGTCGCGCGGCTGCAGCAGGAGCACCAGGCCGATGAACTGGCACGGTTGACCCGATGACGACTTCGATCCGCCGCGCCGACACCACCGACCTCGAGGCCATTGCCCCGTTGTTCAACGCCTACCGCCAGTTCTACGGCCAACCCGGTGACCTGCCACGCGCACGCGACTGGATGCACCAGCGCATGCAGGCCGGCGAGTCGGTGGTGCTGCTGGCGGAACGCGATGGTGACGCGATCGGTTTCACCCAGCTCTATCCGATGTTCTCGTCGGTGCGCACCGCGCGGATCTGGATACTCAACGACCTGTATGTCGCCGAAGCCGCGCGCCGTGGCGGCGCCGCGCGCGCGCTGCTGGATGCCGCCGCGCGATTCGCACGTGACGATGGCGCGGCGCGGATCGTGCTCGAAACCGGCCGTGACAACACCGCGGCACGCGCGCTGTATCGACACGCTGGCTGGATCGAAGATGACAACCAGTGGTACGGAGTGGACTTGTCGCGATGACGGCGCTCAAGGACGTGTCATTGGGGGCTGGAAGAGATCTGCTGTCGCTGTCTGTTCCAGCTCAAAGGCAAACCCAATCCTCCCCAACCCTGCTGGTCCAATATGGGAGTCGAGGCAGGACTCGAAAGCAGTTCTTTTCAACCAGCTTGGCCAGAAAGGGAGCAAATACCTGGTTTGCGATAGGCTGCAAGGCATGACGGACGAACGTGATTTCATTGCCTTGAACCTGTGCGTGCTGACCGTGTCGGATTCACGCACGCCGGCCGAGGACAGTTCGGGCGATTACCTCGTGCAGGCGTTGGTCGACGCCGGGCACACTCTCGCCGGCCGCGCCTTGCTGCACGACGATCGTTACCAACTCCGCGCCGGTGTCTCGCAATGGATCGCTGACGACACCGTCGACGGCGTGCTGGTCACCGGCGGCACCGGATTCACCGGCCGCGACTCCACGCCCGAAGCCTTGTTGCCTTTGCTCGACAAGACCATGCCCGGCTTCGGTGAACTGTTCCGGTCGATCAGCTTTGAAGAGATCGGCACTTCCACACTGCAGTCGCGTGCGTTCGCCGGGCTGGCCAACGGCACGTTCGTGTTCTGTCTGCCGGGCTCGACTCCGGCTTGCCGGACCGCGTGGGAGAAGATCATCCGCGCCCAGCTCGATGCTCGCACCCGGCCGTGCAACCTCGCCACGCTGCGGCCGCGGCTGAAGGAGTGAGCATAGGATCGCCACGCCACGCCAAGTCAGAGGAAGGGAACACACGCGAATGAAGACCCGCCGATGAAACAGCTCAAGCGCAAGGACTACGAAGAACGGCTGGAGCCACTGCAGCTGCAACTGGTGGCGATGGCGCGCTGGGCACGCCATACCGGCCAGCGCATCGCAGTGGTGCTGGAGGGCCGCGACACCGCCGGCAAGGGCGGTACCGTCAAGGCCATCACCGAACACCTGGATACCCGCCAGTACCGCGTGGCGGCGTTGCCCAAGCCCAGCGAACGCGAACAGGGCGAGTGGTATTTCCAACGCTACGTCGCCCACCTGCCGAGTCGCAGCGAGATCGTGCTGTTCGACCGCAGCTGGTACAACCGCGCGGGCGTCGAGAAGGTGATGGGGTTCGTCGACGACGCGCAGGTACAGGCGTTCCTGCGCCAGGCGCCGGTGTTTGAACAGCAGCTGGTCGACGATGGCCTCCTGCTGTTCAAGTACTGGCTGTGCTGCGACCAGGCGCAGCAGGAACAACGCTTCGCCGAGCGCGTCGAGGATCCGCTCAAGCGCTGGAAACTGTCACCGGTCGATGTGCGTGCGCGCACGCAATACGACGATTACACCCGAGCACGCGAGGCGATGCTGGTGGCCACCCACACGCCCCATGCGCCGTGGACGCTGGTGGACTTCGACGACCAGAGGCTCGGACGGTTGACCTTGATCGGCGACCTGCTGTCGCGTCTGCCCGATACCGAAGTACCTCCGGTCGACATCGAACTGCCGCCACTGCCGGGGCCGATGTCGAAGGAGCGTTACGGCGTGCTGGCGCCGATCGAATCGTATCCGCTCGACTAGCCTCGGTGGCTGCGCGGCGCGCAAGCCAGTGGCTTGCAAGCGCGTCTGCCCGCCCGTTTGTTTCGTAAACGGGCAGACAAGCCGCGGTGTTCGCAATCACTCGATCACGAAATCCGCCAGCCACGCTTCGTCCATCAGCACCGCGGTGCACTCGACCGCGTCGACCCGCGCCAACGGCGGCCCTTGCCCCAGCCACACGGCCAGCCGTTCGATCGCGGCCGTATCGCCTACCGCAAGCACTTCCACGCGTCCGTCGTCGAGGTTGCGCGCCACCCCGCGCAGCCCCAGCGCCTGCGCCTGCTCGCGCGTCGATGCGCGGAACCAGACGCCCTGGACCTTGCCGCTGACGATAAAACGGGTCGCTTCCATCGCGGTCCGCCCTCAGGCCACCGGCGCAGGACCACCGGCAGCAGCGATGGCTTTTTCGATCTCCTCGGCCGTGACCGGGCCAAGGAATGTCTCGACAACGCGGCCATCGGGCGCGATCAGGTAGGTCATCGGCAGTCCGCGCGGCGTGTCGAACGCCTTCGGGGGGTCGTAGGTATTCACGATGGCGATCGGGTACACCACCGGATGCCTGACCAGGAACTCGCGCATCGCCGCCGGTTCGATGTCCTCGTAGGCCAGGCCGATCACCTCGATGTGCTCGCGCATTGCGTCGAGCGCGGACAGTTCCGGCATTTCCTTCAGGCACGGCGCGCACCAGGTCGCCCAGAAGTTCACCACAACCCACCGGCCGCGGTGCGTCTGCAGGTCGTACTGGCTGCCGTCGAGCGTGGCGATCCGCAGCTCGGGCACGGCCGGCATCGGCTCGGCTGCAGGCGTTGTCGGTGCAGGCAGCGCAGCGGGTTTTGCCGCGGCGGCGGGCGCCTCGACCGCATCGTCGGGTGGCGCGGATAGCGGGCCGCAGGCGGCCAGCAAGAGCGTGCAGAACAACCCGGGCAACAAGCGGGCGCGGCGATCTGGAAAACCCATCGGCATCGTTCAGTCCTTGTTCTCGGCGTGGATCGAAGCCACGCGGCGTTTCATCAGCGCACGCAACGGGATGCGCAATTCGTCCAGCGCCTCGATCGCCGACGGGCCGAGGGAATCCTCGCGGCACGGCAAGCGCGCCTCGGCGATCGGGATACGCAGCTGCAGGGCCTCGTACAACTCGCCCATACTGAGTTCGTCCATATCGCGCGCCAGCAGCCATTCGCCATCCTCGGCGCGCCGCACCACGTTGATCCCGCACAGTTGCCCCAGCATCTCCTGCACCAGTGCGTCGGTCAGGATCGGTTCGAGCTCCTGGATGCGGTCGGTGTGCAGGCCCTTGCCCAGCTTGCGGGCCTCGTTGAAGCGCGCCAGCAGGCGCAACAGCCCGTAGATCTCGTAACCCTGCGGCAGGCGCATGCCCACGGGCTGATAGCGGAAGGCGGAAATCGACGCGGCCAGAGACGCCCCCAGCAGCACCGCCACCCAGCTCATGAAGATCCACAACAGGAAGATCGGCACGAATGCGACCGTGCCGTAGATCCTCGAATACGAACCGAAGCTGCCCAGGTACAGGCTGATGGCCCACTTGATCAGCTCGAACAACACCGTTGCCAGCATGGCTCCGGCCAGCGCGTGCCGCCACTTGACGGTGCGGTGCGGCACGACGCGATAGATCGCCGCCAACGCCAGCAGCTCGATCGCCATCGGCGCCAACCGCAGCATCAGCGTTTCGAGAAAATGCCCGGCCTGGGTTTCGAACACCGACAGCGCGAAGAACTTCGCCGAGATCGCCAGGCTCGCCGCGGCCACCAGCGCGCCCAGGGTCAACACCGTCCAGTACACCAGGAAGCGCCCCAGCTGCGGCCGCGCGGCCTTGACCCGCCAGATTTCGTTGAAGGTGCTCTCCACGCCGTTGAGTGTGATCAACAGCGACACCACCAGCGCGACCACGCCGGCGGTGGTCAGCTGGCCGGCGTTGGTCGAGAACTGCCGCAGCACGCCCTCCACCGAGCGCGCCGCATTGGGCACGAAATTGGAGAAGACGTAATCGCTGAGCCGGTCGCTCCACTCCGAGAACACCGGAAACGCCGACAGCACGCCGAACACCACCATCGACAGCGGCACCAGTGCGAACACGGTGGTGAACGACAGCGCGCCAGCGGCCTGGAACAGGTCGTCATCGAGCACGCGCCTGCCGACGAAACGCAGGAACGTCTTGGCGCGCGCGCGGTCGCGCATGCGCTCGCTCCATCGGTACACCGAGTCCAAGGGTTCCATCGGGCCGAGGGTAACCGATGGGCAGTGTGCGGGTTGGGGATTCGGGAACCGGGGGACCAGCGGACCTGACACCATTGTCCGACTCGACTTCCCTTGGTCGTAGGAGCGCCCCATGGGCGCGACCGCCAGCGCAGTATCCTTTGCACTCCAGAGGAGAACGCAATGCCCGAAGTCCTGGTGCTCTATTACAGCCGCGGCGGCTCGGTAGCGCGGCTTGCGCGACAGATCGCGCGTGGCGTCGGCGAAATCGAAGGCATGACCGCGCGCCTGCGCACGGTACCACCGGTGTCGGCGGTCACCCGGCAGGCAGCACCGCCAGTGCCCGAGGACGGCGCGCCATACGTCGAAGCCAATGATCTGGTCGAATGCGCCGGCCTGCTGCTCGGCAGCCCGACCCGGTTCGGCAACATGGCCGCGCCGATGAAACACTGGTTCGACGGCCTCGGCGCCGAATGGGCCAGCGGCACTCTGGTCGGCAAGCCCGCGGCGGTGTTCACTTCCACCGCAAGCATGCACGGTGGACAGGAGTCGACCTTGCTGACGATGCAGGTGCCGCTGCTGCACCACGGCTGCGTGCTGGTCGGCATTCCGTACACCGAATCGCTGCTCAGCAGCACGCGCAGCGGCGGCAGCCCATACGGTGCCAGCCATGTCGCCGGCAGCGGCGACGATCCGCAATTGACCGACGACGAGGCGCAACTGGCGCG
The DNA here is from genome assembly GCA_030859305.1 of Pseudomonadota bacterium. GTDB lineage: Bacteria > Pseudomonadota > Gammaproteobacteria > Xanthomonadales > Xanthomonadaceae > Lysobacter_K. The sequence continues at coordinate 14,315 of JALZKJ010000075.1, read as the reverse complement.
CGCGCTCGGTCGCCGCGTCGCGACCATCGCGGCGAAGCTGCTCGCATGATGCGCGGTCCGGATCGACTGTTGATCGCCTCCCTGCTGGCGCTGGCCGCGCTGTATGCCGTGTGGTTCCGCGACGACGCCTACCCCATCGCCTCGCTGCTGGTGTTCGCACTGCCACCGTTGCTGCTTGCCATCGCCGTGTGGCGCGGGTTCGGGCGCGCGGGATTCTGGGCGGGGGTGTTCGCGCTGGGCTGGTTCAGCCACGCGGTGACGATCGCCTGGATGCGGCCGGAGGACGCGTTGCCCGCATGGCTGGCGATCGCGCTGTCGGTGTGCATCGTGATCGCCGGCAGCCTGCCGGGACTGCGTGCAAGGTTTGCGAAGAAGCGCGACTGAATGGCCACGCCCCTATAGGTTTTACGGGACAAACGATCAGTCCCCCGCTCAGGGCCACATTGCTGCCGCCGTATAATCGCAGCCTCACCGTTCGGCGAAAAAACTTCAATGGACCAGCTCTGCATCGTCACCACCGGCGGCACGATCGACAAGATCTACTTCGACGACAAGTCGGACTTCCAGGTCGGCGAGCCGCAGATCGGTCGCATCCTGGAGGAACTCGGGGTGGCGTTCCGCTACAACGTGATCCCGATCATCCGCAAGGACTCGCTGCACATCACCGACGAGGACCGCGAACTGCTGCGCGCCACCATCGCCGCGCAGGCGGCCACGCACGTGCTGGTCACTCACGGCACCGACAGCATGGTCGAGACCGCCCAGGTGCTGTCCAGCATCGTGGGCAAGACCATCGTGCTGACCGGCGCGCTCAACCCGGCACGGTTCCGCGGATCGGATGCGGAGTTCAATATCGGCACCGCCGTCGGCGCGGTGCAGTCCTTGCCGCCCGGCGTCTACATCGCCATGAACGGCCGCATCTGGGACCCGGGCCAGGTGCGCAAGAACGTCGCCGCCAACCGTTTCGAACCGCTTGGTTGAACGAAGTTCGCGTGGGCAGGAAACGTTGCCGCTTAACCGGATGATCGATGCGAAAAAAAACCCCGGCACAAAGCCGGGGTTGAAAGCGTTGCAATGACTCGGATCGAGTGCTTGTGCCGGATCAAACCGGTCTGATCAGAACGTGATGCTCCAGCTGTTGATGTAGCCGGTATCGCCGTTGGCGTTGTCGTTGACGCGAAGCTTCCAGGTGCCGTTGAGCGCCTCGCTGGACAGGTTTACGTTGTAGGTGCCGATGATGTTGTCGGCACTGCCGCCGCTGCGATTGTGCAAGGTGTAGAGGCTGCCGTCTGGCGCAACCAGTTGCACCAGCAGATCACCGATGTAGGTATGGCGGATGTCCACCGCTACCGGTGTGCTGCTTGGGGCGCTGCCACTGCGACCAGAAACCGAGATCGGGCTTTCCACCGTGGAGTTGTCGCGGATCTGGTAGTCGGCGCTGTTGGTGTAGGTCTGCGAACCGCCGCCGGTGCTGTAGTCACCGACCAGGCTGACACCTGAGAAGCTGGAATACGCCTTCACCCGAACGTGGTAGGTACCCGTGCTGGGCGCGGCGATCGTGCAGGTTTCGTTATTGCCGCTCAGGTAAGGACGGCAGGTATAGGTGGTATCGGTCGGCGCGCTGCCGAACCGCACATACAGATCGGCATCACCGGTACCGCCGGACATGGTGAAGGTCAGGTTGCTCGCGCCCGACGGCACCGCCATCGTGTAATTCAGCGAGTTGCCGGTGGAGGCCGACAGGCCGGTGACCGCAACGCCCTTGGTCAGGGTGCCGCCAGTGGGAGGCGGAGTGCCGCCGGCGACCGCGTCAACCGCCGCCTTGGCGTTGACGATACCCGCGCCGCAACCACCGGAACAAGCGCCCGGCAACGCGCGAGCGGTGCTCTTGAGCGTCGATTCGATCGCCGCCGGCGTGAGCGGCGAGGACGCCGCCGCCTGCATCAGCGCGACCACGCCGGCCACGTGCGGCGCCGCCATCGAGGTGCCATTGTAGGACGCGTAGCTCTCGCTGCCCGGTGAGGTGGTGCCCGAGTTCAGCGTCGACAGGATGCCCACGCCCGGACCCGAGACATCGATGCCGGTGCCGTAGTTGGAGAAGCTGGCGCGTGCGCCGTTGCGGTCGGTGGCCGCCACCGCGATCACGTTGCTGCAGTTGGCCGGCACAGAGGTCGATACGTTGGCGTTGCTGTTGCCGGCAGCCACCACGACAGTGGTTCCACGGCCTACAGCCGAATTAATCGCGTTCTGATAGGTGGACGAGCAGCTGCCGCTACCGCCCAGGCTCATGTTGATCACTTCGGCCGGGGTCGCATTGGCGGGCACGCCACTGACCGAACCGCCCGAGGCCCAGATGATGCCGTCGGCGATGTCTGAGGTGTAACCGCCGCCGCGGCCGAGCACGCGCACGTGCTGGACTTTGGCACCGAATGCGGTGCCGGCCACGCCGTTGCCGTTGTTGGTAACCGCGGCAACCGTGCCGGCGACATGGGTGCCGTGCCAGCTGGAGTTCTGGCCGCCGGAGTAGTCACCCGGATCGGCCGGGTTGGAGTCGCGACCGCCCCCGTCACCGGCGATGGTGGCATCGCTGATCATGTCGTAGCCGGCGATGGTGTTCGCATTGAGATCGCTGTGGCTGGTGCTGCCGGTGTCGAGCACGGCCACCACAATGCCGCTGCCGGTGCTGACATCCCAAGCCTCGTTGGCCTTGATGCCGCCGGTGGCTTCGAAGAAGCCGTACTGCTCGCTGTAACGGGTGTCGTTCGGGGTCAGGATCGGCTGCATCAGCTGATCCACCTCGACGTACTCGACATCAGGATCGGCGGCGATCTGCCGCATCAGCATTTCGGCTTCGACGTTATCGAGCTGGCGGCTGCTCTGCACTACCTCGGCTCCGGTGGCGATGCGACGGAGCTTCTGCAGACCCAGTGCCTTGCCGCCTCGTGCCGCTGCGGCGGCCACGCCGAGCGCATTGTTCAGCGAAGCCTCGCTGGACTGCGGGGCGCTGCCATCACGGTACTTGACGATGAAGCGGTCATGGCTGGGTGCACTTTGCAGACCGGAGATGTTGATGCGCTCGGCCGCCAGGCCTGAAACGGAGAACAGGGCGAGCGCCGTAGCAGCCGCCAACGCGTGCATGCGCACGCGGCGAGAATGGATCTTGGACATCTGGATGGAACCCCCGAAGCAGAAGTAAGCCGCGTCACTGCGGCGAATAACGTCCGGCCCCCTGTGCACTCCCAACACATCCTGCACAGCGTCCTGACGATCTCAACGAACTGACTATTTGTCAGTAAAGTGACGCTACACGACCGTTCAGCCAGTGTTCAAGCTGCACTTGCAGCAATTTTTGCACTTTATTTGTGACTTCAGTCACATATCTGCGTAGAAAGAGACTCCAGTCACGGCATGCACAAGACGATAGTCATGCGACAGGGTGTCCGACCGAACGATCGCCCCTTTAAAAAAATCGCGCCGGGAAATGCGGCTCAAGGCGAGCGTAAAACCACGTTCGGCGCTGCTTACAACATGCCTGTTTCGAGCCGGGCCGACTCGGACATCATGTTGCGGTTCCACGGCGGGTCGAACACCAGTTCGACATCGGCCTCGCTGACGGTGGGGATCATCTCCAGCTTGTTGCGCACGTCGTCGACCAGGATGTCGCCCATGCCGCAGGCCGGCGCGGTCAGGGTCATGCGTACCTCGATCACCCGCAGGCCATCGACGGCGGGCTTGACGACGGCCTCGTAGACCAGTCCCAGGTCGACCACGTTGATCGGGATTTCCGGGTCGAAACAGGTGCGCAATTGCTTCCATACCAGTTGCTCGACCGCCTCGTCGTCGGCACCTTCTGGCAGTTGCAGCGGCTCGGGCGGCTGCTTGCCGATCGCGTCGGCATCGCATCCTGCGATCCGGAACAGGTTGCCTTCGACGAATACCGTGTAGCTGCCGCCGAGCGCCTGGGTGATGTAGCCGACGCTGCCCGCAGGCAGGTTGACCACCTCGCCCTGCGGGACGAGGACGGCGGCGCAATCGCGCTCGAAACGGACGGGTTCACTGCTGCGGGAATACATGGCTGGGAAAGACCGTGCTGGGGGAAACCCCCGAGGGATGCCGAAAACATTGGGGTGCCGGGCCACGGCACAAGACCTGACATTCTACCGGCACGCTGCGGGCAGCCACTCTGCTTCGAATGGGCGGCTATGCTGTGCGGCTTGCCTGTGCCGTTTAGCCCACCACGATCCGATCCCGCCCGCGATTCCCGATGACCCCCTCCCGTGCGACCCCGCGCCCATCCGCCCGCCGTGCCAACGCATTGTCGTGGGCATTGCTGTTGCTCAGCATCGGCGGGTTCGCTGCGGCGTGGGTGGTGCTGAGCCTCCATACCGGCCGCCAGCACAGTTGGATGGCGGTGGTCGGCGCCCTGGACATCGCCTGGATGCTGCGTCTGGGTGGCTGGCAAGGCGGCTTTTACCGCATGACCCTGGGCCTGGTGGCGACCGGCCTGATCGTGGTGATGGCGAACTGGGGTATCACCGCCTCGCACCTTGGCAATGCGTTCGGCCTGCAGCCGTGGGATTCGGCGCTGAAGCTGGGAGTGAACCACGCGTGGACGCTGGCGCAGCTCGCCAACGGGATCGGCGACGTGCTGTGGCTGGCGTTGGCATTTCTGGTGGCCGCGTGGGCGTCGCGCTGATCGAACCAGGCGGCTTGCACAGGAAGTGGAGAGCCTGCGGCGAGCCGCACGTCTACTACTTCCCAACGTTCAATGCCCGCCGTCGAGCGCCTTCAGTTCCGACACCAGCGCACTGGCCATCTCCGCACCGTCGCCGTACAGCATGCGGGTGTTGTCGGCGTAGAACAGCGCGTTCTCGATGCCCGCAAACCCCGTGCCCTTGCCGCGCTTGATCACCACCGTGTGCCTGGCGTTGACCACGTCGAGGATCGGCATGCCGTAGATCGGGCTGGCCGGGTCGGTCTTGGCGACCGGGTTGACCACGTCGTTGGCACCGATCACCAGCGCGACATCGGTGTTCGGGAACTCGGGGTTGATGTCGTCCATGTCGACGATCATGTCGTAGGGCACGCCGGCCTCGGCCAGCAACACATTCATGTGACCGGGCATGCGGCCGGCAACCGGATGGATCGCAAACTTCACCTTGACCCCGCGCTCGGTCAGCTTCTGCGTCAGCTCCCAGATCTTGTGCTGCGCCTGCGCCACCGCCATGCCGTAGCCGGGCACGATCACCACGCGTTCGGCGAAGCCCATCATCGCGGCGACATCGCCGGCTTCGATGGGTTTCTGCGAACCACTGATTTCCTGCGCTTCGCCGGTGGCCCCAAAACTCGAGAACAGCACGCCGTGGATTGGCCGGTTCATCGCCTTGGCCATCAAGCGCGTCAGCAGCATGCCGGCCGCGCCGACCATGGTGCCGGCGATGATCAACGCCTCGTTGCCGAGCACGTAACCCTCGAACGCCACGGCCAGGCCGGTCAGCGCGTTGTACAGCGAGATCACCACCGGCATGTCGGCGCCGCCGATCGGCAGGGTCATCAGCACGCCCAGAGCGAGCGCGAGAACGAAGAACGCGGCGATCGCCGGCAGGCTCAAGGTGTGCACGACGATCCCGCCGAGCACCACCATCGCCACGAACACGGCCAGGTTGAACAGCTGCTGGCCCGGGAACACCACGCGCCGGTCGAGCCGGCCATCGAGCTTGGCCCAGGCGATCACCGAACCCGACAGGGACACCGCGCCGATCGCCGCGCCGGTCACCGCCAGCACGCGGGTGAACGTGTCCGGGCCGATCTGCGCCACTTGGGCCTGCAACTGCGCGATCAGCGCATCGGCTGGCACAAGTTCCGTGGAAACCAATGACGACCAGCGCAACAGTTCGACCGCGCCGATCGCCGCCGCCGAACCGCCGCCCATGCCGTTGTAGAGCGCGACCATCTGCGGCATGTCGGTGATCGCGACCTTCTTGCCCGACACCCACGCCGCCGCGGTGCCGATCACCAGCGCCGTAAGGATGAGCGCGAGGTTGTCGAGATCCAGCAGGAACGTTGCCGCGGTCGCGATGACCATGCCCAGCCCGGCCCAACGGATGCCGCTGCGTGCGGTCACCGGCGAGGCCATGCGTTGCAGGCCGAGCAGGAACAACGTGGCGGCGATGAAATAGCTGATCGCGGCCAGCAGGGTCCAACTGCTCATGCCGAATCCCCGGGCTTGCCCGCCGGCTTCGACTCGCCCGGCTTCTTAGAGGACTTGAACATCTCCAGCATCCGCTCGGTCACCACGTAGCCGCCGGCTGCATTGCCGGCACCCAGCAGCACCGCGACAAACCCGATAGCCTTTTCCAGCGTGGTATCGGCGTGCCCAAGCACCACCATCGCGCCGACAAGCACGATGCCGTGGATGAAGTTGGACCCCGACATCAGCGGCGTATGCAGGATCACCGGCACCCGCGAGATGATCACGTGGCCGGCGATCGCCGCCAGCATGAAGATGTAGAGCATTGCGAAAGCATGCGCCCCGAGTCCGTCGCTCATCGTCCTGTCCCCATGCTTGAAATGCGGTTGGCTGGTAACGGTATTGCCGTGTGTTACGCGGAGGGTGTCGGCAAAGCCGGACGTAGTCCCGGCGGCCGCCCCTTCCTGCCGGCAATGCCCGTCGCATCATAACCGCCCGGTGAATTCCGGCGAGCGCTGTCAACCGCTGCTGCCGGCGGGCGTTAGCAGATCCTCACCGGGCACAACATCCTTGGCCGGCCGGCTGGCCGCAAAGCCATCCCATCCGTAATCGGGGAGACATCGTGGACTACACCATGAACACGTCAGGCTTTCCCAGCCGCCCTGCGCAGGAACCGATCACTGGATGGGTGACTGGCGGCGATTCACATCGTCGGCTCTCGGGCCATCGTGCTTAAGCCGCCGGCGCTATGCTTCTTCTCGTGAATTCCAATGCCGATGAACTTGCCGCTGCCGCGACCGCCGCGACCACCGCGCGCGAAAGCGCTTGCTTCGAGACGGTCTCGCCGGAGCCGGCTTCGCTCCAGCAATTTCTCGCCCGCATCGATACCCGCGCGTTCCGCTTCGCCGAGATTGGCCTTCGCCAGCGCGAGGACGCACTCGACGCGGTGCAGGACGCGATGATGAAGATGCTCGCCTACACCGATCGGCCCGCCTCGGAATGGACGCCGTTGTTCTGGAGCATCCTGCGCAGCCGCATCGTCGACATCCAGCGGCGCCGCACGTTCCGGCTGCGCTGGCTGTCGCCGGCCCCTGCACATGAGGACGGCAGTGTGGTCGAGTGGGCCGACGACGGACCCGGTCCGTCGCGCACCCACGATGGCCGCGAAGGGTATGCACGACTGGTCGATGCGCTGGGCACGCTGCCGCGCCGGCAACGCGAGGCGTTCGGCCTGCGCATCCTGGAGGAACTCGACGTCGCCACGACCGCGCGGGCGATGGGTTGCAGCCAGGGCGCGGTGAAAACACATCTATCGCGCGCGCGCGAAGCGCTGCAGCGGCAACTGGAGGAATGGCGATGAACACGGCACTGCACGACAACAATCACCCGCACGGCCAGCCGCCGTCCGCTGACGACGAACACGTGTTCGACCTGGCGATGCGCCAGCGCTACGCCGAGTCGCTCTCGCGGTTGCCGTCCAACACCCATGCCTGGCTGCGCACCGCCCGCCATGCCGCCGCCCTCCAGGCGCCGGCATCGGCAGGCATCGGTGCCGGTTGGAAGTGGGCCAGCGCGGTCGCCACCGTGTTCGGTCTTGCGCTGGGCCTGCAACTGTTCAACGCGCCAACGCCGATCGAACCCGCGCCTGCCGCTTCCGCCATCGCCGTGACCGATACACCCTACGACGCCGAAAGCGCCGTGGCCGTGCTCGACGAGAACCCAGACATGTACCTGTGGCTGGCCGCCAACGTCGACGCCCTGCGTCCTCTCCCGGAGCAATGATCATGCGTAACCCGTCAAACCGCTTGGTTGCCGTGCGATTTCTGGCAATGCTGGTCCTGCTGGTGTCGGCCCTGCCCACCTTAGCGGCCGGCGACCAGAGTAGTAACCCGGCCACGGTTTCGTTGCCGGCGTGGGAACATCTCACTTCGGCCCAGCGCGAACAACTGATCACCCCGATCCGCGAACGCTGGAATGCCGAGCCGGAAAAACGCCAGCGCATGCTCGATCACGCGCAACGCTGGCACGAAATGACCCCGGAGCAGCGCAAGCGCGCGCACCACGGCATGCAGCGCTGGCAGCACATGAATCCCGAGCAGCGCACCCAGATGCGTGCGCTCTACGACAGGATGAAATCGCTGCCGCCCGAACAGCGACGTGCGTTGAAAGCCGACTGGAGGCAGATGACGGCCGAACAGCGTCGCGCGTGGGTGCAGGCGAATCCGCCGAGCACGCTGTCCTCCACGCCGCAGGAGTAACTATTTCGGCAAGGCCGGAGGGTTGATCGACCAGCAGGCCACGCAACTGCGCATCGGCTTCACGGCTTGCCGCCTACAGACGCTCGCGACTGGCCATCGTCTCCCAGGCGCGGCGGGCGGCGAGTGTCGCGCGCAACCGCAGCGGCTCGACCCGCGCACACAATTCGTCGAGGACGCGCTCGAACACCCGCGCGTCGCCGTGGTAGTCCTCGTTGATCGCGCGGCAGGCGCGCGCGCCAAGCGCTGATTTGGCTTCCTGGACATAACGGCAGGTCGCGATCCGATGTCCGTGACGTACGGTACGAGTGTCGTTATCGACCGTGATGGAGAAATCCTGGGTCTTCGGCCCGTGAAGCGCACGACGCCCGCATATCAGCCGGCAGCCACAGCACGCTCGGGCCAGACCGTGCGAGCCAACAGTTCGTCGTCCCAGTCGAACACCAGCGCGCCGTCCTTGATGAACAGGCTGACGAAGTTGTACACGTTGCGCGCGTACATCTCGCTGGCATGCACCGCGCCGCTGCTGGCGAGATTGAGCGGACCGGCGACCACTACTCCGTCGACATCGAGGATTTCGCCGGGGCGGGTGAGTTCGCAATTGCCGCCGGTCTCGGCGGCCAGATCGACCACCACGCTGCCCGGCTTCATGCCGGCCACCATCGTCGCGTTGATGATCTTCGGCGCCGGCCGTCCGGGCACCGCCGCGGTGCAGACGACCACGTCGATCTGCTTGAGATGATCGCCTAGCCGGCGCTGCTGCTCGGCGCGCTCGGCGTCGGTCAACTGGCGCGCGTAGCCACCCTCGCCGGCCGCGCTGACCCCGAGGTCGAGGAACTTGCCGCCCAGCGATTCGATCTGCTCACGGGTTTCCGGCCGCACGTCGAAACCCTCGACCTGCGCGCCCAGGCGCCTGGCGGTCGCCACCGCCTGCAGGCCGGCCACGCCGGCACCGACGATCAACACCTTCGACGGGCGGATCGTGCCGGCAGCGGTTGTCAGCATCGGGAAAAACCGCGGCGCCAGTTGCGCGGCCATCAGTACCGCCTTGTAACCGGCCATGCCGGCCTGCGAACTGAGCACGTCCATCGCCTGCGCGCGGGTGATGCGCGGCAGTCGTTCGAGCGGGAAGGCGTGCAGCGCGCGCGCGACAATCGCATCGCCACGCGCGGCATCGGCCTGAGGCGCGAGCAGCCCGACCAGGGCCGCGCCTTCGCGCAGGCGGCCAAGCGCGGCAGCGTCGGGCGATTGCACGCACAGCACCAGGTCGGCGGTTTCGATCGCGGCGGCGGCATTCTCTACCAGTTGCGCGCCGGCGTCCGTGTAGGCCGCGTCGGTGAACGCGGCGGCGCGGCCGGCGCCACGTTCGATGCGCACATCGGCGCCGGCGGCGATCAGCTTCCTGCAGGTTTCCGGGGTGATCGCGACCCGGCGTTCGCCGTCCGCGGTCTCGCGCGCGACGCCTATCGTGACTTTTGCTGTCTGCGTCGCCGCAGTGGAGGGTGAGCTTGGCGCTGTTGCCGTGTCTGCCGTCATGCCGTCGTTCCGCGCGGGTGTCGGGGCATCGTAACCAATTGCCATGCAGGCGCGGGATGTGCGGACATCAAGGGCTATGCGAGTTGCTGTCGCCTGTGTGCTGTCGACGCTGCTTCCACCACTCGCCCTTCCAGGCGGCGATCAGTGCTGGCCGACGGCCTTGTCCAGGCGCTGGCGCACCTGGCGCATGGCCTCGTCGAACGCGGTGCGCTCGGTGCCCACCACCAGCCGTCCGGCCGTTGCCAGCAACGCCAGTTCCTCGGCCGAAGCCACCAGCACCCGCAAGCCGCGTCGGTTGACCAGCAGCAGGCGTGAGGTCAGCCGGCTGATCCAGGCGACCTTGGCCGGCACCACTTCGCCCTGCGCATCGGTGAGACGCAACCATTCGCCCGGCATCAGTTGACGCATGCGGGTGGCGATCTTCTCGTCATGACCGAGGCTGGCGGTGCCACCGACCAGCCACAGGCGACGCTCCTCGATGCCGTCGTCTTCGTCTCCGGCCGCCTGCGCGGGCGCGGGCTGGACCCGACGCGGGCGGTCGGGCGTCGACAGCGCCTGCACCAGCCCGGCCATGCCGTGCTGCGCCGCACTGTCGTCGAGTCCGGAACTGGCCAGGCATTGCACGATCGCCGGTTCCAGCATCAACAGGTGTTCGGCCAGCTCGTGGCCGCGGTTCTCGGCGGCCAGCCGGTCGGCCTCGACCAGCGCATCGCCGAGCTTGAGCACGTCGGCCTGGCGGGCGGCATCGTCGCCATCGCGCAACGCCATCTGCACTACGTGGTGGCGCCACGGCATCGTCAGGAATTCGGCCACGCCCTCGGTCAGGCGCGCGTTGCCGAGACGCTCGCGCACCGCGCTGTCGGCGGTCGAACGTGCGGTGCTGAGACGCTCGCGCCCGATCGTCGCCTTGACTGCGCGCTGTTCGAGCAGTTCGACGCGGCTGCGCTGCTGCCTGAGCAAGGCGTCGAGTTCGGCGTGGGCCAGTTCGAACACCGCCATGTCCTCGTTGTATTCGGCGACGATGCGCTGCGACGCGGCCGCGGCGCGATCGAGCAGTTCACGATCCTGCGGCGTCGCCGCCAGGTTGCCTTCGCAGGCCTCGGTGATCGCGTCGAGCAGCTTGCGCGCCGGGTGCGCCTGGATGACGAACACGCTTTCGTCGGTCAATGCGACCTTGACGTATGGCAGCACCAGACGCGCGTACAGACGACGCGCGCGGTCCTGCAGGGAATGGCTGCGGAACAAAGACTCGAACAGCAGCGCGACCAGGTCGATCGCGTCCTCTTCCTGCGCACTGAACCTGGTCTGGTCGGGATTCAGGCCGATCCGCCGCGCGCCATCGCTCAGATGCCCGCGGATCGTGTCCGCGAGCTTGCCGGAGACGGCCAACGCACGCGCGAACGCATCCGGTGGCTCGTGCTGCATGATCGAGGCGACGCTCAACACTTCATCGACACGCAACTCGCGGCATTGCGGCGAGATGTTGTTCGCGGTGGTGGCCGACGTGGCCCCGGTGCTTTGCGCAAGACCTTCGCGCCAGGTGTGCAGCAACGAGCGCAGGTCCGACAGCTCGGCGGCGATGTCGGGGAAACCGCTCGGGTCGGCGTGGGCACTTGCGGGCGTATTGTCCGCGTGGGTATTGGCATTGGAGGGCTGGCTGCGCGCGGCGGCGTTGTGCACCACACCCTGGCCAGTGCCGCCGTGTCCGTGTCCGCCACCGTGGCGCGAGGCGCCGGACGGGTGTGTCCCGCCGACCAGCTCTGACAGCCGCCCGTGCGCGATCGGTTCGACCGTGTCGGGAGACCAGGCCTGCGTCGCCGGTCGCGGCCGGTTGCCATCGGCGCGGGCGACATGCACGCTGTAACCCGCCGCGGCCAGCAGTGTATTGATGCGTCCGTACAGATCTCCCAGCGCCAGGCCGAGGTCGGCTTCGTACTGTCGGAACATCAGCGCGCCCACGGAGGGGGTCGGTTGGGCATCACGGAAAGTTTCGACGAAGGCCGCGGCCAGACGCTCCGGTCCGACCGGATTGGCGGCGCCGGGCGCACCCAGTTCGGCCGTCAGCGACTGCAGACGGCCGCTCAACATTTCCAGCGGCCGCGAATAACGATGCGATATCGCCTCGGCCAGTCGTTGGGCGTCGATCTGGAACTCGAGTTGCGCCTCGTCGATCAGCCCCAGCGGCAGCTCGCCCCGGTTGCGCACGCGCAGCCCGCGGAAATCATCGAAGCCCTGTGCAAGCTGTTGCCGATAGCGCATCGACAAGGTCGCGCTCTGCTGGCGCAACATGCGCAGCGACGACAGATCCCCGAAATGCCCGGCGCCGGCCACGTCGGATTGGACGGAATTGTTCAACGATTGCTCGATGCCGCGGTACAAACCACCGGTCAAGCCGCCGAGTTGCTCCACGGCCAGGCGCTTGATTTCCTCGAGTACGCGCAACGGATCCGTACGCGTGGTACTGACACCGCCCAGAGGCTTATTGGACATATCGATTCCCCTGGAGACATGACACAGACCGTCGTTTACGGCGTACGGCGCAGCATAGTGGCAAGATACGTCAGCCCGCAGGCATACTTTTGATTATGTGACTGATGTCGCTAAACCTTTCCGAACTCCCCCATTCAGCCGCCCTGTTTGACGCGCTCGACAGCCGCCGCTCGGTTCCCGCCAGGCAGCTGACCGAGCCCGGCCCGGACCCGGCCACTTTGCTGCGCATGCTGCGATCGGCGGTGCGCGTGCCGGATCACGGCAAGCGAGTGCCCTTTCGGTTTCTGACCATTCGAGATGATGCGCGCCATGTGCTCGGCAAGCGACTGGCTGGGGTAACTAGCACGCGCAACCCGCAGGCGCCGGAAAGCGCCATCGAAAAAGACCGCCACCGCTTCGCGCACGCGCCGCTGGTGGTCACCGTGATCGCACGCCTCGGCCCGGACGAAAAAATCCCTGAACAGGAACGCCTGCTCAGCGCCGGCTGCGTGTGCTTTGCGTTGTTGCAGGCCGCGCAGGCGGCAGGATTCGGCGCGGTATGGCTGACCGGCTGGCCGGCCTACGACGCCGAGGTCCACGGCTGGCTGGGCGTTGGCGCCGACGAGAAGGTTATCGGCTTCATCCATATCGGCACGCCGAAACTCGACGCGCCCGAACGCGACCGGCCCGATCCGCGCGACCTGCTCAGCGACTGGCAACCGGCATGAGCGACGGCGCCGCCTACGCACGCGTACTACCGTCGGTTCCTGCGAAGCCGACGCTGTATCTGGTCGATGCCAGCCTCTACGTGTTTCGCGCATGGCATTCGATGCCAGACGAATTCCGCGACGCCGACGGCTGGCCGACCAATGCCGTGCACGGCTTCGCCCGGTTCCTGCTGGAACTGCTCGATCGCGCCCGTCCGCAGCACATCGCGATCGCCTTCGACGAGGCACTCGATTCGTGTTTCCGCAACACGCTCTATCCGGCCTACAAGGCCAACCGCGAACCGGCACCCGACGAACTCCGACGGCAGTTCATGCATTGCAAGGCACTGTGCGTGGCGCTGGGGCTGGCGGTACTGGCGCATCGCGAATACGAAGCCGACGACCTGATCGGCAGCGCCGGCCATGCGGCGCGCGCGCACGGCTTCCGCAGCGTGATCGTGTCGGCCGACAAAGACCTGTCGCAACTGCTTGAAGGCGACGACGAACAATGGGATTACGCCCGCAACCAGCGCTGGGACATGGCTGGCGTGCCGGCGCGGCATGGCGTAGAGGCGCGACAGATCGCCGATTTCCTCGGCTTGTGCGGGGACGCGGTCGACAACATCCCCGGCGTCCCCGGCATCGGTGCCAAGACCGCCGCGGCGCTGCTGACGCATTTCGGTACGCTCGACGCGCTGCTGCTGCGGGTCGAGGAAGTGCCGTACCTGCGCCTGCGGGGTGCGGTCGCCTGCGCGGCGAAGTTGCGCGCGCATCGCCAGCAGGCATTGTTGTGCCGGCAGCTGGCGACGATCGCGCTGGATGCGCCGCTTGATGGCGCGGACACCCATTTCGTCCGCGACCATGCCGACGTCCGCGGGCTGGGTGTGCTCTGCGACGGCCTGCGTTTCGGTCCGATGACGCGGCGCCGGTTGTACGCTGCGGCGGGGCTGGAGTTCGTGCCTGCGGGTTGATGGCAACGCTTTCATGGAGCGCCCCATGGGTGCGAGCGGATACGCAGGAAAAAGAGCATCGCGGCCATTGACCGCTCCTGCAGAACCGGGGCTTTGGTAATTCGCCGGCCGCCGCGGTTAGCATCGACATCATGAATCCAACCGACGAAACCACGCCCGCCCCGCCCGAAACCCTCTACGAAGGCAC
>JALZKJ010000068.1 GCA_030859305.1 Pseudomonadota bacterium | reverse complement strand
GACTTCCACTACAACGGCCATCAACTGCTGACCGCCGAACCGGCATGCGCGCGGGCGCTGGCGAAGTACCGGATCAACCCCGGCAACGTCGGTTTCGGCAAGAAGCGCGACAGCCAGTTCGCGACTTTGATCGAGCTGGCGATCGAGCATGGCAAGCCGGTGCGCATCGGCGCCAACTGGGGGTCGCTGGACCAGGCGCTGGCGACGCGGCTGATGGACGAGAACCACCTGCGCGCCGAGCCTTGGGACGCCGGCCGGGTGCTGCGCGAAGCGCTGATCCGCTCGGCGATCGATTCGGCGCAGCGCGCTGTGGAGATCGGACTGCCGGCCGACCGCATCGTGCTCAGCGCGAAGGTCAGCGGCGTGCAGGAATTGATCGCGGTGTACCGCGAACTTGCCACCCGCGGCGATTATGCATTGCACCTCGGCCTGACCGAGGCGGGTATCGGCAGCAAGGGCATCGTCGCTTCATCGGCGGCATTGGCAGTGCTGCTGCAGGAAGGCATCGGCGACACCATCCGCATCTCGCTGACGCCGGACCCCGGCCAGTCGCGCACCAACGAGGTCGTCGTCGCGCAGGAACTGCTGCAGACGCTCGGCCTGCGCGCGTTCACGCCGATGGTGACCGCGTGCCCCGGTTGCGGGCGCACCACCAGCGAGTTCTTCCAGGAGCTCGCCAAGACCGTGCAGGAACACGTGCGCGCGAAGATGCCGGAGTGGAAGATCAGCCATCCTGGCGCGGAGAACCTGACCCTTGCGGTGATGGGTTGCATCGTCAACGGCCCGGGCGAATCGCGCCACGCCAACATCGGCATCTCGTTGCCCGGCACCGGCGAGGCGCCGTCGGCGCCGGTGTTCGAGGATGGCGAGAAGACCGTCACCCTGCGCGGCGACAACATCGCCGAGGACTTCGTGACGTTGATCGACCAGTACGTCGACAGGAACTATGGCGCGCGCGCGCGGACCGGCTGAAGCCAGGGTGTCTGAGGCTGGCCAGGCAATCGAGCAGGAAGCGCGTTTCGGCGCGGCTTTCCTCAAACGCCACGGCTGGCGTCTGCTGCTGGTGTTCATCGGCCTGCTGCTGCCGTTGTGGGGGTTCGCCGAACTTGCCGACGTAATCCACGAGCAGGAAGCGATTCCGTTCGACGAGCCGATCCTGCTGTTTGCCAACGCGGTGGCCAGTGCCGGCGCGGATCGTTTCTTTTTGTTGATGAGCGAAATTGGTTACCTGTACGGAGTGGTGCCTGTCGACATCGGATTGGTGTTGGTGCTGACCCTGCTACGGCGTTTTCGCGAGGCGACGTTCGCGGCGGTGGCGCTGGCCGGGTCGGCATTGCTCAACATCACGACCAAGCTGTTCTTCGCGCGCGACCGGCCTTCGCTGTGGGAGTCGATCGCGCCTGAAACCACCTACAGTTTCCCCAGTGGCCACGCGATGGGTTCGGCGACGCTGGCCTGGGTGGTGATCCTGCTGGCGTGGAGCACGCGCTGGCGCTGGCCGGCGCTGGCATTGGCCGTGCCGTTCGTGCTGCTGGTGGGTTTCTCGCGGGTGTACCTGGGCGTGCATTTCCCGTCCGACATCCTCGCCGGCTGGGCTGCTGCCAGCGTGTGGGCGGCCGCTGTGTACCTGGTGACGTATCGGGCATCGCGGCGCCCTTGGCATTAGGGGTTGTGCGGACACGTTGGCATCGGTCGCCAGCGATGCAGACGCCCTGATCCGGCGGTCATCGTGCCTGCCGGTTTCCGCGCATTCCTCAGGAGCACGCCTGCGGCCAGCAGCAACTGCAGGGTCTGCGTGACCAGCATGCGAGGCCGGGCACCGCGAGCCTCGGAAGGCGCCCATGAGTGAATCGTTCACGTTTGTGGCGTGGGATGCTGCACTGCACAACGCTTTTTTTCTTATGATCACGTAGCTTTCACCCCTTGGGTGGGTCATGTAAATGGCGGAGTGATGTGTCTGGCACTCGCGCAAACCGTTCCAGAATCGAGCCTTCTCGCCAATTCTTGGGGAAAGGCACCGTGGTGTTTTGTCTCTTGAGTAGGTGGGGAAAAATGACAATCAACCGTACAAAGTGGGCCACCGTAGTGGGCCTCAGCGCGCTGGTGGCAATCGCCGGCGCGACCGCGATCCAGGTTTCCGGGGGTGCGGGCATTCCAGGCCTGACCACCACCAGCGCAAGCGCTGGCCAGGGTAATGCCGGGGCAGGAAATTCAGGCAAGGGCGCACCGCCGGTCGCGGCTGGTAGCGGCATGGAGCAGGTCTCCACGCAGCACATCATCGTGTTCCACGAGGCCGCGCTGGCCGGGTACGAGGGTGAGCGGGCCGGGTTTCCGGCACCGCCACGGGTGACGGGTGCCAAGGGCAAGCGCCGCATCGACGTCAACAGTGCGCAGGCCCGCAACTACGTGAAGTTCCTCCAGCAAGCGCAAGCCGGTCATGAAGCCAGGATGGCCCAGGTGGCGGGACGCCCGCTGAAGGTCCGCCTGCGCATGCAGCACGCACTCAACGGCATGGTGGCCGAACTGACCAGCGACGAGGCGGCACGCATCGCCCAACTGCCCGGGGTCGCGCTGGTCGAGGCTTACCGCGAGTACGCAATCCATTCCGACACCGGTCCGATCCACATCGGCGCAGGGCCGGTCTGGGACGGCACCAACCCGGGCGCCAGCGGCAAGTTCCAGGGCGAAGGCGTGGTGGTCGGCATCCTCGATACCGGCATCAATTTCGGCAGCCCCTCGTTTGCCGGGGTGGATCCAATCGACGGCTACCAGCATGTCAACCCGCGTGGCGCCGGCAACTATCTGGGCACCTGCGCCCCCGGCGGCGTCGATGAAGGCCGTTGCAACGACAAGCTGATCGGCGGTTACGATT
Organism: Pseudomonadota bacterium; assembly: GCA_030859305.1. GTDB lineage: Bacteria > Pseudomonadota > Gammaproteobacteria > Xanthomonadales > Xanthomonadaceae > Lysobacter_K. The sequence goes on along the minus strand of JALZKJ010000068.1, from coordinate 5,038 downwards.
TCGTCTGTGGCCCGCCGGGAAACTCCTGCGGGCAGCCCACGCTGCGTGAAGAGCCGGGCTTTGGTGATACCAACAACCACGGCAGCCATGTCGCCTCCACCGCTGCCGGCAACCGCCGCGATGCCAATTTCGCGGGCGGCGTTCGACGCATCTCCGGCGTGGCACCGCGCGCCAACATCGTGGCCTTCGATATCTGCCATACCGTGATCGCCACCGGCGGCGGATCGTGCCCAAGTACGTCTTCGGCCGCGGCCATCGACCAGGCGGTCGCTGATGGCGTGGTCGATGTGCTCAACTACTCCATCGGTGGCGGTGCGTCACCGTGGAGCGAGGCGGTTTCACTGGCGTTCCTCAACGCGGTCAACGCCGGCATCTATGTGGCGACCTCGGCCGGCAACAGCGGCCCGGGTCCGAACACCATGGGCCATCTCCAGCCTTGGACCGCCTCGACCGCGGCGGCACAACACGGCCGCGGCGCGTTCAGTTCGCTGTTGCAGATCACCGGCCCGGGCGTGGTGCCCGAGCCGCTGAAGATCATCATCCTGACCGAAGGCTCCGGTGGCGTCCCCCACAGCGCCGAGATCCCCGCGAGCACGCCGTTGCTGGTGAGCCCGGGCATCGACACTGCCAATGACGGCTGCGTGGCCTATCCGGCCAATGCGTTCCAAGGCGCGATCGCCATGGTTCGCCGCGGCACCTGCGGCTTCGCCGTCAAGGCGAATTTCGCCCGCGATGCCGGCGCGATCGCAGTGGTGATCGCCAACAACCAAGCCGGTGTGGTCGCTCCCTCCGTCCCGGGGACCACCACGCCGGTATTCAGCGTGGTGCAGACGGACGGCGACGCCATCCGAGACTTCGCTGCGGCCAATCAGGGTACCACCGCCAAGATCGGCTATCCGCCAATGGCTCTGCCGAACGTAGCCGATGCCTTGGCTGCCTTCAGTTCACGCGGCCCGGCTGGCATTCTCGACCTGCTCAAGCCGGACGTGACGGCACCGGGTGTCAGCATCCTGGCGGTGCTCTCGGGCACCACCCTCACCGGTAACGAGAACCTCGTCGGGCTGTTGAGCGGCACCTCGATGGCGTCGCCGCATCATGCCGGGGCTGCCGCCCTGGTACGTCAGGCGCAGCCGCTGTGGACCGCGCCTGAGATCAAGTCGGCGCTCATGATGACGGCCACGCAGGCCGTGTTCAAGGAAGACACCGTTACTGCGGCTACACCGTTTGATCGCGGTGCCGGCCGTATCCAGGTCGACAAGGCGGTCCGCGCCGGCCTGGTGATGAACGAGACCAAGGCCAGGTATCTGGCGGCCAATCCCGCGACCGGTGGCGACCCGTCGGCTCTCAACCAGCCCAGCCTGCAGAAGGGCCGGTGCATCGAGCGCTGCGTGTTCACGCGCACCTTCCGCAACACCTTGTCATTCCGCCAGGCATGGACGGCCAAGGTGGAAGGGCTGAGTGGCTCGGTGTCGCCGTCGCTGTTCACGGTCAACCCGGGCGAGAGCAGGACGGTGACCATCACCATCAACAGCTTCTCGGTGCCGCAGACCGGTGCGTTCAGCTTCGGGTCGGTGGTGTTGCAGCCGCAGTCGATCGGTAACCCCAACCAGCCGGTACTGCGTCTGCCTGTCGCGGTCGCGGTGCCGCCGCCTGCAATCGCTTTGCTGCCGGAAACCGTCAGCGTGGTGGCCCCGGCCGGAAGCAACACGGTGGCCAACATTGGCATCGGCAATGCTGGCGGTGCCAGGCTCGACTTCACCGTTGGCAATACCGGTACCGGTATCGCCACCGTAATTGATGCGCCCAGTGCCGGCGGGAACGGATTCCGCAGCACCTCGTACACCGATCCGAGCGTTGCGGGTAATCCGGGGCAGTACGCCAGCGAGGATTTCACCTTGGCCAACACGACCAAGCTGACCACGCTGTCCACCGCGGGCTTCACGGTCAATGGCTTGCCGCTGCTTGGCAACGCCACCAGCCTGACCTGGAGCATCTATCCCGATGCCGCAGGCAAGCCGGCAGGCAATCCGCAGACCTCACCCGGTGCGGCGCTGTGGACCTACACCGCCGCGACGAACGCCGCGGGTGTCAGCACCACGGGCAACACCATTGGCCTCAACCTGACGACCGCCGGACAGGTCGTTAACCTGCCCCCCGGCAAGTACTGGTTGGTGGTGCATGCGCGCACGTCGTTTGCCAATCGCTGGGTGTGGTTTGTGTCGAACACCGGCGATGGCCTGTTCAACACGATCACCCCTGGCACCGCTGGCACCGGCGTCTGGACCGCGGGCACCGGCGCTGCCGGGTTGAACGCACTGGTGCGTGGTGACGTGAGTTGCGGTGCCGCATGGATGGGCGCGGCTACGCCGTCGATGGGCCAGGTGACAGGCGGTACCAGCATGAATGTGCAGGTGCAGCTGAACACCTCGGGCCTGGCGCCGGGTAGCTACTCGGCCTATGCGTGCTTCGCCAGCAATGACCCGATCCGGCCCAAGGCCGCTGCCCGGGTGGCGCTGACGATTACTCCGTAATCCATGGGGTGGCCCGCAGCAGCGGGTCACCTTCCACTCCCGCCGGGCTCGGTTCCGAGCCCGGTTTTTTTAGTGGTATCAGTCGCCAGTGGGGCATCGCGACCCACCCGACAAATCCTGATGGGAAATCACATGACAACTTTCAATCACAATCTTCTGGCCGCGGCACTGCTGCTGGCCATGGCTTCGGTTGCCCCCGCGTACGCGGGTGAAGTCTGCCTGCTGGACGATGGCACCCCAACGCCCACCACCGGTGGCGCCAGCGCCTCCGGCGGCGGCGCCACGGCGTGCGGCACAGGTGCCAATGCAAGCGGTGATGCCAGCACCGCGATCGGTTCCAACAGCACTGCATCGGCCGTCGCCAGCACCGCATTGGGTGCCGACAGTCTCGCCAGCGGCGACCTGAGCACGGCCGTCGGCCAAGGCAGCCAGGCGACCGAGTTTGGTGCCACCGCGACCGGCAACTCCAGCTTGGCCACCGGCGAGTTCAGTACCGCCACCGGCACCAGCAGCGAAGCCAGTGGAGTGTTCAGCACCGCCAACGGCGCCGGCGCCCGCGCACTAGCGGAGGGCAGTACCGCCAGCGGCAGCTTTAGCGAGGCCAGCAGCGACTTCAGCACCGCAAGTGGCTTCAACAGCATCGCCAGTGGCGCCAACAGCAGCGCGCTGGGTGCCAACAGCACTGCGTCGGCAACAAACAGCGTGGCGCTCGGCCAAGGTTCGGTGGCGAACCGCACCAACTCCGTATCCGTCGGATCCAGTGGCAATGAGCGCCAGATCACAAATGTTGCGGCGGCGACCCAAGGCACCGATGCGGTCAATCTGACCCAGCTCAACAACGCGGTCACTGCAGCCGGGGATGCCTTTGTCCTGCGGGGCACCCAGACCGGCAGCAATAGTCTGGCCGTGGGAGCGAGCAGCACGGCGAGCGGCGACGACAGCACGGCGGTCGGCCAGGACAGCCAGGCGACCGCGTTCGGCGCCACCGCGACCGGCAACAGCAGCGTTGCCAGCGGCGACGCCAGCACCGCAACCGGCTTCTTCAGTGAAGCCAGCGGCGACTTCAGCACCGCCACCGGCGCCCTCAGCAGCGCCAGCGGCGAGAACAGCACCGCCACCGGCGCCGCCAGCATCGCCAGTGGCGAGCAGAGCACTGCCACCGGCGTCAACAGCGAAGCCATTGGCGACTTCAGCACCGCCACCGGGGCTGGCGCTCGCGCGACGGAAATCGAAAGCACAGCCACCGGCAGCTTCGCCCAAGCCACTGGTGTCTCCAGCATGGCCAGCGGCTTCGGCAGTGCCGCCAGCGGTGCCAACAGCAGCGCGCTGGGCGCATTCAGCACGGCCCAGGCGGCCAACAGCGTGGCGCTGGGGGCGTTCTCACTGGCCGATCGCGCCAACGCCGTTTCGATCGGTTCGGTTGCCTTCGGTCAACGCCAGCTCATCAATCTTGCGGCTGGCACGGCCGACACCGATGCGGTCAATCTGGCGCAGTTGAATACGCTGACGATGGCCTTGGGGGGCGGCGCCAGTTTCAGCGGTGGGACGTTCATCGCGCCCACCTTCGTGATCCAGGGCAGTAGCTTCAATAATGTCGGCGCGGCCTTTGCCGCCGTCGATACGAAACTGACCAGCCTGTCCACCCAGGTCGCGGCCATTCCGGCTGGCCCCGCCGGTCCTGCCGGTCCGGCTGGTCCTCAGGGCCCGACAGGTCCGGCTGGTCCTGAGGGCCCGACAGGTCCGGCTGGCCCTCAGGGTCCGACTGGCCCCACGGGCCCGACAGGTTCGGGTGGGGGTGCGACAGGTCCGGCAGGCCCGACAGGTGCGACAGGTGCGACAGGCCCGACAGGCCCGACAGGCCCGACAGGTGCAACAGGCGCCACGGGTGCGACAGGTGCGACTGGCCCCACGGGACTGACGGGAGCGACGGGCCCCACAGGCCCTACGGGCCCCACGGGTGAGGGTGCGACAGGCCCGGCCGGCCCCACGGGTGCGACAGGCGCCACGGGTGCGACGGGCCTGACTGGTGCGACGGGCCTGACAGGTGCGACGGGCGCGACAGGTGCGACGGGCGCGACCGGTGCGACGGGTCCTCAAGGGCCGGTTGGCACCAGCGCACCGAACGCCGTGGTCTACGACGACGCCAGCCACAGCCAGCTGACGCTGGATGGCGCCAACGGCACCCGTATTTCCAACGTGTCCGATGGCACCGCTGCGACCGATGCGGTGAACCTTGGCCAGTTGCAGGCGGGCGACGCAGCCACGCTGCAATCGGCCAATGCGCACACAGACACCAGTGCCGCCGCGACCCTGACCGCTGCAAACACTCACACCAACACACAGGTGGCCAGCGGGGTCGCGGACGCCAAGGCCCATGCCAATGCCGGCGACGTGGCGACGTTGCAATCGGCTAATGCGTACACAGATACGAGTGCCGCCGCGACCCTGACCGCTGCAAACACTCACACCAACACACAGGTGGCCAGCGGGGTCGCGGACGCAAAGGC
>JALZKJ010000050.1 GCA_030859305.1 Pseudomonadota bacterium | reverse complement strand
GCCCAGCGCTGCGGGGGATGCGGGCCGGCCAGCCGCACTGCGGTGTCGCGCAGCAACGCGAGAAACTTCAGCAGCGCATCCAGCGTGGTCGCGGATTGGCCTTCCAGTTGCGGCCACGGCGCGACGCCGGCGATGTCGTCGTCCTCGCCCGAGGCGTAACCGAGCAGCAGGCGGTCGAGCGCGAATTCGAACGTGTATGCCGACGACGCATCGCCATCAGGCTGACCGGCGCCATGACGCACGCGGTCGGCGGCATCCAGGCCCCAGCGTGCGCCGGCGGCTTCCAGCCAGCGCTGCAACGCGTCGCGGGCGTGGTCGTCGAGATCGAAACGCGCCGCGATCGCCGGCACTGCCAGCAGATCGAGCAGGTCGGCGACGGTCAGTGCGCGCAGCGGCAGTTCCAGCAACCGCAGGAATGCTTCGGCCAGCGGCGTGCTCGCCAGCGGGCTGGCATCGGCGATGGTGTACGGCAACGCGCGCGCGCTGCCGAGCGCGCCGCCGAACACCGCTTCGATATGCGGCGCGTACTGGTCGATGTCAGGCGCCAGCACTGCGATGTCGCGCGGCTGCAGCCGCTCGCCGCCGGCCGGCGCCGGAGCTTCCAGCAGCGCACGCAACTGGTCGTGCAGCACCTGCACTTCGCGCAGGCGGGTGTGGCAGGCGTGGAACTGCAGGCTCGGGTCGAGACGGTCGACTTCGGCGCGTGGCCAGGCCGCATCGTCATCGCGCCCGGACAAAGGCGCGGCGCCATCGAAGCGAAGGTTGTCGAGCACGTCGTTTTGCAACCGGCCCAGCAAGGTGTCGCGCGGCGGCTCGACGAACCCGACCGCCTCGAACGTCGCATGCACCGCCTCGCCGTTGCCGAGCACGGCAATGAAGTCGCGACCGGCCTGCCCCCACGCCGCCAGCAACGGGTTGTCGCCGGTATGCAGGTCGTCGTCGGCCGGCGTGTAATCGCGCGCCCAGCGCTGCAGGTCGCCCCAGAACGCGCGCGCCGGCGTGTGCAGGTAGAAATGCTGCTCGCCGGCGCGGGCTTGGCTCGCGATCACCTGCAACACGTCGGGCGAGACGTTCTGGCAGGCGAACACGAACAGGCGCGGCGGCAAGCCGACCGGCGCGGCATCGCTTTCGCCCGCGAACCGCTGCAGGTACTCGCCGATCCGGCGCGCGCGATGCTGGCGACCGCGACCGATGCGCCGCCACAGCAGCGCCTGCCAGTCGTCGGATTCCGCACCACGCTCCCAGCGCAGCAGCCAGTCGCGGCGCCAGGCCTGGTATTTCTCGAAGGTATCGGCCAGCGCGCCGGCCAGCGACCAGGTCCTGAGCGGATCGGCGCCGTTCGCCGATCGGGTCAGGAATCCCGCCAGCGCCGTCGGCGGATCGTTGCGCAGCTCGCGCAGCAGATGCCAGCGCAGCGCGTCCGGCGCCAGCCGATCGGCCGGCGGCGCCACGCCCAGGTTGGCATCGAGCGCGGCATCGACGAATTCGCCCGGGGTCAGGAAACGCAGGTTCGCGCAGATCCCGCTGCGCTCGGCGATCGCCTGCTGCAACCAGCGCCGCATCGAGAACTGCGGCACCAGCACCACATCCGGCCGCAACCAGTCGCCATCGGCCGGCAACCGCGCGACCTGTCTGGCCAGCACCGCCGCCAGCACCTCCAGGTCATTGGAGTGGTAGAGGCGGAAGTCGGGGTTGGCGGGCATCGGTGCATCTTGCCGCAGTGGAGTCGCAGGTGGCGAGATTGGGCAGGACAACTACGAACCGAAGCGTTGCGGCGCCAGCCGTTTCACAGATTTTGAGTGGCTGCCATCGGCCAGGAGCTGCCATTCGTCGTGCAACTCGCCGCGTTCCCGCAGCGGCTACTTCAAGGCCTTGTTGATCTTTTCGATCAACACCTTGAACTGGTCTCGCTCAGTTGCCGTTAAATCGCTGGCGGAGTGGTCGCGGGACCAGCGGATGTACGCCTTTGCCAGCTTGTATTCCTCTAGGACGCTTCGTTGCCTCCGTTCCCGAGGTATGGTGGCGTGGCAGTCGGGTCATGGGCGCTAACCTCGCAGGTGTGCCCCGCGCGGCGATCAGTGCACGCCACTCTTGAACTCATTCTCGAAGCTGGCTTGGTGCTCAGGAATTGCCCCTGACACCTTTTCAATCACGGTGACATTGGCCACGCGTCCTCCGATCTGGTAAACATGGGTTACATCGATAGGCGAGAGGCACCTTGCTTTTACGCCCAGTTCCTCAGACACCAAGTGCCACGGTGAAATCTGACGGCCCTGGATTCCTTGAAGGTGCCCGCATGAAACTCCGTATCCGCGCTATCGCGCTCTCGACCTCCGCCGTCCTGCTTGCAAGTCTCTCGCACCCTGCCTTCGCGATAGTGGTACGTCACGACGTGGACGATGCCGCCTACCTCGCGCGTCAAAGCGACTACCCGGCGGTGTTCGGCCTCTATCGGACCAAGGTGGGGCACAACGACTGCATCGCCACCCTGATCGGTCCGCGTCACGCGATCACGGCCGGGCATTGTGCGAAGGCACGCGCATTGCTGGACGCCGCAGGTCCGCAGGGTGCCGGCTACGAGGTGCGAATAGCGGGCTTGTCCGCACGAATCGATGCGGTGATCCACCATCCTGGACTGGGTGCCGGACGTGCACCTGACCTCGCCCTGCTGCGCCTTGCGGAGCCGGTGACTCATGTTGCACCGATACCGCTTTATCGCGGCTCCAGCGAAGTAGGCCAGGTCATCGTGATGCCGGGCTGGGGTGGAAAGGGAAATGGCATCACGGGGCTGGGCGCCGAGGACGGGCTCTTCCGCGTGGCAGAGAACCGAGTCGACGGAGCGAAGGACCAGATGATCCATTGGCGCTTCGATGAACCTTCGAAGGGTGCGACGCTCACGCTCGAAGGTATCAGCGGCCCCGGCGACAGTGGAGGCCCCGCACTTCTCAACACCGCCCACGGCTGGCAGATCGCCGGTGTCAGTTCTTCCCAGGACACGATGGACGGCCCGGAGGGCCTCTATGGTGTCGATGAGTATTTTGTCCGGATCTCGGCGTTCGCCGCTTGGATCGACGGCCATCTGACCAGCGACTGAGTGCCGGATCTAGCGAGAGGCGATACAAGGCTGACACTTTCCTAACTGCACTGCGCTTTACGCAGCTGATGATCCAGTGGCCGGACGTCTCCAATGGGTCGCGAGGAGACAATTGCGACAGGCGCTTTCGGCCAGAAGCAGTCGTTCGGCCACCCTGTCGGCAGGACGAGCTGCAAGGTATGGATACGATCGCCTGCATCAAACCGCTGGAAGCCCACCAGTCCGCATATATGCTCGCGGCATCGCTCCGGACGGGACTGAAGCACCCGACCAGGCGTCAAATTGTTCCTGCACTCCGCGCGTCAGCCACGTAGCGGGCGCGGTGGGTCGGTTTGCATCAATTCGACATCCGCGTGGACCCCTACATGAGACCGCTACCATGCCCCGCCATTGCGGCCCCCTGCTGACCCGCTCGATCGGCGATGCACTGCTGGCGGCGCGTGCCGCGGGCGCGCGTGCATGGACCGGCTCGTTCGATCTCGGCCGCACGACCGAGGACGTGGCGGTCGACGCGGACGCCTGGCGATGGCGCGGCGCAGCCTATGCGTACCCGTCCAGGCTCAAGGACCGCACGATCCATTTCTGGGACGGCGACGGCTTCGAACCGATCTCGCGCTACGCGGGTTCGCTGATCAAGCTGGTCCCCACCCAATGGGGTGTCCCGACCTTCGAAATCGACGGCATCAAGATGCTGTGCACGTCGAAGCACTCGCCGATGGACGATGCGCGGCAGAAGGTCGCACTGGTCGAACCGCGCGGCAGGGTGGTCCTCGATACGTGTGGCGGCCTGGGTTACTTTGCCGCGTGCTGCTTGGATGCCGGGGTTGCACGCATCGTGTCGTACGAGAAGAACGTGGACGTGCTGTGGCTGCGCACGCTCAACCCGTGGTCGCCCGATCCCGATGCAGCCGAGGCCAGTGGCCGACTCGAGCTGACGCATGCGGACGTGGTCCAGGCGATCACGCACATCGCGGATGCGTCCATGGACGCCGTTCTGCACGACCCGCCAAGGTTCGGCATCGCTGGCGAGCTGTATTCGCAGCGTTCTACTTCCAACTGGCGCGCGTGCTGCATCGCGGCGGCCGGCTGTTCCACTACACCGGCAGCCCTAACAAGCTGACCAGCGGGCGCGATGTCCCGCGCGAGGTGATGAAGCGGCTGGAGATCGCCGGTTTCAAGGCGCAGCTGGCACTGGATGGCGTGCTGGCCACGCGGCGCTGAGGCCGCGGCGGGTTCGACAAGTCTTGATACAGGCGAGCTGCACCCAGGTTGCTTAATCGCATTGGTCCTGCGGAGCGCGCCGCTGGACCAGTGAGCCGGCCGCGCCGTGTGAAGGCGGTGTCTGGGCGGCCGCGCGGCCCGTCCTAGAATCCGCTCATCCTTTGATCACTGGAGTCCGACCCCGTGAGCCTTCCCGCCCGCCGCTCCCACACTCCCGCACGACTGGCCTCCACGCTGGCCGTCCTGCTGCTCGGCGCATGCGCCACGACACCGCCGGTGTCGACTTCGACCGGCCCCGCAGGCACGGCGGATGCGCGCAATGCGCAATCGGTCAGCGACTTCTACACCAGCTTTACCGACGAGTGGATGCGTCGACAGCCGTCCTCGTCCACCGGCAGTCGCTATTTCGATGGCGCGGTGCAGGACGCGATGGATCGCCAGCTCACCCCGCAGAGCGCGCAGTTCGATCGCGACACGGTCGCCCTCGCACGTCGCGGCCTGGCGCAGCTGGCGCGCTTCGACCGCGCGGCGATGACCGACGCCGATCGTGTGTCGGCCGACCTCATGCGCTGGCAACTGGAACGCATCGTCGAAGGCGAGCGTTTTGCCGACACGCAGTTCCCGCTGCAGCAGATGAGCGGTGCCAACGTGGGCCTGCCCAACCTGATGACGGTCATCCATCCGCTGCGCACCTCTCGCGATGCGGACAACTATCTCGCGCGCCTTCGCCTGTTCGACGAGCGCATGGGCGAGGCGGTCACCGAAGCGCGCGCGCAGTCCGCCAAGGGCATCCTGCCGCCGCGCTTCATCCTGCAGGCCACCATCGCGCAGATGGAGCAATTCATCGCACCCGCGCCCGCCGCCAACCCGCTGGTGACGACGCTGAACCAGAAGCTGGCCGAAGCGGGCGAGGTCGATGCGACGCAGCGCACTGCGCGTGTCGACGAGGCCACGGTCATCGTCAGGGACGGTGTCTATCCCGCGTGGCGGGCGGCGATCGCCGAGTTGCAATCGCAGCTGCCGCGGTCCACCGACGATGCGGGCCTGTGGCGCTTCGCCAACGGCGCGGAGGTCTACGCGCACCGCCTGCGCCAGTTCACCTCGACCGACCTCGGCGCCGAGGAGATCCACGCCATCGGCCTGCGCGAAGTAGCACGGATTGAAGCCGAGATGGATACCATCCTGCGCTCGCTGGGACGCACCAGGGGCAGTGTCAAGCAGCGCACGCAGCAGCTGCACACCGACCTCGCCTATCCCGACACCGATGCCGGTCGCAAGCAGATCATGGTCGACATCGACACGATGATCCGCGACGCGGAACGCCGCGCCGACTCGCTGTTCGACATCCGTCCGAAGAGCGCGGTCATCGCGCGTCCGTACCCCGAGTTTCGCTGGGCCAATGCGGCGGCCAGCTACACCGCGCCACCACTGGATGGATCACGGCCGGGCGTCTACCAGATGCCACTGCGCAAGGACCGCCTGACACGCTTTGGCCTGCGCACGCTGGTCTATCACGAGACCGTGCCCGGCCATCACTTCCAGCTCGCGCTTTCGGGCGAGAACACCGCGCAGCCGAAGTTCCGGCAGACGCGCGCCTTCGGTGGCATCTCCGCCTTCAGCGAAGGCTGGGCGCTGTACGCCGAACGGCTTGCGCGCGAGAACGACTGGTACCAGGGCGATGCCGAAGGCCTGCTGGGCCAGATGGACGCCGAACTGTTCCGCGCGCGCAGGCTGGTGGTCGACACCGGACTGCATGCCAAAGGCTGGACGCGCCAGCAGGCCATCGATTACGGCATCCCGTCCTCGGAAGTCGATCGCTACGTAGTCAATCCGGGCCAGGCGACGTCCTACAAGATCGGCCAGCTCGAGATCATCCGCCTGCGCGACAAGGCACGTGCCACGCTCGGCGACCGCTTCAACCCACGGGCCTTCCACAACCTGCTCCTGCTCACCGGCACGGTGCCGCTGACGCTGCTGGAACAGGAAGTCGATGCGTGGATCGAACAGGCACGCGTTCGCGGATGACCGCGATGGCGTCAGGATGCAACGGACGCGGACGCCATTCGCTTGTGCGCGTACATCGCTGTATAGGCGCGCCGTAGGAGTTCGGCCAGGCTGTCGGTCCCGGACACGCTCACCGCACAGCGGCGCCAACTGTGGGACTGAATTTTGAGTGGCTGCCATCCGCCAGTGCCGGTCATTGCGGCGACAACGCCACGGGCGAGGGCTTCTCCGCTGGGCTAAAGCGCGAGCAGGTCTACCCGCCGGTGCTACCTGACCTGGGCCGAGGCACGTTCCAACGTATTCGACTATTTCGAACGCTTCCACAATCCCCTGATGCAACGCAGGCTGGACAGCCGGGACCAAGAGTTCATAGCCTTGACTAATGCTGTACGCGAAATTGGGGTAAACCCGGGGTAAAACCCGGGCCTGCGCTAGAGTCGGCAAAACCCATGAGAGGAGGACGCCCACATGATTCGCAAAGCGTTTGCAGCGAGGGCAGGCATCGCGCTGCTGGTGATCGTCTGCTCCATTGGCACCGGTTCGGCTCTGGCCCATAACTCCAAGCTAGTGGCTGGCGACCAATACAGGGTGAGTGTGGGCTTCATCAACGAGCCGATCCACACGAACGAACGTAACGGTCTCGATCTCGCGATTCGTGTCGCCGGAGAGAAGGACACCATTGCTGATCTCGAGTCCAGCTTGCGCGCGGAGATCATTGCACCCGGTGGCAAATCCCGTCGCGAACTGCCGATCCGAGCGCGATACGGGCATCCGGGGCGCTACACGTTTGACGTGGTTTTGACAGAACCTGGCCAGTATTCAATTCGGGTTTGGGGTCAGATCAGGGGCGCGGCATTCGACGAAACATTCGAGATCAGCGAGGTCACACCGCTTGAAGGGATTCATTTCCCGGGATAGCGGCTGCTCCGGTACTGGGCGTCGATGTGGCGAGGGACGTTGCAGCGACGGTCCGCCTTCTTAGTCGACGCGATGTTGAACTTGTCGGGAACAAGCAGGCCGGCTCCCTGTTGGCAGATGACGTCCTGATCCTGGAAATTGGCGGCGCGCACCGCTCGCGCACCATTTTTCTCCGAAGCCGGCCTGATGTCAGGAATTGTCCCTGACACATTTTCCCGGCGCCAAGCCTGGTATTTCTCGAAAGTGTCGGCCAATGCGCCGGCCAGCGACCAGGTCCTGAGCGGATCGGCAGTGCCGACGAATCCTGTCAACGCCGTCGGCGGATCGTTGCGCAGCTCGCGCAGCAAATGCCAGCGCAGCGCGTCCGGCGCCAGCCGATCGGCCGTCGGCGCAACACCCAGGTTGGCATCGAGCGCGGCATCGACGAATTCGCCCGGGGTCAGGAAACGCAGGTTCGCGCAGATTCCGCTGCGCTCGGCGATCGCCTGCTGCAACCATCGCCGCATCGAGAACTGCGGCACCAACACCACATCCGGTCGCAACCAGTCGCCATCGGCCAGCAACTGCGCGACCTGCCGGGCCAGCACCGCCGCCAGCACCTCCAAGTCATTGGAATGGTAGAGGCGGAAGTCGGGTTGGCGGGCATCGGTGCATCTTGCCGCAGTACGGTCGCAGCGGGCGAGATTAGGCAGGGCAACTACGAACCGAAGCGTTGCGGCACCAACCGTCTGACTGATTTTGAGTGGCTGCCATCGGCCAATAGCGGCCGTTCGATCACTGTGCCCTGGTCATCCACGATTGGCCGCATACATGATCACAGCGGCGAACCCTCTCCAATAGACTTCGAACTGCCCACTTCACGGGGCGACCTGAGTGTCTACAGACGTCGAGGCAATTCACCGGCACGCGTCGCTGCGATCTACGAGACGCGCAGCCGGAATGCCTGCCGCACCCGCTCGCGATAGGCCGGCCCGCTGCCCAGGCGCGTACCCGACGCCAGCCGGAAAACGTATTGCCCGGACTCCACAGTCTCGATCTCTGTCACCGCGGCTATGCGCACGATCCGCGAACGGTGGATGCGCGTGAAGTGCCGCGGGTCGAGCTGCGACTCCATCGCGGCCATGGTCTCGCGCAGGCTCAGGCGCTCGGCCCCGACATGCAGTTCGACGTAGTTCAACTGCGCGACCACGCAGTCGATCGATTGCACCGGCACCATGCGCAGCCGATATCCCACTGGTACCGGCAGGCGTTCGGGGAAGCTCTCGTTCGCACCGGACCAGACGCGCTGGCGTCCGGCGCGTGCACGCTCCAGTGAAAGTCGCAGTCGCTCGCGCGAGTAGGGTTTGAGAAGGTAGTCGACCGCGCCGTGTTCGAAGGCGTCCACGGCATGTTCGCCAAACGCGGTGACGAACACTACGTGCGGGCGCCATGTCGCAGCAGCGAGGTGGAGTGCGCCGAAGCCGTCCATGCCGGGCATCTGGATATCGAGGAACACCACGTCGGGCTTCATGCTGATCAGCGCAGACGCTGCTTCCTCCCCGTTGCTGCATTCCCCCAGGATGTGCACGCCGTGCTCGGCGCCCAGCATGCGCCGCAGCCGCGCGCGCGCCATCGGCTCGTCGTCCACCACCAGCACGCGCAGCGGAACGTCACTCATCACGCTGCACTAGCATCAGCGGCAGCGACACGCGCACTCGGGTGCCGCCGCCCGGTAACACCTCGATGTCCAACGCCTGGGCCTCGCCATACAGGCATTCCAAGCGAGCCCGCGTATTGGCCAAGCCCATCCCGAAGCCCGGCTTGGGCGGCGTGCCAGCCCCGTCGTCGAGTACTTCCAGTACCAGTCGATCGCCTTCGCACGAAGCGCGCACCTCTATCTTGCTCGGCGAATCGCGATGCGCCACCGCATGCGCCACGGCGTTCTCCACCAGCGGCTGCAGCATCAGTCGCGGCACTTGCGCGAAAAGCGCGCCTTGACTGATGTCACGGCGGAACTGAAGCCGATCGCCCCAGCGCACCTGCTCAATGCCGATATAGCAGTCGATCGCGTCCAGTTCGTCGTGCAGGGAGGTGTGCTGCTGGCGACTTGACTCAAGGCTGTGGCGCAACAGCCCGCCCAACTGCACCAGCATCCGGTCGGCTGCGTCCGCATCGTGATGGACCATTTCGGCGATGGAATTCAGCGCGTTGAACAGGAAGTGTGGATTGAGTTGCGCCGACAGCGCGTCCAGCCGCGCCTGCGTCAGTTGCTCCTGCAACACCTGCGCCTGACGTTCGCGCGTGCGGGAGCGCTGGGCATACACCAGCGCGTGGCCAATACCGACGATCAGACAACCCACCAGGAAGTTTCTGAGCATGCTGCTGACCAGGAGCGCGCCCCAGCGCGGCGCCGGGTTGTACCAGCTGACCCAGGGGTCCAGTACCAGCACGGCTGCGGAACGGAACACCACCACGGCCAAGACGGCGAGCAGCAGCGAGGCCAAAGGCGCCATCCAACGCTCGCGCTCAAGCGGAGTGCGCGCAGTCCACCACAGCAGCCACAGCGTGCACGGCACCCAGATGGCGGCGCTGACCATTTCGGATCCGAGCACCTCCTGCAGGCTCACCGGCTGGCCCCGTGAGGATCGGAAGGCCAGCAAATGATTCGTCACGATGAGGGCATTCAGCCCCCACCACCCGAGCACGCCAATCACGATGAGCCACGGGAATCTGCGCATAGGGGCAGGCTAGAACGCAGCCGCATTCCCCGCAACCGCCGGTGCTGCGTTCGTCCCCGATTCCGGTCTATTCGTCCCTACCCTGATCAGTGCGGAGTCCACGGAGGCAAGGTTTTCCCCGAACCCGTCTCCAAAGGCTTGCGCCGATGTCGTCTCCGATCCCCTGCCCGCGCCCGACACGACCTGCTCTCGCCTGCGCAGCCCTCGTGCTCTACTGCCTCGTCGCACCGTTGCACGCGGCCGACGAGCCGCTGTCCGTTCCGCGCGTGGACTCCGACATCACGGTGGACGGCGTTCTTGATGAGCCCGTGTGGCAGCAGGCCAGGCAGGTCGAGCTCTCGTACGAGGTACAGCCCGGCGACAACGTCGATGCAGCAGTCGCGACCACGGCCTATATCGCCCACACCGACGATGCGCTGCTGATCGCGTTCGACGCGCGCGACCCGGACCCCTCGAAGATCCGTGCTTTCCTGCGCGACCGCGATTCGCTGTACCGCGACGACTTCGCCGGCGTCATGCTCGACACGTTCGACGACCAGCGCCGCGCATACGAGTTCTTCGTCAATCCGCTGGGCGTGCAGGCGGACCTGATCAAGGAAGAGGCCAGCGGCAAGGAGGACGCCGCGTGGGACGGGCTGTGGACGAGCGCGGCGCAGGTCACCGACACCGGATACCGGATCGAGATGCGCATCCCGTTTGCGACGCTGCGGTTCCAGCCGACCGACGGCGCCCGCCAATGGGGCGTGCGGTTCCTGCGCGTGCGGCCACGCGAGCACCGCTTCCAGTATGCGAACCAGCGCATCGAGCGCGGCGCCCGCTGCGACCTGTGTTCGATGCACAAGCTCGAGGGTTTCGCCGGCATCCGCCAAGGCCGGGGCCTTGAGATCACGCCGACGCTGACCATCGCCGATGCGCAGTCGCGCGACGGCGGCCAGTGGCGTGGCGAAGGCGCGCAGATCGAGCCCGGCGTCGACGTGGCCTGGACCCCCAGTCCGAACCTCACCCTCAGCGCCACGCTGAACCCCGACTTCTCGCAGGTCGAATCCGACTCCGCGCAGCTCGACCTCACCACCAACTTCGCGCTGTTCTTCCCGGAGAAGCGGCCGTTCTTCCTTGAATCGGCCGATACCTTCAGCACGCCGCTGCAGGTGCTGTACACGCGCCAGATCGCCGATCCGGACTTCGGTTTGCGCGCGACCGGCCGCTTGGGCTCGGGCGCATACGGAGCCGTGCTCGCCCGCGATGCGGTCACCCAGTTGCTGATCCCTGGTGCGCTGGGTTCGCGCTTCAGCCTGCTCGAGAGGCCTTCCGATGCCGCGTTCGCGCGCTACCGGCACGACTTCGACGGGCAGGCCAGCCTTGGCGCAGTGATGACGCTGCGCAGCGGCGACGACTACCACAACGCACTGGCCGGGTTCGACGGCCGCTGGCAGCGCGGCAGCCACACGTTCACCGGCCAATGGCTGCGCAGTGATTCACGCTACCCGGGCCAGCTTGCGCTCGCCGACGCGGCTCCGACCGGCGATGCGCTGCTCGCACGCTACAACTTCGGCAACCGCAACTGGACCGCCGACCTGCTCCACACCCGCATCGACCCGGGGTTTCGCGCCGACCTGGGCTTCATCTCCCAAGTCGGCGTCGATCGCACCCGCGCGTTCGGAACGCGCAACTGGTACGGCGCCCAGGGCTCGGCAATCACGCGGACCACGGTCGGCGCCGTCTGGAAGCTCACACATCGCAGCGACGGCCAGCTGCTCGAGCGCGAGATCGAGGGCTTCGTCCAGGTTCGCGGCCCGCGCCAAAGCGTCGCGCAGGTAATGGGGCGCACGCGCGAGCGATTCTGGGCCGGGCGCATGTTCGATGAAACCATCGGTCAGCTTTACCTCGAAGCTACGCCGTGGGCCGGCGTGCGCACGGAGCTGGTCGTGAATACCGGGCGCCAGCTGGACCTGCGTGCGGCTCGGCTCGGCGATTTCAACAAAATCGACGGCGAGCTCTGGCTCGACGTCGGGCGCGGGGTCAGCATCATCCTCGACGGCAGCTTTCAGACGCTCAAGCGCGACGGCGGCACCGCGTTCCGCGCCTCGGTGCTGGATGCACGCGCAAGCTGGCAGCTCGACCCGCGCCAGCGACTGCGCCTGTCGTTGCAGGGTAGCGAGGTCGAGCGCGATCCGGCGCTGTATGCGACTCCTGTCCAGCGCAACAGCCGCGATGTCGCCGCGCAGTTGCTGTATTCGTACAAGCTCAACCCGCGCACCGCGGGCTACCTTGGCTATTCCCACGGCGGCTATGCCGATGAGGACCAGGTGCGGCTCGCCGACCGCGACCGCAGCCTGTTCCTGAAGCTCAGCTATGCCTGGCAACCGGGCGGGTGACCGGATGATCCGCCCGCTCGCCCTGCTGATCCTGCTCACCGCGCTGCTGGCGCCGGCGACCGCCGCCGTGGCCTCGTCAGCGGTGCAGACCGACCACCTGCAGTCACGACTGGTCGTAGAAGCGACCGCGGCGGTGCCGGGCAAGCGGCTGACGCTCGGCTTGCTGCTGGAGCACGACCCGCACTGGCACACCTACTGGCGCAATCCGGGCGATTCGGGGCTGCCGACCGAGCTCGACCTCACGCTGCCGGACGGGGTCGTCGCCGAGCCCATCGCATGGCCACATCCGCAGCGTTTCGAGCTTTCCGACATCGTCAACTTCGGCTACGCCGAGCGCCGGTTGCTGCCGGTCTCGATCATGATTCCGGCCGACTACGCAGCAAAGTCGCTGCCGGTGCGCGTGGTAGCCAACTGGCTGATCTGCGAAATCGAGTGCATTCCCGGCAAGGCGGAATACGCGGTGGAACTGCCGGTCGCGCGGATTGCCGATGTCGACTCGCGCTGGAACGATGATTTTGCCGCCGCGCATGCCGACCTGCCCAGGGCGTCCTACGCGACGCTCGCGGTCGCCGAGGAGACCGATACGATCAGCCTGACGCTGAGGGGTCTCGACGCCGCCGCGGCGCCGGCGCAGTGGCAATGGTTTCCTGAAACCCCGGAGGTCGTCGCCAACGGCGCGCAGCCGCAGTGGCGACGCGCGGCCGATGGCTGGCAGGCGCGTTGGCCGAAGAGCGAGTACTTCACCGCGCTGCCTGCGGACGTCGCCCTGGTCGCGGTCGACGGCGACGGCACGGCGTGGCGATTCGCCGCCGGCACCGCGGGGGCCGGAGCGGACACGGCAGCGGCGTCGCTGCCAGGCAACAACATCGAGCCGCTCAGCCTGCTGCCGGCCTTGCTGCTGGCCTTCATCGGGGGCCTGATCCTCAACCTCATGCCGTGTGTGTTCCCGGTGCTGTCGATCAAGGCGATGGGTTCGCTGGGCTCGGCCGACGATCGGGCCGAACTGCGCCGCCACGGTGGCTGGTACACGCTCGGCGTCGTCGCGACCTTCCTGCTGCTCGCCGGCGTACTGCTCGCACTGCGTGCCGGCGGGCAACAGCTGGGCTGGGGTTTCCAGCTGCAGGAGCCGCGCTTCGTCGCCGGCGTCGCATTGCTGCTGTTCGCGATGGCGCTGTCGTTCTCCGGCGTCTGGGAACTCGGCGGCCGGTTCACCGGTGCCGGCCAGCGGTTGACGGAAGGCCACGGTGCGCGCGCGTCGTTCTTCACCGGCGCGCTCGCGGTCATCGTCGCGAGCCCGTGCACCGCACCCTTCATGGGCACCGCGCTCGGTTGGGCTCTGGCGCAGCCGGCCGCCGCGGCGCTCGCGGTGTT
>JALZKJ010000044.1 GCA_030859305.1 Pseudomonadota bacterium | reverse complement strand
GAGCTTGTAGGAGCGATGTCAGTTGCGACCGCGCACGTCGCGACTTGCATCGCTCCTGCATACGCAACGCATCAGGAGTCAGACCGGACGTCCACGTGGACTCAGATCTCGAACCGGTACGACAGCTTCACCAGCAACTGCTCGCTGTCGCGCAGGTCGAACGCGTCGCCCAGCTGGCGACCCGCGGCGCGGCGGTCGAAACCGCCGAGGCCGTCGAATCCTTCGTCGAACAACTCGCCGCCGCGCACGTAGGCGATGTACAGGTGCGACAGCGGCGCCAACTCGTAGCGGTAACGGATCTGGAACCCGAGGTTGCGCAAGGCGAAACCCGGAATCGCCTCGTTCACCGTGACCGGCTCGCCGTCATCGGCGACGCGGTACGCCTGACGCGCCTGAGCGTCCAGTCCGATCGCCTCCAGTCGCACCCGCAACTCCTGCCTGTCGTCGATCAGCCAGGCCATGCCGGCTTTGAGGAAGATCGCGTCCGACCGATAGCTGCCCAGCAGGTCGCCGCCGCGCCACAACAGCCACTCCGGGTTGTGTTCCAGTTCCACGCCGGCAAAGAATCTCAGGCGGTCGTTGACGTGATAACCGGGTTCGACATACACCCGGGTCTTGCCGTCGCCCAGACCGCCCAGGCCATCGGCCGCATAGCGCACGTTCCCGTACAGCGCCCATGGGCTGTCGCCCTGACGCGGGCGGGACCGCTCATAGAATGCGAACAGCTTGGCCGGCACGTTCACCACGCCGTTGTCGCGCGTGATCAGGTCATCGTGCCCTGAGGTGAAGACGGCCAGATCGATGGAATCGTTGCCGCCGTTGCGCAACTCGCCGCGGCGGTTGATCGAGGCCGCCTCGGCGATGTGTACCCCATCGTCGTTGCTGCGATGCGAGACCGCGTAACGCCAGTCGTGCGAAGCGTAGGCGGAAGTTTTCGGCAGCTCGGTGACGCGGTGGCCGAGCTCGTAACGCAGGTAGTTGAAGTTGTTGCGCTCGAGGAAACCGAAATCGTTGAGCTGCAGGCCATCGCCCAGGTGCAGCGCGAACAGCTGCTGCCGCCACTGGTTGCCCAGGTCGTGGTCGATGCGCACCTGTGCGCCGCTGTCGCGGAGGTTGCGGCCAGCTTGATCGACATCCGAACCCACCACCGCGCTGCGCACCGCCCACCGCTCGTTGGGTATCCAGCGATGGTCGAACGCGTACACCGTCGCCTCGCGCTCCAGGAACGGCCGCTCGACACGCGTGACAATCGCGCCCAGGCCCTGCGTCGCGAAATCGCGCGTCGCGCGCACGGCGTAGAAGTCGCGTCCCACCTCGTCGGCTTCGCTGGCGGCGAACATGCCGTAGTTGAAGCCCGCGGCATTTCCATTGATCTTGGCTGCCGCGGCGACATTGCCCGAGCCGCTGCCGTCATCGGCCGGCGCGCCGACGCGACGGGTGTAGATCAGCCGGTTGCTGTTGTTGAGCGAGCCGAACGGCACGTCGAAGAAGCCCTGGTTCTCGGTGAAAAACGGCCGCTTGTCGCTGAAGAAGGTCTCGATAGCGCCGAAGTTGACCACCAGCTGGTCGCTCTCGACCTGGCCGAAGTCGGGGTTGATCGTGGCGCTGAGCTGGAAACGGCCGTGGGGCTTCCAGAACAGGTCGGCGCCGGCGTCGAAATCGCTGCGGCCTTCGACCTTGTCGTGGATGCCGACCACGTACGGCGTGACCGTCAGCAACGACTGGCTGTAGGCCGGGATCTCGATCTTTTCGAGCACCGAGAGAAAGCGCGTCTCCTGGAAGCTGATCGCCGGCCACGACGCGCGTTCGCCGGTGGCGCCGATCACGCGATCCAGCGAGATGCCGATCGTGCGGGTGCCGTCGACACCATCGGTCATCGGCGCGATGTGCCAGGGGATCAACATCTCGGCCGACCAGCCGGCCTCGTCCTCGCTGACGGCGTAGCGCCAGTCGCCGTCCCAGTCGTTGTTGAACTGGTTCTCGTTGGTCAGGGTGGTGTCGATGATGCCGCCGCCCAGGGTCAGGGTGAAGTTGTAGCCGGAGCGGCCATCGCCGTTGAAATCCACGTACAGGTTGACCCGATCGACCGGGCCGCCGGCATCGCGCTGGGTGCGCTGGCGGGTGCGCGGGTACTGCGCCGATTGCAGGTTGAGGAAGCCGACAGCCAGGCCTTCCGGGGTCGCCAGCACCCAGGCCTGCGTCGGCTGCGGCGCGGGGGCGCGCGACAGCGGCTGGGTCAGGCGGAAATCGGTGATGTGGCGCGCACCCTGCCATTCGGCCGGGTCGATGCGGCCGTCGATCTCGACGGCGTGGGCGGCGGGAACCACCAGCGCGGCGAAGGCCGCAACAATCGACAGGGTCAGGCAACGGGGCATGGGACTCTCTTGCGGATGCTCAGGCCAAACGGCGGCGCGCTGCGACGGCGGTCGCATCAATGCCGCACAGCCTAGCCCGGCCGAACCGGATTACCGACTGGCGGAAGTCATGGCAACCCATTGCAGGGGGACCGAATCGGCGCGCCATCGGGGACAAGGGACCCCTCCCCAGCCCTCCGGCGGGTCGTTCGTCGAAGCGCAACCCATCAGCCCGCAAATGGGGAGAGGGTCCGGGTAAAAACTCAGGGCGCCGTCGCGTCGTGGGTGACGAAGGTGTTCTCGCCGGTCGGCATGCGCAGCCATTCCGGGTGCGCCAAAGCACGGCCGATGTCGATCAATCCGGCCTGCCAGTGTTCGCGCATGGCGATGCGGCCGAACTGGTAGGCCTTGAAATGGCCCACCCGCGAGCGGTCGCGGTAGATCAGGTGGATCACGCCGGTGCGGTTCTCGCACGCCAGTTCGCTGGCGCGTCGGCACCACGCATTGTCCCTGCACACGTCGTCAGGAATGACTTCCAGAAGTTCGCGCAACAGCCTGCGATAGTGCTGGCCCAGGCGCTGGGTGTCGGTGATCATCCGGGTGCGGCTGGAGTGCTGGATTTCCTTCTGGCGCTCGCTGACATCCGGCAAGGTCTGAGGCAATTCCCCGCACGCGCTCCACAGGTCGACCTGGAACATCAGCGTGTCGGTCCGCGCCGCTTCCTGCAATACATAGGACAGCGGCGTGTTGGAAACCAGTCCGCCATCCCAATAGAACTGCCCGTCGATCTCGACTGCCGGAAACGCAGGCGGCAACGCGCCCGACGCGAGGATATGCCGTGCATCCAGGCGGATGCGGGTGTTGTCGAAGTATTCGAGGTTGCCTGTGGCGACATTGACCGCACCCACCGAAACGCGCAGGTCGCCATCGTTGAGGCGGTCGAAATCAACCATGCGCTCCAGCGTTTCGATCATCGGCGAACTGTCGTACAGGCTGGCGGCGGCGGGTCCGGGCGCGACGGACAGGCTCTGCCCCAGCCAGCCGCGCGGCCGGTAGAAGCCGCGCTGGCCCTCGACCATCGCCCGCCAGGCTTCCCAGGTATCGAGCCAGCCCCGGGCACGGTCGTCCATCTCGCTGAAATGCGCCTCCTGTCCGAACGTGGTCGCCGGCAGCAGATACGGCTGCGAGATGGTTTCCCAGAACTCGCGCAACGCCTCGACGCGTCGCTCGGGCGGGTTGCCGGCGATGATCGCGGTGTTGAACGCGCCGATCGAGATGCCGGCCAGCCAGTTGGGCGCGATTCCGGCCTCGTGCAAACCCTGGTAGACGCCGGCCTGATAGGCGCCCAGCGCGCCGCCACCCTGCAGCAGCAACGCGATGTTGTCGGGCAGGCGCTCGACCTGGGAGGTGTCAGCGGCCTTTTTGAGGGCGTTCTTTTTCGCCGGCGTCATGGTGGTTTTGCGGTCGACGCTTTTTCCGCCTGCCTGGCGCCCGGCACGAGTCGTCATGACAGCCACCTCACTGCATGTGCCAGCCGTGACTGACCACGAAACTCTGCCCGGTCAGCGCCGCGCTCGGGAACTCGGCCAGGAAACGCACCGTCTGCGCCACATCCTCGACCGTGGTGAAGATGCCATCGACGGTGTTGCCGAGCATCACCTTGCTGATCACCTCGTCCTCGCTGATGCCCAGCTCTTTGGCCTGTTCGGGAATTTGTTTATCCACCAGCGGCGTGCGCACGAACCCCGGGCATACGACGTGACTGCGCACGCCGTGCTTGGCGCCCTCCTTGGCCAGCGTGCGCGACAACCCGAGCAGGCCGTGCTTGGCGGTGACGTAGGCCGACTTCAGCGGCGAGGCCTGGTGCGAGTGCACCGAACCCATGTAGATGACCGTGCCACCGCCTTTTTTGTACATGTGCGGAAGCGCGGCCTTTGTGGTCAGGAATGCGCCGTCGAGGTGGATCGCCAGCATCTTCTTCCAGTCGGCGTACGCATAGTTTTCGATCGGATTGACGATCTGGATGCCGGCATTGGAGACCAGGATGTCGACGCCGCCAAGCTTCGCCACCGCCGCCGCAGTACCGTCGTTGACCGCGGCCTCGTCGGTGACGTCCATCGCCACGCCCATCGCGCGTGCGCCGGTGCGCTGGATCTCGGCCGCGACCGCATTGGCGCCATCGAGATTGAGGTCGGCGATGGCGATCGCGGCGCCGGCGCGGGCCAGCTCGAAGGCGATTTCCCTGCCGATGCCGCTGGCCGCGCCGGTGACGATGGCGACCTTGCCCTGGATCGAATGCATGCCTGGCTCCCGTGACGAGTGTGGATCGCACCATGGTAGGCAACGCGCGTTACGGGAGTGTCCAACAGCGGTCGCGGCGGCGCCATCGCACCTTGGTACACGGGCGCCACGCGGACACACCAGTGTGGGGATTCAGCCCTGCTTCGACTTCTTCCTGGCGGCTTTCTTTTTCTTCTTGCCCTTGGGCTGCAGCATGGTGCCGGTGCATTTTTTCGCGCCGCAGCGGCACTCCCAGATTTTCTTCAAGCGGCCGGTGTGCTTCTCCTCCAGGGTGATGCCGTAGTTGTAGGACAGCTCGTCGCCGGGCTCGATATCGCGGATCGCATCGATGAAGACGCGGTCCTTGCGACGGTCGTCGCCCTCGTGTTCCTCCAGCACCGCCTCGCAGTTCGGTTTGCAGCTGTGATTGATCCAGCGCGCGCTGCTGCCTTCGAAATTGGCGTCGATCACGTACTCGTCGTTGAGCGTGAACAGGAAGGTGTGACCCGAATCGGCATCGCCGGTGTCACCGGCATCGGCCTCGTCATGGGTGCGGCGGCGGCCCTTGTATTCAATGACGCGTTCGCCCTTGGCGATCGGCTGCAGGGCGAAAACCCCGTTGCCGTGGATGGCGGAGCGGCGGGCGGAGATCTTGCGAGGCATGCGGTGTTCCCGGTGGCTGTCGCGCATATTCTGACCCGGATGGTCCGGCAGCGGCGAACGGGCGTGTCCGCTGGCGGCCCGCGCCTGAACCCCACTAACACCTACCCTTGGCGATGGCAGCCGCAATCCGTACAATTCCGGTACTGATTCAGCCAGGCGCTGCCCGCCATGCTCCGCGTCACCAAGCTCACCGACTACGCGACGGTCGTCCTGACCGTCCTCGCCGCCCAGCCCGAGGCCGTGCTCAGCGCGTCGGAACTGGCCGAGCGCGCGGGCCTGGAAACCACCACCGTCAGCAAGCTGCTCAAGCCGCTGGCGCAGGCCGGCCTGGTCGAGGGTTTCCGCGGCGTCAACGGCGGTTACCGGCTGTCGCGCGCCGCCGACGCGATCGGCCTGATCGAGGTCGTCGAGGCGATGGAAGGCCCGCTCGGCATGACCGAATGCAGCGTGCACGGCAGCCATTGCGGGATCGAACACAGCTGCGGGGTGCGCGCCAACTGGCGTCGCATCAACGACGTGGTGATCGACACCCTGCGCAGCGTGACCCTGGCGCAGATGCTCGCGCCGCCCGCGCCGCCTCCATCCACTCTTCCCGACACCAACACGCGAGCGAAGCGCATCGCTCTGCGCCTCGCCGATACCCCCGCGTAGAGCGGAGCTTGCTCCGCTATTGCGCAAGCATCGGAGCAAGCTCCGCTCTACCCAGACAAAA
This sequence comes from Pseudomonadota bacterium, assembly GCA_030859305.1. GTDB lineage: Bacteria > Pseudomonadota > Gammaproteobacteria > Xanthomonadales > Xanthomonadaceae > Lysobacter_K. The sequence goes on along the minus strand of JALZKJ010000044.1, from coordinate 16,554 downwards.
GTAGGCAGCCCAATGGCCACCCAACTCATCGATTCGCCGGCGCCCGCCCCCGAGGCCAATCCGGAAATCCACGCCCAACTCGGCCGCAAGTACGCTGCCGGGTTCGTCACCGACATCGAATCCGACAGCCTGCCACCGGGCCTGGACGAGGACACCATCCGCGCGCTCTCGGCCAAGAAGGACGAGCCCGAGTGGATGACCGACTGGCGCCTGGCCGCGTACCGGCACTGGCTGACCATGCCGATGCCGCACTGGGCCAAGCTCAGGATCGCGCCGATCGACCTGCAGGCGCTCAGCTACTACTCCGCGCCAAAGGCCAAGTACGCCACCCTGGCCGACGTCCCGCAGGAATTGCTCGACACCTACGAAAAACTCGGCGTGCCGCTGCACGAGCGCGCGCGCCTGGCCGGCGTCGCAGTCGATGCGGTGTTCGATTCGGTCAGCGTAGGCACCACCTTCCGCAAGGAGCTGGCCGAGAAGGGGGTGATCTTCTGCTCGATGTCGGAAGCGATCAAGGATCATCCTGATCTCGTCAAGCAGTACCTCGGCAGCGTGGTGCCGACCGGCGACAACTACTTCGCCGCGCTCAACTCGGCGGTGTTCTCCGATGGCAGCTTCGTGTTCATCCCGAAAGGCGTGCGCTGCCCGATGGAACTGAGCACCTACTTCCGCATCAACGCCGGCCACACCGGCCAGTTCGAGCGCACCCTGATCATCTGCGAGGAAGGCGCATACGTGTCCTACCTCGAAGGCTGCACCGCGCCGATGCGCGACGAGAACCAGCTGCACGCGGCGGTGGTCGAACTGGTCGCGCTGGACGATGCCGAAATCAAGTATTCGACCGTGCAGAACTGGTACCCCGGGGATGAGAACGGCGTCGGCGGCATCTACAACTTCGTCACCAAGCGCGCCGAGTGCCGCGGCGCGCGCAGCAAGGTCAGCTGGACCCAGGTCGAGACCGGTTCGGCGATCACCTGGAAATATCCGTCGTGCGTGCTGCTGGGCGACGACTCCACCGGCGAGTTCAATTCGGTTGCGCTGACCCACCATCGCCAGCAGGCCGACACTGGTACCAAGATGATCCACATCGGCAAGCGCACCAAGAGCAAGATCGTCAGCAAGGGCATCAGCGCCGGGCGCGGCCAGAATACCTACCGCGGGCTGGTGAAAGTGGAACGTTCGGCCGAAGGCGCGCGCAACCACACCCAGTGCGATTCATTGCTGATCGGCAAGAAGTGCGGCGCTCACACGTTCCCGTACATCGAGGTCAAGCACCCGAACGCGACCGTCGAACACGAGGCGACCACGTCCAAGATCAGCGACGACCAGCTGTTCTATTGCCGCTCGCGCGGGCTGGGCGAGGAAGACGCGGTGTCGATGATCGTCGACGGCTTCTGCAAGCAGGTGTTCCGCGAGTTGCCGATGGAGTTCGCGGTGGAGGCCAAGAAGCTGCTGGAAGTTTCGCTGGAAGGCGCGGTCGGCTGATTCGCAGATCAACCTGTAGGAGCGGCCCATGGCCGCGTTGCATTTTCTCCGCATTCCCGATCGCGCCCAAGGGGCGCTCCTACAAAAATCAACAACCAACAAAGCGGAGGGTCCAGACCCTCCCTACGGAATCCAGAATGCTGAAGATCGAAAACCTCCACGCCGGCGTCGCCGGCCGCGACATCCTCAAGGGCCTGTCGCTGGAGCTGCAGCCGGGCCAGGTGCACGCGATCATGGGGCCCAACGGCGCGGGCAAGTCGACGCTCGGCAACATCCTCGCCGGGCGCGAGGGCTACGACATCACCCAGGGCACGGTGACATTCGAAGGCAGCGACCTGCTCGCCTTCGAACCCGAGGAGCGCGCCGCGCAGGGCGTGTTCCTCGCGTTCCAGTACCCCGTCGAGATCCCCGGCGTCAACAACACCTACTTCCTGCGTGCCGCGCTCAACGCCCAGCGCAAGGCGCGCGGCCAGAGCGAGATCGACTCGATGCAGTTCCTCAAGCGCGTGCGCGAGAAACTGGCGGTGCTGCACCTCAAGGACGACCTGCTCAATCGCGGCGTCAACGAGGGGTTCAGCGGCGGCGAGAAGAAGCGCAACGAGATCTTCCAGCTCGCGCTGCTGGAACCGAAGCTGGCGATACTCGACGAGACCGACTCAGGCCTCGATATCGACGCGCTCAAGACAGTCGCCGAAGGCGTCAACGCGCTGCGTTCACCCGAGCGCGCTTTTCTCGTGATCACCCATTACCAGCGCCTGCTGGACTACATCAAACCAGACATGGTGCATGTGCTGGCCGACGGCCGCATCGTCGAGAGCGGCGGCCCGGAACTGGCGCTGGAACTGGAAGCGCATGGGTATTCGTGGATCAAGGACCGGGTGACGCCGGAAGTGGCGTCCTGAGCATGAGCGTCCTGCTCGATTCCTTCGCGTCCTCGTTCGACGCAATGCCCATTCGCGATGCGGCTGGCCACGGCGAATCCCGACGCGCCGCACTGGCCGACGCGCTGCGCGCCGGCCTCCCGCACGCGCGCGTCGAAGCCTGGAAATACACCCCGCTGCGCGCACTGGAACGCCGTGCCTTCGTGCCGGCCGATCCCACGCCCGCCGCGATCGACGACGCAGTGCTGGCCGCCATCCCGGCGCCGCGCATCGTCTTCGTCAACGGGCGTTGCGATGCCGAACGCTCCGATCTGAGCGAACTCCCCAAAGGCATCACGCTGCAGCCGCTGTCGCAGTTGCTGCAGGCCGGTGACGCCAAAGCGACCGATTTCCTCGCCCGCAATTTCGAACGCGCCGACGAGGTATTCGCCCGCCTCAACTCCGCGCTCGCCGACGACGGCGTGGTGCTGCGTGTCGAAGCCGGCGTGCAGGTCACGCAACCGGTCCATCTGGTTTTCATCGGCGCGCCGGCGAGCGGCGACCGCGCCTGGCATCTGCGTCATTCCGTGAAAGTGGGTGAAGGCGCGTCGCTCAAGCTCGTCGAGCACCAGATCGCGACGGACGCGCACAGCCACTTCGCCAACAGCGTGATGCAGGTCGATCTGGGCGCGCGGGCAACGCTGTCGCACGCCCGCGTGCAGGACGAAGCCAGCACAGCCACGCTGATATCACGTACCGACGCGGTTCTTGCGGACAGTTCGGACTATCGCCGGCTCGATCTCGAACTCGGCGCCGCGCTTTCGCGCCACGAGCTCAACGTCATGCTGCAAGGCGAAGGCGCGCAACTGCAGGCCAATGGCGTGCTGCTGGCCACCGGCAAGCGTCACCTCGACACCCGACTGGGCATCGACCACGCCGGTCGCGAAAGCCGTTGTGATCTGCTCTGGCGCGGCCTCGGCGCCGGCCGCTCGCGCGCGGTGTTCCACGGCGGCATCCTGATCCGCGAGGGCGCCGACGGCACCGCCGCGAAGCTGTCGAACAAGAACCTGCTGCTCAGCGAAGGCGCAGAGATCAACACCCAGCCGGTACTGGAAATCCACGCCGATGAAGTTCAGGCCGCCCACGGCGCGACGGTCGGCCAGCTCGATCCGACCGCGATGTTCTACCTGCGTTCGCGCGGGCTGCCGGCCGACGCCGCGCGCGCGTTGCTGACCCATGCGTTCTGTCGCGAGACCTTGGCGGTGATCGACGACGCGGGAATGCGCGACGTGCTTGGCGTGCGGCTGGATGCGGCGCTGGCACGGTTGGAGGTGACATGAACCACGCACACGATCACCCCAACCATGTCCGGCCAGCAGAAGACAGAGCCAACGGCATCGACTGGGCCGCGGTACGCGCGGATTTCCCGCTGCTGACACGCGAGGTCCACGGCAAGCCGCTGATCTACCTCGACTCGGCCAACACCGGGCAGAAACCCGCGTCGGTGATCGAAGCGGTCGACGATTTCTACCGCCATCACAACGCCAACGTCAGCCGCGCGGTGCACGCGCTTGGCACCGAGGCCACCGATGCCTACGAGGGCGCGCGCACCAGGCTGGCGAAGTTCCTCAACGTGCGCGGCGACGAGCTGGTGCTTTGCAGCGGCACCACGTTCGCACTCAACCTGGTCGCGTATTCGTGGGCGCTGCCGCGACTGCAGGCTGGCGACGCGATCCTGCTGACGCGCATGGAGCACCACGCCAACATCGTGCCTTGGCAGCTGGTGGCGCAGCGCACCGGCGCGATCATCAAGGTCGCCGGGATTGACGAGCGCGGCGAACTCGACCTGCCAGCGCTGTACAAGCTGCTCACGCCGGAAGTGAAAATGCTGTCGCTGACCCACGTCTCCAACGTGCTCGGCACCGTCAACCCGGTGCGCGATATCTGCCGCGAGGCGCGCAAGCGCGGCATCGTGACCGTGATCGACGGTTCGCAGGCCGCGCCGCATCGTCCGCTCGACATCGCCGCGATCGGCTGCGATTTCTACGCGCTCACCGGCCACAAGATGGCAGGCCCGACCGGCACCGGCCTGCTGTGGGCGCGGCGCGAACACCTGGCCGAAATGCCGCCGTTCCTCGGCGGCGGCGAGATGATCAAGGAAGTGCGCTTCGAAGGCACCGTCTACAACGACGCGCCGCACAAGTTCGAGGCCGGAACGCCGAACATCGCCGGCTTCGTCGGTCTCGGTGCCGCGGTCGACTACCTGTCCGGCCTCGGCATGGCCAACATCGACGCGCGCGAACAGGCGCTGCTGGCCTACGCCACCGAAGCGTTGTCGCAGATCGACGGCCTGCGTATCTTTGGTGCCGCGCGCGAGAAGGCGGCGGTGATCAGCTTCCTGGTCGAAGGCGCGCATGCACACGACCTGGCGACCCTGCTCGACCTGGAAGGCGTCGCGATCCGCTCCGGTCACCACTGCGCGCATCCACTGATGCAACACTTCGGCGTGCCGGCAACCTGCCGCGCCTCATTCGCGTTCTACAACACTTTCGAGGAGATTGACGCCTTCGTCGAAGCCCTGCACAAGGTGCGGACACTGCTCGCATGAACTCCGTCGGCATGAACAGCAACACCGCCACGCACGACGCCCTGCAATTCCGCGCCGCCACCCCCGCCGACATCGACGCGCTGGTTGCGCTGGTCGAATCGGCCTATCGCGGCGACGCCAGTCGCGTCGGCTGGACCACCGAGGCCGACCTGCTCGACGGCCGCCGCACCGGCGCCGACGACATCGCCGCCTGCATCGAGCGCGAGCGCAGCATCCTTCTCGTTCTGGAGCGCGTGATGGCCGAGCGCATGGTCGACGGGCACAAGTCTGAACTGCTCGCCTGCGCGCACCTCGCGGTCGAACATGCCGATGAGCACCATCCCGACAAACAGCCGGCCGCAGGCTATTTCGGCATGTTCTCGGTGCGCCCGCAGCTGCAGGGCAGCGGCATGGGCAAGCTCATGCTCGCGGAAGCGGAACGCATCATGCGCGACGACTGGCAGTTGCCGCTGATGCGGATGACCGTCATCGATGTGCGCGACGAGTTGATCGCGTTCTACGAGCGTCGCGGTTACCGTCGCACCGGGATCCACAAGCCGTTTCCGTATGGCGACGAGCGGTTCGGCATTCCCCGGCGCGACGACCTGCGTTTCGAGGTGCTGGAGAAAGCGCTGTCCCGCGAGACCGCTTCCCTGTCCCCCAAGGCGACTTCCTTCGGCGCAGGATCGACGTAAGTCGCGACTTGTATCTCTCGACATCGGCAGAAGTTCGGGGCGAGCGTCGCTCCTGCAACAAGATCGCGGCTGATGCCGCTCCCACCGGGCTGTTTATCGTCATGACCGACTGGATCCGCGTCTGCGCCACCACCGAATTGCTGCCGGGCGAATCCACCGTCGCTTGGGACGGCGACACGCCGATCCTGGTGCTCAACTACGACGGCGATTTCTACGCGCTGGAGGACCGTTGTTCGCACGAGGATTTTGAGTTGTCGGCCGGCGATTTCGATGGCGAGGAAGCGACGATCGAATGCGTACTGCACGGCGCGAAGTTCGATGTACGCGATGGCCGGCCGCTGTCCGCGCCGGCCTACACGCCGGTGCTGAAGTTCCCGGTCAAGGTCGAGGACGGCGACATCTGGACCCGCGACGATCGCGATTGAGCCACACGCTCGGGAGAGTGCAGCGCTGCTCCGCTGCTTTTCCTCCGCGCTGCTCCTGACAAAAGCAGCCGAGCAGAGCTCTGCTCTACCTCACCGACCAGCTCGGCGAGTGTTTTCCGTCTGGTGCTGGCTCGCTCGTCGCGCCGTCATGAGCCGATAGGCGCGATCCGGATCACCAGCGCCTCGCCACCGCCATCCAGCACGTGCCGCAACCGCTCGTCGCCCGCAGACAGCATCGCGGTATCGCTTGCCGCCAGCGGCGGCAACCCGGAATCGTCGCCGAAACGCGCCTGCCCCGCGATCAGGTACACCGCCCAGGTCGTGCCCGGCTCGGCGAAGATCACCATCGGCCCGACCAGTGGCCGGTGCCAGAGATCGGCCTGCACCCGGTCGCGGCGCCACATCAGGTTGAAGTCGTGGGTGATGCCATCGACGAGTTCGCCGCGCACCCGATCCTCGCCCGCAAAACGCAGCTTGTCGTGCGGAGGTTGCAGCTCGTGCACGCGGCCGTCGTCGAAACAAAGCCGCAGGCCATTGCCCGCCAGCAGCACCAGTTCGCGATCGATGCCGGGGAAACCGGAAAAATCGGCATCGCGCTCGATCTCGGCGATCGACAGCCGCCAGTGCCAGTCATCGCCCTCGGGCGACTTGTGGATCTCGCGGGTCCAGCCAAGCTGGTTGCGCCAGCGTTCGCGCCGGTACTCGTTGGCGGCGATCACCCATGACCGCGACGCACGCCCCTGGATCCCCGTTCCCGCCATTGCTGCACCCCGCAAACCGCCAAGTGCAGTCTAGGACGCTTTTCCGCGTTGCACACAACGCGCCACAAGCAAGATGCCGCCCGCCGCAGATCCTTCTGCAACGGGCGGCGTACATCCCTGTCCAGGGTTCTCCCCTGATTCCTGCGGACTTCCATGTCCGAACGAAAGCCTGACCCGCGCATCCATGCGGTTCCCGGCAATGGGCTCAGCGTTTGGCGGCCGTCCCTGGAGCGGCTGCGGGCTTGGCGACGGGCTTGGCGGCGGGCTGGCGGGACTGGGCGCCGCCGACCAAGATGCGGTCGCGGTTCTTCTCGACGGTCTTGAGGCCGACGCCCTTGACCAGCGCCAGCTGCTCGGCGCTCTTGAACGCGCCGTTGGCCTTGCGGTGGGCGACGATCGCCTCGGCCTTGGCCGGGCCGATGTTGAGCAGTACGCGGTCGATGGTGGCCGCGTCGGCGGTGTTGATGTCGACTTTTTCATTGGCAAACGCAGTAGCAGACAGTGCGCTGCCCGCCAACAGCAGCGACAGGACAAGCGACTTCAGGCTCGGGGTGAACAATTTCATGGCATGACTCCGTGAGGTGGGTGTGGAAACGGATTCCGTTCCGCCGGCAACGCAGGTGTCCGCCGGTGATGACAGTCTCCACGCCGGTGGCCACCGACCGTATCGCCGGAAGCGCCCCGCACGCCCCGGATCACGCCCCACCCGCGCGTAGGAAAGGCCCTACACGCCGGTGGGGGTAAACTCGTCATCCACACGGTTTCGAGGCATCCCCCATGGACGCCAGCAAGGTCGAGCGTTACGTCGGCGACAAATGGGACGACGAAATCGTCCCCCAGCTCGTCGAATACATCCGCATCCCCAACAAGTCGCCGATGTTCGACGCCGACTGGGTCAAGCACGGCTACATGGACGATGCGGTCACCCTGATGGAAACCTGGGCGCGCGCGCAGCCGATCCCGGGCATGCAGCTGGAAGTGGTGCGTCTGGACGGCCGCACGCCGCTGATCTTCATCGACATTCCCGCATCAAGCGGCGGCAGCAGCGACGATTGCGTGCTGCTGTACGGCCACCTCGACAAGCAGCCGGAGATGACCGGCTGGGACGACGACCTCGGCCCGTGGAAGCCGGTGATCAAGGGCGACCGCCTGTACGGCCGTGGCGGCGCCGACGATGGGTATGCGATCTATGGCTCGCTCGCCGCGATCATGGCGCTGCAGGAGCAGCAGCTGCCGCATTCGCGCTGCGTGGTGCTGATCGAGGCCTGCGAGGAATCGGGCAGCTACGACCTGCCGGCCTATGTCGATCACCTGGCCGACCGCATCGGCAAGCCGTCGCTGGTGGTGTGCCTGGATTCGGGCTGCGGCAACTACGAGCAACTGTGGTGCACGACCTCGCTGCGCGGTCTGGCCGGCGGCAACTTCAGCGTCAAGGTGCTGGAGGAAGGCGTGCATTCCGGCGATGCCTCCGGCGTGGTGCCGTCAAGCTTCCGCCTGCTGCGGCAGTTGCTGTCGCGGCTGGAGGACGAGGACACCGGCCGCATCCTGGTCGAGGGCCTGCATGAGCAGATCCCCGCCGAACGGCTCGAACAGGCACGCGAAGCGGCCAAGGTGCTCGGCACCGCGGTCTACGACAAGTTCCCGCTGCTCGACGGCATGACCCCCATGGACAGCGACCTGACCGAGTTGGTGCTCAACCGCACCTGGCGCCCGGCGTTGTCGGTGACCGGCATCGACGGCATCCCGGCGCTGTCCTCGGCCGGCAACGTGCTGCGCCCGCACACGGCGGTGAAACTGTCGCTGCGGTTGCCGCCGACGCTGGAAGGCAAGCGCGCCGGCGAGTTGCTGAAGGACACCCTGCTGCGCGATCCGCCCAATGGCGCGCAGGTCACGCTCGACCTCGAGAAAGCCTCCGCGGGCTGGAACGCACCGGCGTTGTCGCCGTGGCTCGGCCATGCGATCGAAGCTGCCAGCCAGGAGTTCTTCGGCAAACCGGCGATGTACATGGGCGAAGGCGGCTCGATCCCGTTCATGGGCATGCTCGGCGAGAAATTCCCCGGCGCGCAGTTCATGATCACCGGCGTGCTCGGCCCGCATTCCAACGCGCATGGCCCCAACGAGTTCCTGCACATCCCGATGGGCAAACGCGTGACCGCCTGCGTGGCGCGGGTGATCGCCGAACACCATGCGGCCAGCCAGCGCGGCGAGACCACCGGCGTGGCGGCGGTGGCCGGCGCCCAGGAGCGTGGCGATCACGGTTGTTGTTGAGGCTGTTGCAGCCTCGCAAGCGGGCAAGCTGAACGACTGTCAGGGAATGATTGTAAGATCGAACGCGCTACACCCACCACCATCAGAAGGGGAACGATATGGGCGGAATCTTGTACACGATCATCATCGGTGCGGTTATCGGTGTCCTGGCGCGTTTCATCAAACCGGGCGCCGACCCGATGGGCTGGATCCTGACGATCCTGCTCGGCATCGCCGGCGCCTGGATTGGCAGCCTGCTGTACGCGGGCGGCGGCGTGATCGGCTTTGCGATCTCGATCGTCTGCGCGATCGTGTTGCTATTCATCTACGAGATGATCCGCAGGCGCCGCACCCGGCCGGTGGTCTGATTCGATCCGATTCAAACCAGAAACCCGGCTTCGGCCGGGTTTTTTTTGTGCCTGGGTGGCACCCCACGTTTAAAGGGGTGAACCGCGCAGCAGGTACGCGACCACGCGCTCGGCAGATGCAGCAACACCGAGCTGTCCCTGTCGACGGGATACAGCATCACCGGGTTGCGGAACCCGGCCGCGACCTCGCGCAGGATGTGCAGGCTCTCGGCTTCGAGGCGGTCTAGGTGGCTCAGGGAGGACAGCGGCATTTTCAACGACCGTGGACGTGTACGCGACCAGGAAACCTGACTCATATCCGGGCGAAATGCTTGAGCATCGTTCGCACGCTCAGTCCGATCACCAGCAGGCCGACCAGCACCAGCATCGGTCGCGGCCGGACGTACCTGACCAGCCACGCGCCAAATGGCGCGGCGACCACCGCCAAGCGCAAGGCCCAGGATGACGTGCCAGTGCCCCAGGCCGATCGTCAACAGGAACACCACCGATGCGGTCAGGGTGACGAAGAATTCGACCGCGTTGACGGTACCGACGGTCAACCGGAACGGGTTACCGCGCGCGAGCAGGTTGCTGGCGACGATCGGCCCCCAGCCGCCGCCGCCGATCGCATCGATCAGCGCGCCGAAGAACCCCAGCGGCCGCAGGTGCGTGGTGATCATGCGCGGCGGGAACTCGCGGAATGCCTTGAGCAGGATCACCGTGCCCATCAGCAGCATGTAGCCGGCGATCCATGGAGTCAACGCGTCGCCTGGCAGGCTCGACAACAGGTAGGCGCCCACGGCGGCACCGATCACCCCGGGCAACAGCAGCTGCTTGAACAGCTTGCGGTCGATGTTGCCGAACGCGTGGTGCGACGTCGCCGACGCGCCGGTGGTGAAACATTCGGCCGCGTGCACCGTGGCGCTGGTCACCGCCGGCGGGATGCCCATGCCAAGCAGCAGACTCGACGCGGTCACGCCGTACGCCATGCCCAGCGCACCGTCGATGATCTGCGCGGTGACGCCGATCGCGATGTAGAGCATCAGGTCCGGAGGCAGTTCCATGGCACTGGTTACAACGAAAAGTGGCCGCAGTATCGGAACCCGCCGGCCGCGCCGGAAATGCGTGGAGTGCATGAGCGCATGACCACCCATCCTTTCCGCATGCGGAAGCGGCTGCCTGGTCTGGCCTGCATCGAAACTTACCGCCAGAACCAGGCCCGCCGCGATGCCTGCCTCTACCGCTCCGCCGCCGCCGCTGTTTTCGCGCGAGCATGACGTCCTGCTGTCGCGCACATCGCCGGAACGCCGCCGGCCGTTTACCCTGTGCGTCTACCCTCAAACCAACGCATAGAATGACTTCGACAGATCCCGCCGACCGCGCCGCCGACCGCCTGGCCTGGGCGCGCAACGCGACCGGCGATCCCGCCCTCGACCTCCACCGCGCGTCGGTCGATGCCGGCTTTCGCAGCTACTGGCGTGGCGACACCCGCGTCGGCAGTCGCATCGTGATGGACTCGCCCCCCGACAGGGAAGACGTGCGCCCGTGGCTGCGCATCCGCGAGCTGCTCGAAGCCGGCCACGTGCGCGTGCCGCTCGTGCTCGCCCGAGCCATCGACACCGGCTTCCTGCTGCTGGAAGATCTCGGCGCTGACACCTACCTGCAGGTGATTCACGCCGACAACGCCGATGCGTTGCTCGACGACGCCGTCACCCAGCTTCTCAAGCTGCAGGCGATTCCCTGCCCCGATGACCTGCCGGCCTACGACGAAGTCCTGCTGGCGCGTGAACTGCGATTGTTCGACGAGTGGTATCTCGGTCGCCACCTCGGCTTGACCCTCGATTGCGGCGAGCTTGATCAGCTCGATGGGGCATATCGCTTCCTGATCGACGCCGCCCTCGCCCAGCCTCAGGTGCTGGTACATCGCGATTTCATGCCACGCAACCTGATGCCGGCCCATGACGGCCCGGCCGTGCTGGATTTCCAGGACGCGGTGCGCGGGCCGATTGCCTACGACGCGCTGAGTCTGTTCAAGGACGCGTTCCTGAGCTGGCCGCAGGCGCGCGTCGACTGCTGGCTCGACCGCTACCACTTGCGTGCGCAGTCCGCCGGGTTGCCGGTGCCGGATCGCGCTCGCTTCCGCCGCGACGCCGACCTGATCGGCGTGCAGCGCCACCTCAAGATCATCGGCATCTTCGCCCGCCTGCATCATCGCGACGGCAAGTCGAAGTACCTCGCCGACGTGCCGCGTTTCTTCGACTATCTGGATGCCGTGCTGCCGAATTACCCGCAACTCGCGCCGCTGGCCGGACTCATCGAACGACGCGTGCGCCCGCTTGTGCAGCGCGAACATAGCGCGTGGAAACCCGACGCATGAAAGCACTGATCCTCGCCGCCGGCCTCGGCGAACGCATGCGCCCGTTGACCGAGCGCACGCCCAAGCCGTTGCTGCAGGCCGGCGGCAAGCCGCTGATCGTCTGGCATCTGGAAAAGCTCGCGGCCGCCGGCGTGCGCGACGTGGTGATCAACACCAGTTGGCTGGCCGGGCAGTTTCCGCAGACGCTCGGCGACGGCGCGCAATGGGGGCTGTCGATTGGTTATTCCTACGAAGGCACCACCCCGCTGGAAACCGGCGGCGGCATGCTGCATGCGCTGCCACTGCTGGGCGAGGATGCCTTCATCGTGGTCAATGGTGACATCTGGACCGACTACGATTTCATCCGGCTGCCGCGCGAGCCCGCAGGACTGGCGCACGTGGTCGTGCTGCCGCTTCCCGCGTTCCGTACCGCCGGCCCCTTCGAGAATGCGCTCGCCGACGTGCTCGCCGGTCACGCTGGCAGCCACACTCTCGCAGGCATCGGTGTCTACCGCCCGCAATTGCTCGACGGCCTGGCGCCTGGCCGCTTCAGCATCGTGCCGCGATTGACCCAGGCCATCGAAGAAAAACAATTGAGCGCGGAAATCCTGACCGGCACCTGGCGCGACATCGGCACGCCGCAGCGGTTGGAACAACTCGATGGCGAACTCAACAGCCGCTCAGGCGCCATGCCACGCCTGTAGCAGCGACTTGAGTCGCGACGGTATCCACGGGTCGCGACTGATGCCGCGCCTGTAGCAGCACTACCCGCCGAGTATCTGCCGCAAAAAAGGCACCGTGATCCGCCGCTGCGCCGCGAGCGACGCGCGATCGAGCCGATCCAGCAAGGCGGTCAGGCCGGCCAGGTCGCGGTCGACGCGCTTGAGCAGCCAGTCGAGCGCGGCGTCTTCCAGCACCAGTCCACGCCGCTGGGCACGTTGGCGCAGCACCTCGCAGCGGCCAGCTTCATCCAGCGGCGACAGTGCGATGCGTGCGCATTGCGCCAGGCGCGAGCGCAGGTCGGGCAGCGTCAGCTGCAGCGCATCGGGGTTCTCGCGGGCGGCATACAGCACCGTCTTCCCAGCGACGCGCGCGCGGTTGTGCGCATCGAACATTGCGACCTCGTCGCTGCGTTCACCGGCGATCGATTCCACGCCGTCGAGCGCGATCAGGTCATGGCCTTCCAGCGCGTCGAGCGCCTCACGCAGGCGGCCCGCGGCCGCCATCAGCGGCAGGTAGGCGGCGCGGCGGCCGGCGGATTCGGTCGCGGCGCAGGCCGCCAGCAACAGATGGGTCTTGCCGACCCCGGATGGCCCGGCCAGGTACAGCCAGTCGCTGCCTGCTTGCGACGCCAGGGCACACAGCTGCGCCAACGCACCGTCCGGCGCGCCGACGTAGGTGTCGAGTCGCTGGTCCGGGGGGTAACGCAACGCCAGCGGCAACTGCGCGACCACCTGTCCGGATCCTTTGGTGGAATTCACTCCTGGCCGCGCTCCGGTGGCAGGTGCAGCTCGCCTGCATAGATGCGTTCGATCACCACCGGCTGCTCGCCGGCGTACAACCTGCTGTGGGTATAGCGCTCCTGCGCATAGCGCAACAGCACGTTGGCGACCGCCGCCACCGGCAGTGCCAGCAGCATGCCGAGGAAGCCGAACAACTGCCCGCCGGCCAGCACCGCGAAGATCACCGCGACCGGGTGCAGGCCGATGCGGTCGCCGACGATGCGAGGCGTCAGGACGTAGCCTTCCAGCATCTGTCCGGCCACGAACACCGCCAGCACCAGCCCGACAAGCGTCAGCCCGCCATCGGGTTGAAGGGCGGCCGCGATCAGCCCGAGCACGACCCCCACTGCAGTGCCCAGATACGGCACGAAGCTGATCAGGCCGGCGATGATGCCGATCAGCAGACCGAGCTTGAGGCCGACCAGCGACAAGCCGATCGCGTAGATCGCACCAAGTGCCACCATCACCAGGAACTGCCCGCGCAGGAACGCGCCGAGCACGTCGTTGGATTCGACCGCCAGCCGACTGACGGTGCCGATGTGGTCTCGCGGGATCAGCGAGGCCACGCGCTCGACCAGCTTGTCCCAGTCGCGCAGGAAATAGAACGTCAGGATCGGCAGCAGCACGAGGTTGGACACCCATACCACCACCGCGAAGCCCGAACGGGACACGTAGCCAAACAACGCCGTCGCCAGGCCGCCGGCCTGCTGCCAGTGGCTGCGCACCAGCTCGATCAGGCGTTGCGGGTCCAGCCACGCAACCACTTCCAGTCCCGTGCGCTGTTCCACCCACGGCACCGCGGTGCCCACGAACCAGGCCTGCAGCGTCGGCACCGACTCGACCAGCGTGATGACCTGACGCTCGATCATCGGCACCAGCAGCGCCAGCGCGGTGACCAGTACCAAGGTCATCAGCAGGAACACCACCGTCACCGCCAGGTTGCGCGAATGGCCGTTGCGCTCGATCCGGTCGACCAGCGGGTCGCCCAACCAGCCCAGCAGCGCCGCCAGTGCGAACGGGGTGAGGACCGGACCGAGCACCCACAGCAACCAGAAAGCGACCACGGCGACCGCGCCCCATTGCAGGCGCCGCAGGAAACGCGCGATATCGGACAACGGGGTCGCGGTCTGCATCAGCGCAGCCGGTACACGGGCCGACCACTTTCAACGCCGGAAACGCCATCGGGGGTGGATGACACGTTGGTGCCGTCCAGAACATTGCCGCCGTCGATCGCACGTTTCAAACCAGGCAGGCCGGACCGCAGTTCCAGCTCGAACACGACCCCTTGCGGCGTTGCGCGCAGCGGCGTGATCCCGCGCACCACCGCCAAGCCCTGCAGGTAGCCCGACAGGCGCATGAAGTCGTCGCTGCTATTGATGCCGGTGAACATGACCGCGTACTTGCCGGACGGACCGGCCGGCGCGCGCTTGGCATAACGCTTGGTCAGCGCATCGGCCGCGCCGTCGGCACCGCCGGCCATCAGGCCGCGCGCATCGGCGCCGGTTTCAGACCAAGTCGACAACACCCGGCCGTTGTCGATGAAGGTCCAATCGGCGGTCCAGCCGTCCTGGCTTCGATACAGCTTGCCGACCAGTTGCATAGGGGGGTCGTAGCGCCGCGAGGCCCTTGCCACGGCAGCGGTGTCGCCGCGCCAGATCGCACCGACCACCGCCTGTTCGGCTGCGCTGCCGCCCGGCAGACCCAGCCGATAGCCGCGGGTGATCGCCCGATCCAATGCCGCGCGCGCGGCATTGGCTTGCGACAGGCCGACCAGGCGCGGGCCGCCCCCGTCGTCGATCGCCAGCCACAGCACCGGCTTGGGTCGCGGCTGCGGCCACACCGGCACGCCGAGCATGGCGACCATCGCGTCGACTTTTTCCTCGTCGTAGCGGATCACCAGGGTGGTGCCGAAACTCGGAGCACCGCTGGCCGAGATGCCTTCATCCTGGCGATAGTCGTAGCCGGTGACATACTCCCGCGCCTTTCGCAGTTCCTGACCGACACCGGGTTGCGAGGCGGCGCGGCGATCGCCGGACAACTTGCCGAGCACCTGCGCGAGACCACGCGCGAATGCAGCGTTGCGTTCCGACTCGCCTTGGCCCTTGACCTCGATTTCGGCGGCATACACACCCGAAGCGCCGACGCGGTCGCCTTCGACGCGCTGGGCGTTGGCGATGGTGCTTGCCAACAGCAGCGCCGTCGCCCAGACCACCAGGGTTGCCATACGGATTGCGCGAGCCATCGCCTTCCCAAGTTCACGGATACTGCCGAAATGGTGCCGCAGTGGCGGCGGCGCGTCCATTCGCGATGGCGACGCGGCGGCCTCGACGGACGCATAACGTCGCTGCGCATGCGTCCCGGGGCATCCGCGGGATGCCCGCTGCCCCGGCGATTCGCGCCGGAATTCGTCCATTCGCGGGTCCGTGGCCGCTGTCGGCTGGTAAAATCGCCGCTTTCCCGCTGCGCGACGGCTGCCGTGATTACCCCTACCCCCCTGACCTACCGCGATGCGGGTGTCGATATCGACGCCGGCAACCAGCTCGTCGAACGCATCAAGCCGCTGGTCAGGCGCAGTTTCCGGCCCGAGGTGATGGGCGGGCTGGGCGGTTTCGGTGCGCTGTTCGACCTGTCGGGCAAGTACCGCGAGCCGGTGCTGGTGTCAGGCACCGATGGCGTCGGCACCAAGCTCAAGCTCGCCCAGCAACTGGATCGCCACGACACCATCGGCATCGACCTGGTCGGCATGTGCGTCAACGACGTGCTGGTGCAGGGCGCGGAACCGCTGTTCTTCCTCGACTATTTCGCCACCGGCAAGCTCGATATCGACACCACCGTGGCCGTGGTCGGCGGGATTGCCAAAGGCTGCGAGATGGCCGGCTGCGCGCTGATCGGCGGCGAGACCGCCGAGATGCCCGACATGTACGCGCCGGGCGAATACGACCTGGCCGGCTTCACCGTCGGCGCGGTCGAGAAATCGCAACTGCTCGATGGCGCGAAAGTTCGCGCGGGTGACGTGCTGATCGGCATCGCCTCCAGCGGTCCGCATTCCAACGGCTATTCGCTGATCCGGAAGATATTCGACCGCGCCGGCCGGCCGGGCGATGTCGATCTCGGCGGCGTCACCCTGATCGACGCACTGATGGCGCCGACAGCTTTGTACGTCAAACCCATCCTCGACCTGCTGCGTGCCGACGACGGCGCGCACAGGATCAACGCTATGGCTCACATCACCGGTGGCGGCCTGACCGAGAACATCATCCGGGTGATCCCGGACGGCCTCGGGTTGGAC
>JALZKJ010000014.1 GCA_030859305.1 Pseudomonadota bacterium | reverse complement strand
CGGCACCAAGTTGCGCGTGCACAAGGGCAATGGCCTGGTCAGCGAGGTGTTCGACGAGCAGGCGATGCAACTGCTGCGCGGCCACATCGGCATCGGCCACTGCCGCTACCCGACCGCCGGCAGCGCGGGCAACGACGAAGCGCAACCGTTCTACGTCAACTCGCCGTTCGGCATCGCGCTGGCGCACAACGGCAACCTGATCAACACCGATGAACTGCGCCGCGAAGTGTTCGAGCAGGACCGCCGCAACATCAACACTGATTCGGATTCGGAAGTGCTGCTCAATGTGTTCGCACACGAACTCGACACCCAGAAGGCACTGACGCCGGAAGCCGCGTTCAAGGCGATCGAAGGCGTGCACCGGCGTTGCGTCGGTGGTTACGCGGTGGTCGCGACCGTGCTCGGCCTTGGCCTG
Organism: Pseudomonadota bacterium; assembly: GCA_030859305.1. Classification (GTDB taxonomy): domain Bacteria; phylum Pseudomonadota; class Gammaproteobacteria; order Xanthomonadales; family Xanthomonadaceae; genus Lysobacter_K. Next base: position 4,700 of record JALZKJ010000014.1, on the reverse strand, counting down.
GTGGCGTTCCGCGATCCCAACGGCATCCGCCCGCTGGTGCTCGGCAAGCGCACCGTCGACGGGCGTGATGAGTACGCGGTGGCGTCCGAATCGGTTGCGCTCGACCTGACCGGTTTCGAGCGTGTGCGCGACGTGCAGCCGGGCGAGGGCATCGTGATCTCCGCCGCCGGCGAACTGCAGGCGCGGGCGTGCGCCGAACCGCGCCAGCACGCGCCGTGCATCTTCGAGTATGTGTACCTCGCCCGTCCCGACTCGATGATGGACGACATCTCGGTGCACAAGGCGCGCATGCGCATGGGGGTGACGCTGGGCGAGAAGATACTGCGGCTGCGGCCGGACCACGACATCGACGTGGTGATCCCGATCCCCGACACCTCGCGCGATTCGGCGCTGGAGATCGCCAACACGCTCGGGGTGAAGTACCGCGAGGGCTTCATCAAGAACCGTTACGTCGGCCGCACCTTCATCATGCCGGGCCAAGCCGAGCGGGCCAAGTCGGTGCGGCGCAAGCTCAACCCGATCCCGCTGGAGTTCCACAACCGGGTGGTGCTGCTGGTCGACGACTCGATCGTGCGCGGCACCACGTCCAGGCAGATCGTGCAGATGGCGCGCGATGCCGGCGCGCGCAAGGTTTATCTGGCGTCCGCCGCGCCGCCGGTGCGGCATCCGAACATCTACGGCATCGACATGCCCTCGGTCGAGGAACTGGTTGCGCACGGCCGCAGCGATGAGGAAGTGCAGGCACTGCTGGGTTGCGACTGGCTGATCTACCAGGATCTCGCCGATCTCGAACAGGCGGTATCCGGGCCGAAACAGCGCATCCGCCACTTCGATTCGTCATGCTTCAACGGCGAGTACGTGACTGGCATCGAAGGCGACTATTTCGAGCGCATCAAGCAGCTGCGTTCCGACGAGGCGAAGCTCACGCGTCGTGCGTCGTGAACATCCCGTGTGCGGCGCCCGTCATGCCAGCGAACGCAGCATCCGTCATCCCCGCGTTCGCCGGGATGACGGAGTAGCGACATGACATCGCTGTTCGATGCTGCCCGCACCTGCCTTGATGCCTCCACGCCGGAGTCTAAGGTCGCGGCCACCTTTGCCGCCGCTGAAGCCTTCGCCCGCGGCGCGCTTTCGATCCCCGACCAAGCCGCCGCGCCCGATCCCATCGGCATGCCCGGTCGCCCCGCGCGACCGAAACTTGTGCACCCACGCGAACTACCAAAACGCGGCTTTGGCAGCAACGAAGGTCGCGCCGCATTCGTGCACGCGATCGCGCATATCGAATTCAACGCGATCGATCTGGCCTGGGATGCGGTCTACCGTTTCCGCGGCTTGCCGCAAGCCTTCTACGCCGACTGGGTGAGCGTGGCGTCCGATGAAGCGCGCCACTTCATGCTGCTGCGCGAGCGCCTGCAGCAAGTGGGCTTCGATTACGGCGACTTCGATGCCCACAACGGCCTGTGGGAAATGGCCGAGAAGACCGCGCACGACGGCCTGACCCGGATGGCGCTGGTACCGCGGGTGCTGGAGGCGCGAGGGCTGGACGTGACGCCGGCGATGATCATGAAATTGCGCGGGCTTGGCGACGACGCGACCGTGGCGATCCTGGAAGTGATCCTGCGCGAGGAAGTCGCCCACGTCGCCGCCGGCTCGCGCTGGTTCCGCTGGTATTGCGAGCGCGCCGGCGTCGAACCGCTGCCGACATTCCGCGAGTTGCTCGGCCAATACGCGCGTGGGGCGCTGGTCGGGCCATTCAATCTGCCGGCGCGCAGCGAGGCCGGTTTCGACGACGGCGAACTGGCGATGCTGCAGGATGTCGTGGCGCTTTGAACCCCTACAGTGTCTCCAACCGTGGCGCGCCATTGCCATCGACCCGCAGCACCGAGCCCTGTTCGTACCAGTCGCCCAGCACGATGCGCCGGCACTCGCGATTGCCTGCCTTGAGTACATGCACCGCGGGCCGATGCGTGTGGCCATGGATGATCGTGTCGATGCCGTAACGTGCGAACGTGTCCTCGACGGTCGTGGGCGCGACATCGGTGATGGTCTCCATCGTGCCTTGATCCTGCAGTCCCGATTGATGCGCCTTGCTCGCCGCACGCGCCTGCTGCGCGAACGCGAGTCGCGCCGCCAGTGGCTGCGCGAGGAACTGCGCCTGCCACTGCGGATGGCGGGTCTGCGCGCGGAACTGCTGGTAGGCGAGGTCATCCGTGCACAAGGTGTCGCCGTGCATCAACAGGGTCGGCTGACCGTACAACATCACCACCGCCGGGTCGGGCAGCACGGTCATGCCGGCACGGCGCGCGTAGTCTTCGCCTAGCAGGAAATCACGGTTGCCACGAATGAAATACAACGGCACGCCGGCATCGTTCAGCGCACGCAGACTCCGGGCCACGCGCGCGCCGGTCTCGGACGGATCGTCGTCGCCGACCCAGGCTTCGAACAGGTCGCCGAGGATATACAGCGCGTCGGCACTATGTGCCTCATCGCGCACGAAGTGCTCGAACAGTTCGGTGATCTGCGGGCGTTCGGCATCGAGATGCAGGTCGGAAATGAACAACGTGGTCATGCCGACATTGTAGAGCCGGGTTGACCGGCTACAGGTCGACGGCGGGAAGCAGCCGGGCAAGCCCGGCTCCATGAGCACCAGCGCAGCCGGGCAAGCTCGGTTCCATGAACACCATTGCAGCCGGGCAAGCTCGGCTCTAAGGGGCGGTGGCGGTCGCGCTCCGGTAAAATCGTCAGCTTCCCTCGATGAGCTCTGCCCGCATGGCCTGCCGCACACGTTTTGCCCCCAGTCCCACCGGCTACCTGCACATCGGCGGCGCGCGCACCGCGTTGTACTGCTGGCTGGAAGCGCGTCGCCGCGGCGGGCAGTTCATCCTGCGCATCGAGGACACCGACCGCGAGCGCAGCACCGATGCGGCGGTGCAGGCGATCCTCGACGGCATGGCCTGGCTTGGCCTCTCCCACGACGAAGGCCCGATCTACCAGACCGCGCGTTTCGATCGCTACCGCCAGGTCGCCAACGAGCTGGTGCAGGCAGGCAAGGCGTACTACGCGTATGAAAGCCGCGAGCAGATCGACGCGATGCGCGAGGCGGCGCAGGCGGCCGGCAACAAGCCGCGCTACGACGGAAGTTCGCGCGATGCCAACCTGCCCGAGCACGACGATCCCAACAAGGTCATCCGCTTCAGGAATCCGCTCGCCGGCGAAGTCGCGTTCGACGACAAGGTCAAGGGCCGCATCGTCTGGAGCAACACCGAGCTCGACGACCTGGTGCTGATCCGCTCGGACGGTTTTCCAACCTACAACTTTGCGGTGGTGGTCGACGATCTCGACATGAAGATCACCGACGTGATCCGCGGCGACGACCACGTCAACAACACCCCGCGCCAAGTGAATCTTTACCAAGCACTTGGCGCGCCGGTGCCGGCGTTCGCGCACCTGCCGATGATCCTCGGCGCGGATGGGGCGAAGCTCAGCAAGCGCCACGGTGCGGTCGGGGTGATGCAGTACCGCGACGACGGCTACCTGCCGCATGCCGTGCTGAATTACCTGGTGCGGCTGGGCTGGTCGCACGGAGACCAGGAGATTTTCTCGATCGACGAGATGCTGCAGCTGTTCCGGATCGAGGACGTCAACCAGTCGGCCTCACGCTTCGACACCGCCAAGCTCGGCTGGCTCAACCAGCAGTACCTGAAGAACGACGATCCGGCCGAGGTCGCCGAGCATCTGCGCTGGCATCTCGAAGACAACAGTTACGACCTTGCCAGCGGCCCGGCGGCCACCGACGTGGTGATTGCACTGCGTGATCGTGTGCAGACGCTGAAGGACATGGCTGAACGTGCCGCGGTCTGGTATCGACCGCTGGAGCAGTACGACGGCGCGGCGGTGGCGAAACACCTCAACGCCGCCGCGCAGGCGCCGCTCAGCGATGCGCGCGCGCGGCTGGCTAAGCTCGACGCGTGGACCGCCGACGCCGTGGCTGCAGCCCTGCACGAGACCGCCGAGGCGCTCGGCCTGGGCATGGGCAAGGTCGCCCAGCCGTTGCGGGTGGCGATCACCGGCACCCAGGTCAGCCCGGACATCTCGCACACGGTGTACCTCGCGGGGCAGGGGCAGGCGCTGCAGAGGATCGATGCGGCGCTTGCAAAACTGCCTGTCGGGGCCTAGATCAAGCCCATGAAACCCGCGCACGCCTGCACCGACCCGCACCACCACGTCCACGACGGCGACGCTTTCGTGCAGGAAGTGGAGCGGGCCTGCACCCAGCGCGGCCTTCGGCTGACCCCGATCCGAGCCAACGCGTTGCGGCTGATTGCCGATGCCGGTCGACCGATGAAAGCCTACGACCTGCTCGACCGCATGAAGGCCACGCATGGCGCCGCGGCGCCGCCGACGGTGTACCGCGCGCTGGATTTCCTGCTCGAGCACGGCTTCATCCACAAGCTGGCGTCGATCAACGCGTTCGTTGGGTGCCATCATCCCGGCGGCGAGCAGCATGCGGTGCCGTTCCTGATCTGCAACCGCTGCCACTCCGCGACCGAGCTGGAGGATGAGCAGATCGTCGGTGCGCTGGATGCGCGCGCGCGCGCGCTGGGCTTCGTGCCACAGGCGCAGACGTTGGAAGTGCATGGCTTGTGCGCAAAGTGCGTGACCACCGAATAGCCACGAGCCAAGCTTGGTAGGAGCGGCCC
>JALZKJ010000134.1 GCA_030859305.1 Pseudomonadota bacterium | reverse complement strand
TCCGCTACATGCACTCCACCGGCGCCTCGCTGTTATTCGTGGTGGTGTACATCCACATGTTCCGCGGACTGATGTACGGCTCGTACCAGAAGCCGCGCGAACTGGTGTGGATCCTCGGCATGCTGATTTATCTGGTATTGATGGCCGAGGCCTTCATGGGCTATGTGCTGCCGTGGGGCCAGATGTCGTTCTGGGGTGCCAAGGTGATCATCTCGCTGTTCGGCGCGATCCCGGTCATCGGCAACGGCCTGACCGAATGGATCATGGGCGATTACCTGCCCGGCGACGCCACGCTCGGTCGCTTCTTCGCTCTGCACGTGATCGCGCTGCCACTGGTGCTGCTGCTGCTGGTAGTGCTGCACCTGGGCGCACTACACGAGGTGGGCTCCAACAATCCCGATGGTGTCGAGATCAAGAAGGGGCCGAAGGGCAACCGCTGGTCTCCGACCGCGCCGGGAGACGGCATCCCGTTCCATCCGTACTACACGGTCAAGGACACGGTGTATGTCGGATTCTTCCTGATCATCGCCGCGTTCATCATCTTCTTCGCGCCGGCGTTTGGCGGCTGGTTCCTCGAGCACGACAACTTCACCGAAGCCAACCGCCTGGTCACGCCCGAGCACATCAAGCCGGTCTGGTACTACACGCCCTACTACGCGATGTTGCGGGTCATCCCCGACAAGCTGTTCGGCGTGATCGTGATGTTCGCCGCGATCGCGATCCTGTTCCTGGTGCCCTGGCTGGATCGCGCCAAGGTCAGGTCGGTGCGCTATCGCGGCTGGATCAGCAAGGCGATGCTGGCGCTGCTGGTGGTGTGTTTCGTCTGGCTCGGCAAGATCGGCGCCGGCCCGGGCACCGATCCGGTAGAGACCAATATCGGCCGCGTGCTGACCTTCCTCTACTTCGCTTTCTTCATCACGATGCCGCTGTGGACCAAGCTCGACAAGACCAGGCCGGTGCCGGAACGGGTAACGATGCATGACTGACGCGACTGGCTCCAACCGACCGACCTTCAAGGCTGCGACTTCGAAACTGGTTTCGAAGCGAGTCAATGTGCTGCACAAGTGGGTGACTTTCGTCGCCGGTCTGCTGGTTTCCGTCTCGGCAGTGGCCGCCACCGGAAGCGAGGTACAGCATGCCGGAACCGACCTCGGCGACCGCGCGTCGCTGCAGCGCGGTGCCCAGCTGTACATGAATTACTGCTCGGCCTGCCACTCGCTCAAGTACCTGCGTTATTCGCGTATGGCCGAAGACCTGGGCCTGACCGAAGACGAGGTGATGAACAACCTCAACTTCACCGGCGCCGCGTTCGGCGAGCAGGTTCAGGTCAGCATGACCGAGGCCGATGGCACCCGGTGGTTCGGCAAGATGCCGCCGGACCTCAGCGTGATCTCTCGCGTGCGCGGCCCGGACTGGATCTACACCTACCTCAAGTCGTTCTACCTCGACGAGTCGCGTCCGTTGGGCTGGAACAACCAGCTGTATCCGAACGTCTCGATGCCCAATCCGCTGTGGGAGTTGCAAGGCCTGCAGCATGCCGAATACGGCGAGCCCGATGCGGCCACTGGCGACCCGGTCGTGACTGGCCTCACAATCGCCCGGCCCGGCCAGATGAACGCGGCAGGTTTCAGCCAGGCCGCGCGCGACATCACTGCATTTCTCGAGTACGCCGGCGAACCGGCCGCGCTCAAACGCCAGAGCCTGGGCGTCTGGGTGATCCTGTTCCTGGTGGTGTTCACGTTTTTTGCCTGGTTGCTGAAGACCGAGTACTGGCGCGACGTGAAATAGGTTTACGCGGGTCCATCTGCACGGGCGTGGCCATCGATGGCCGCACCCTTCCATGCGAAAGCCGTCTTGTTTCGTACGCAGTGGCGGGAACCACGTAGGCTCGAGTCCGTGACGACCATCCACACGGGGTGGATGGCGTCTTGCGACCGGCGGATTCCGGTCGCTGGAGAGGTCGATGATGGCGGCGAGCCCACGTATGCGTAATGCCCTTACCCTGTTTTCCTCCACCGATTGCGTGCTGTGCCACCGCGTGCGCCTGGTGCTGGCGGCCAAGGGCGTCACCTACGACCTGATTCCGGTCGATCCGCAGAACCCGCCGGAAGACCTGGTCGACCTCAACCCGTACCACTCGGTGCCGACCCTGGTCGAGCGCGACCTGGTGCTGTACGCGGCCAGCGTGGTCAGCGAATACCTTGACGAGCGCTACCCGCACCCGCCGCTGATGCCGGTAGACCCGCTGTCGCGCGCGCGCCTGCGCCTGGGCACGCTGCGGCTGGAACACGACTGGGTGCCGCAGGTGCAGGCCATCCAGCTCGGCAACAAGGCCCAGGCCGATGCCGGCCGCAAGCGCCTGAAAGAACTGCTGACCGCGTCGGTGCCCTTGTTCAAGGCGTTCAAGTTCTTCCTCAACACGGAGATGAGCCTGGCCGATTGCGCGATGGCACCGATCATCTGGCGCCTGTCGGCGCTGGGCGTGCCGCTGCCGAAGGACGGGAAGTCGATCGAGGATTATGGCAACCGCATCTTCCGAAATCCCGGCTTCACCCGCAGCCTGACCGACCAGGAGCGCAAGCTGCGCGACCTGCCGGCCTGATCGAGAGCGTCTGCCAGATCCTACATACGCACCCCGTAGAGCGGAGCTTGCTCCGCTGAAGAGCCACGCCCAGAGGCGCAGCCGAGCAAGCTCGGCTCTACGCGCGGCAAGTGGCGGTGCTCCCCCTCAACGCGATCCCGTTGCCCGTTGAGCGCAAGGTGTCAATGCATCATTGGCATGTTCGCCTTCGCGGAAGTGGCGATCCCTCGTTCGCAGTAACAGGCAAACCCCGGTAGAGCGCATTGGGCGAAACCCGGTAGTTCTGCGAATTGCAGGCGAATTCTGGGTCGATCAGCTTCACCCACGCACTACGCTTTACCCGTTCTGCAACAGCACCGCGATGCTGACTTTGCCACCTCTACGCCGTCGTCAGCCCAGCTGTGCAGCGCTAAACTGAGCCCATGAGTGAAGACAACGTTCCGATGACCAGCCATCGCCCGTACCTGCTGCGGGCGCTGTACGAATGGATCGCCGACAACGGCATGACCCCGCACGTGCTGGTGGATGCGACGCGCAGCGGCGTGCAGGTGCCGCTGCATGCGGTCAAGGAAGGCAAGATCGTGCTCAACGTCGCCGAGCGGGCGGTATCGCGGCTGGAGATGACCAACGACCTGATCCGGTTCAGCGCCCGCTTCGGAGGCGTCAGTCACACCGTGTCGGTGCCGGTCGGTGCGGTGCTGGCGATCTATGCGCGCGAAACGGGGCAGGGCATGGCGCTGCCGGAAGACAGCATTGCCGCCGATACCGCAAACTCCGCAGATGCCGTGACAGACCCCGAAGCCGAGTTGGAGGAGGGCGGCCCGGAGTCCGGCGCTGTGACCTTGACCGCGGTGCCGAAGACGCCATCTCCGAACGGCGATGACGACGGCCCGGAAAATCCCCCTCGCCGACGCGGCAGCCACCTGAAGATCGTCAAGTGACGTATCGGCCCGTGCGCAGCACGGCTTTGCCGATATGTCATCCCCGCGAAGGCGGGGATCCATTGACTCCCTTCGGGTCCATTCCCCGCTGCTTGCGGCGGCCTTCGACTCCGTAGAGCGGAGCTCGCTCCGCTACTTTCAAGCAAGAGCAGCCGAGCAAGCTCGGCTCTACGACTGAAAATACCTCGCGGCTTGCCGCGGGGTTGTTTATTTACTGTCTCGACACAGGAGTCAATGCAAACGCGCCGAGACCGGCGTCACCGGGCCGCTGAACGTGATCAGCCGCGCTCCGCGCAACACCATGCGTCCGGCGTGACGGTCCTGGCCGTCGAGCGAATAATCGAAACGGAAACTGCGTTCCCAGCCGAGCCAGCCGTTGTCGTGGCGGCACAGGCGCAATCCGGTGGAATGAACGCTCTGGTCGAGCCATTGCACGCCGGCGGCATGGCAGGCGTCGCGGCCCAGCGCTTCGGCGCGTTCGGCGGCGGCGCGGCCCGCGCTCCAAAAGGCGAACGCCATCGCAGCGCAGATCATCACAAGGACTAAAGTCGGCATCCGCTAAATGTGACGACGCTCGGCCCAGGTCGCAAGGGCTGGTGGATAAAATAGGTACTGGCAGGGGGCATGCATCATGAAACTGGTATTCCCGGGCGGAGAACATCCCCAGGTCCTGCTCGGCCTGGGCGTCAATCAGGTCGGATCCGATCCGCAGGCGACCATCGTGCTGGATCGTCCCGGAGTGAAACCGCAGCATTGCCAGCTTCATGTCACTGCGCAAGGCGTGATGCTGGATGTGCCACACGGCACCACGATCAGCGTCAACGGCCGCCAGGTAGCGGGATTGATCTCTTTGCGTCCCGGCGATTGCGTCGACCTCGATGGCGTGGAGGCGCGACTGGCTGCGATCGGTGCGGTGGTGCCGGTCCAGCATTCCGCGGATACGGACGCCATCGCGCAGCCCTCCGCCAACGACGACATGAGCGCCACGGCAGTGCGCCCGGTGGTGCCCAGGTATGTGCTGCGCGGCGTCTCCGGCAGCGTGTTCGGCCGCACGATACCGGTGCACGGCACGCTGACGATCGGGCGCGCGCCGGAGTGCAGCCTGAGCCTGGACGAACCGGGCCTGTCGCGGATGCATGCGCGGCTGATGCCTACCGACGACGGCTTGCTGGTGGAGGACATGGGCTCCAGCAATGGCAGCACGATAAACGGCCACCGCGTACTGCGTGGCGAGGCCAGGCCAGGGGACGAAATCGGTTTCGATACGCTGCGTTTCCGTCTGCTCGGGGGCCGTACCGAACACGTTCCGGATGGACCGACCAGAACGACCGCGAGCAACGGCATGGGCTGGATCGTGGTTGCACTGCTGGTGCTAGCCGCTGTTGCTGTCGTCGCGTTCTGGTAGTGATCGCATACGGCTGATCGCCGCGTGTTGGCAGATCCGCAACTTGATCGGAGCGGCTTCATCGGCGCGGCATCAGCCGGGCGGTGGCCCCAGCTTGAGCGACAGGTCGATCGCGCGGACGTGTTTGGTCAGCCCGCCGATCGAGATGCAGTCGACGCCATCTTCGGCAATCGCGCGCAGACCGGCGAGATCGACTCCGCCGGATACTTCGAGCGGGATGCGTCCGCCGGTAATCCGTACGGCTTCACGACGTGTGACCGCGTCGAAATCGTCGATCAGGATGCGGTCGCAGCCTTCGGCAAGCGCTTCCTCGAGTTGCGCCAGCGTCTCCACCTCGACGATCAACGGCAGCGATGGATGCATCGCGCGCGCCGCGCGGATCGCCGCAGTCAACGAGCCGGCCGCGCGCACATGGTTTTCCTTCAGCATCACCTGGTCGTACAGACCCAGGCGGTGATTGACGCCGCCACCGACGCGCACCGCGTACTTCTGCGCCAGGCGCAGGCCGGGCAGGGTCTTGCGGGTGTCGAGGATGCGCGTGGCCGTGCCGCGCACGGCGGCGACGTGCGCCGCGGTCACCGTGGCGGTCGCCGACAGCGTCTGCAGGAAGTTCAGCGATGCGCGTTCGGCGCTGACCAGCGCCCTCGCGCGACCCTGCAGGGTTGCCAGCACGGTACCGGCTTCGACCACGTCGCCCTCGCTGACGCGCCAATCGATCCGCACATCCGCATCGAGCGCGCGGTGGCAGGCAGCGAACCAGGGACGGCCGCAGACGACCGCGTCCTGCTTGCACAACAGGTAGGCGCTGTCGGCGGTGTCTGGCAGCAGGGCGGCAGTGACGTCGCCATCGCCGAGATCCTCGGCCAGCGCGCGGGCCACATCGGCCTCGATGATCTCGACAGGCGGCGGGGTGTGATCGACGCTCATGCGGCGGGGAAGTCGTCGACCTGCGTGGTATCGATGGCTTCTTCGGCCAGCAGCACCGGGATGCCATCGTCGAGCCGGTAGACGAGTTTGCGGTCGCGGGTCACCAGGGCCTCGCGCAATGCGTCGGTCTGGGCACTGCCGTCGCCCCGCAGGACCGGCCCGTGGGCGATCGCGTTGTTGAAGGCATCCAGCCCGCGATGATTCAGCAGCGACAACGGCTGGCGCGTGGTCGGGCAGACGAGGAGGTCGAGCAGCTTGCGATCCATGGCGATGAAGGTCTGGCGGAAGGCCGGTAGAATACCGTTTTGCCGCCAGGTACACCGATGACAGACGTGCCCGCTACCGCCAAGCCGGCTACCGACGGACAGGCTCCGCTGGTCGGCATCGTGATGGGTTCGCGTTCCGACTGGGAAACCATGCAGCACGCCGCCGCGCGTCTGGAAGCGCTCGGCGTGCCGCACGAAGTGCGCGTGGTGTCGGCGCATCGCACGCCGGATGTGTTGTTCGATTACGCCGCCAGCGCGCAGCAACGCGGGCTGCGCGCGATCATCGCCGGCGCCGGCGGCGCGGCGCATCTACCTGGCATGCTCGCGGCCAAGACCCTGGTGCCGGTGCTGGGCGTGCCGGTGCAGAGCAAGGCGCTCAACGGCATGGATTCGTTGTTGTCGATCGTGCAGATGCCGGCCGGCATCCCGGTGGCGACGTTCGCGATCGGCAACGCGGGCGCCGCCAACGCGGCACTGTTCGCCGCGGCGATGCTCGCCAGCGACCAGCCCGCGATCGCAGCCGCCCTTGCGGCGTTCCGCAACAAGCAGACCGACGACGTCGCCAGCAACGACGACCCACGCAAATGACCACGGTGGGCATCCTCGGTGGCGGGCAGCTGGCGCGCATGCTGGCGCTTTCCGGCGCGCCGCTGGGCCTGCGCTTCCTGGTGATGGACACCGCCGGCGACGCCTGCGCAGGCCAGTTCGCGCCGATGGTGGTTGGCGATTACCGCGACGAGGTCGCGCTGGCGGAGTTCGCGTCGCGCGTCGATGTCGCCACCTTCGATTTCGAGAACGTGCCGTCCGAATCCGCGCAGTGGTTGGCCGAGCGCATCCCGGTGTTCCCCAGTCCGCGCGCACTGGCGGTGGCACAGGATCGTCTGGCCGAGAAAACCCTGTTCGAACAACTCGGCATTCCCGTACCGGCCTTCGCCGCCATCGACACCCGCGAGCAACTCGACGCCGCGATCGAGCGCATCGGTACGCCCTGCATCGTCAAGACCCGCCGGCTGGGTTACGACGGCAAGGGACAGTTCCGCATCAGGACGGCGGCCGACGCCAGCGCCGCCTGGGGTGCGCTGGGCGCGCAGGCGGGCACGGTCGGGCTGATCCTTGAAAGTTTCGTCGCGTTCGAACGCGAGCTGTCGGTGGTGGCCGTGCGCGGCCGCGATGGCGAGTTCCGCGCCTGGCCGCTGACCGAGAACTGGCATGTCGACGGCGTGCTCTCGGCCAGCCTGGCACCGGCGCGTATCGACGCCGCGATTGCCGAAACCGCCGTCGCCCATGCACGCACATTGGCCGATGCGCTGGACTACGCCGGCGTGTTCGCGCTGGAGTTGTTCTGCCGCGACGGCGAGTTGCTCGCCAACGAACTCGCGCCGCGGGTGCACAACTCCGGCCACTGGAGCATCGAGGGCGCGCAGACCAGCCAGTTCCAGAATCACCTGCGCGCCGTGCTCGGCTTGCCGTTGGGTGCCACGGATGCGCTGGGTGAGGTCTGCATGCTCAACTGGATCGGCGAGATGCCCGATGCCGCGGCGGTGTTGGGTGAGGCAGGCGGCCACTGGCACGACTACGGCAAATCGCCACGCAAAGGTCGCAAGGTGGGACATGCGACGCTGCGGTCGGATTCGCAGGACGAACTGATGGCGTCGGTGGAACGCGTTGGCGCAATGCTTGGCCGTAGGGCACAGGTTGCTCCGGTCATCGATCGCCTGCGCGACCAGCAAGGCATCCTGTAGCAACGGCTTCATCCGCGACCTTGGCAGTGACAGGTGGCGATCGTGTTTGTTCGCGGCTGCAACCGAAGCCAGCAAGACCAAACAGCCGGGTTTCCCCGGCTGTCGGTGCTGCCTCCACTGGATTGGCTTACCGCATGTTCGCTTACTTCATGTTCGAAGCAACGAAATCCCAGTTCACCAGGTTCCAGAACGACTCGACGTATTTCGGCCGCGCGTTGCGGTAGTCGATGTAATAAGCGTGCTCCCACACGTCGCAGGTCAGCAGCGCGGTGTCTTCGCCGGTCAACGGGGTATTGGCATTCGACGTGCTGACCAATGCGACCGAGCCGTCCGGGCGCTGCACCAGCC
>JALZKJ010000105.1 GCA_030859305.1 Pseudomonadota bacterium | reverse complement strand
AACACGTGCAGAAGCAGGAGAGCTTCGACTTCCGTGGTACCGAAGCGCCGGCACCCAGCGTGATCACCGAATACGGCGTCAAGTTCCGCGCCGATCCCGCCGGCGCGCACAAGACCGGTTTCTTCGCTGACCAGCGCGAAAACCGCGAGTGGCTGTCGCGCCAGGTCGAAGGCAAGCGCGTGCTCGACCTGTGCTGCAACACCGGCGGCTTCGCGGTGTACGCCAAGTCCAAGGGCGGGGCGGACGAAGTGGTCGGGGTCGACATCGATGCCGACGTGCTCGAGATAGCCCGAGGCAACGCCAGACTCAACCACGCGCAGATCAAGTTCGTGCAGGCCGACATCTTTCCTTGGCTGCGCGACATGGGCAACGCCGGCGAGCAGTTCGACGTGGTGATCCTCGACCCGGCCAAGATGACCCGCGACCGCGAGCAGGTGATCCCGGCGCTGAAGAAATACCTCGACATGAACAAGCTGGCGATCGGCGTGGTCAAGCCCGGCGGCCTGCTGGCGACATTCTCGTGCACCGGCCTGGTCAGCGAGGAGCAGTTCCTCGACATGCTGCGGCGTGCCGCGTTCTATTCCAACCGCACCGTGCAGGTGCTCAAGGTTGCCGGTGCCGGCGCCGACCACCCGTGGCTGGCGCAGGTGCAGGAGTCGCGGTACCTGAAGGCGGTGTTTTGTCGGGTGCTGGATTGACATCGCAGTGGCGCGTTTCAACCCGCCATCGTGTGCGGCATAACCCGCATCGCAGCCACTGAGACCGCCCCCGCTACACTGGCGGCATGCCCGAAACCTCCCTGCTGCTCGTCGCCCTGCTGATCGCGATCCTGGTCGTGATCGTCCTGTTGATCCTGCTGCTGCGGCGCAAGCCCGACGCCGTGCTGGAAACCCACCGCGCGCGGCTCGAACAGGCGCTGCGCGACGAACAACGTGACGGCCGCGGCGAATTGCGTCAGCAGCTTGACAGTATGTCGGCGCAGCAGGAGGCGCGTATCGAGGGCTTCGGCGGCAAGCTCGCCGAGCTGACGACGCGCACCGACCAGCGCCTCGACGTGCTGCGCGAGGCGCTGACCGAGGACGCGCGCAAGGGCCGCAGTGAAACGGCCGAACTTCAGCAGCGTTTCGCCGACTCGCTCGGCCAGCGCCTGCAGGAGATGACCCAGCGCAACGACCAGCGCATCGGCGAGATGCGTAAAACGCTGGAAGATAAATTGCGCGAATTGCAGGCCGACAACGCCGCCAAGCTCGAACAGATGCGCGCCACCGTCGACGAGAAACTGCACGCGACACTGGAGACGCGACTGACTGAAAGCTTCGGCAACGTCACCACGATGCTGGCGCAGGTGCACCGCGGCCTGGGCGACATGAACAAGCTTGCGGCCGATGTCGGCGGGCTGCAGCGGGTGCTGAGCAACGTCAAGTCGCGCGGCGTGTTCGGCGAGGTGCAGTTGGCTGGTCTGTTGGAGCAGGTGTTCGCGCCCGACCAGTACGAAGGCAACATCGCCACCGTGCCGGGCAGCGCTGAGCGGGTGGAATTCGCGGTGCGTTTCCCCGGCTCCAGCGGCGATGCGCCGGTGTGGCTGCCGATCGACGCCAAGTTCCCGCGCGAGGATTACGAGCGCCTGCTCGATGCGCAGGAACACGCGGATGCCGAAGGCGCGCGCGCCGCCGGCGATGCGCTCGAACGCGCGGTGCGCAAGGAAGCCACGCGTATCCGCGAGAAGTACATCTGCGCGCCGCACACCACCGAGTTCGGCATCCTGTTCCTGCCGACCGAAGGCCTGTACGCGGAAGTCCTGCGGCGGCCGGGCCTGGTCGACGGTTTGCAGCGCGACCAGCGCATCGCGGTCGCCGGACCGACCACGTTGTTGGCGCTGATGACCAGTTTCCAGATGGGTTTCCGCACCCTGGCGATCGAAAAGCGCTCCAGCGAGGTGTGGCAGACGCTGGGCGCGGTCAAGACTGAATTCGCCAAGTTCGGCGTGGTGCTCGACGGGGTCAAGAAGAAGCTCGACGAAGCAAGCAACAAAATCGAGGAAACCGGCCGCCGCTCGCGCGTGCTGACGCGCAAGTTGCGCGATGTGGAGGCGTTGCCGGCCGACGAAAGCCAGCGGTTGCTTGGCACCGATGTCGAGGACGTGGTCGAGGATTAGAAGTCAGCGCGCAGGTTGGGGTTCGCTACGCCTACCCCAGCCTACGGTGACGCTGGATTCCCTCGGGGATTCAAGCCCCGAAATCCCGCTTTAATTGCCGCCACCCGGCAGCACCGGCAGCGCGCCGGCCGGGATGATCGGGTTGGTGTCGTCACGCAGGTATTCGGGCAGGTCGTCCTCGCCCTCGTCCATGCGGTCGCCGAAGATCTGGTAGTTGCGGCGCTGCAGCCACGCATCGCGCACCAGCGCGTAGTCGTCGGCGGCGCCTTCGCGCAGGCTATCGGTGGACAACAACTGGGTACGCACGTCGACCAGTTGCAAGCCCTGCAGCGGGATGCGCACGGTCTCGTCGCCGACCTGGCGCAGCGGGCTCAGTGGGGCATCGCCGAACAGGCCGAACACGTCGCGCACCGTGCGCGGACCGAACACCGGCAGTTCGACATAGCGCGATTGCTCCCAGCCCCATATGGCCAGGGTCTGGCCGAAGTCCTCGCTCTTGTTGGGCAGCTTGGCGTCGCTGGCCGGGTCGAAGATGCCGCCGATGCCCAGCGTGGTGTTGAGCGCGAACCGGCCGAGCGCCTGCGCGGACTGTGTGGGTCTGCCCTGCAGCAGGGCATTGACCGCCGTCACCGGTTGGCCGAGGTTGTTGAAGAAGTTGCTGACCCCCAGCCGCACCGGACGCGGCATCACCCGAACGTAGGCCTGGGCGAGCGGGCGGGCGACCCGGCGATCGATCGCGTTGTTGATGCGGTGCATCTGCCGGTTGAAGCGTTCCCACGGGTCGTAGCTGGTCGCCATCACCGCCGGATCGGGCAGGGTGGGATCGAACACCGGGTTGTAGGGTTGGCCATTGCCATACAGCGCGTCGAAATCGCGTTCGGCCTGGGTGCGCGGGTCGGCGTCGTCGGTCGGCGGCAGCGCGGGGTCTTGCGGCGCCGTCACGGCATCGGATGTTTGCGAAGCCTGCTCGTCCAGATCCTGCGCGAACGCCGGGGTCGCCGCCAGCAACATGGCCAGCAACGCAAAAACAAGCAGGGGGTGCGGAAACCGGGGGAGGGGGCGCATGGAGGTCAGTGTAAGCGCTCGGGTGCGGGCACCGGCCACTTTATCTTGGGTGGCGACCGGAACACGGTGTTTGCTGGGGCAAGGGGGCGAAGATCAGCCGGCGAACGCGAGTGACTCGCCGAGGCGGTATGCCGCGCGCAGTTCCGCCAGTCCGGCGGGTGCGCCGATGACGCTGGCGCCATCACAACGCGCGGCGAGTTCGGCCAGCAGCGCCAGTCCGGCACTGTCGACGCGGCTGACCGCGGTCAGGTCGATGCCGCGCACGCCGGCCAGCAGCGGCAGCGCCTGCTTCCACAGCGCGGCGCAGGCGTCGCGGTCGAGGATGCCGGTGAACACCAGGGCATCGGCGGTCTTGTCGAGGGTGGCGGTCATCGGCGGGGATATGCGCTTGTTCACCATCACCATCAACCCATCCCGCTCAGTTCGCGCTGGCCTTGATCTGGCCGGCCTTGAGTTCGGCCGCGACCTGGGGGATCGACTTCTGCCGCAGCTCGCCATCGAACTGGGTGCGGAACGTCTGCACGAAGCTCACGCCCTCCACCATCACGTCGAACACCTTCCACTGGCTACCGACCTTGCGCATCAGGTAGTCGACCGGGATCGGCTCGCCACCCTGGCGCAGCATCTCGCTGGACACGCGCACGATCTGGCCGCCGCGCAACGGGGTTTCCGACTTCACCCGTACCTGCAGGCGGGTGTTGAAGTCGAGCAGCGACGAGCCGTAACGCTGCATCAGGTTGTCGGCCAGCGCATCGGCGAACAGCTTGACGTCGGCATCCGACGCGCCGCGGCCGTGGGTGCCCAGTACCAGCCGGCCGGCGTAGTCGCGGTCGAACATCTGGTTGAACTCGCTGGACACGAACTTGCTCAGCGCGGCGCGGTTGCGGGTGAACTCGGGACGGCGCGCCTCCAGCGTGCTGAGGATGCGGGTGCTGTTGTCGAGCACCAGCTTGCTCGGCGAACCGGCCTGGGTGGTGGCCTTGGCCTGCACCGGCGTGGCCTGCGCCAGAACCGCGGGCGCGGCGACGAGCAGGGACGAGGCGATAACGAGCGAGAGGAGGGTGCGATTGATCATGTGGGTCATGGGTTGTGCTCCTGGGGGAGGGGCGATGCCGTGCAGTGACAGAGAGGTCTTACTGCATATACGGCGGGAGGTCTTCGGTGGAGTCGGGTGCGGCGGCGGGAGCGCCGGCCTCATCCGTGGCATTACCTGCATTGTCCGGACCGCCGCTGAACATGTACTTGCCGACAAGTTGCATCAGGTCGACCGACGGCTGAGTGAGGAAGATTTCATCGCCCTCCTTGAGTGGTTCAGGATCGCCGCCCGGGGCCAGGCCGACGTAGCTCTCGCCGAGCAGGCCGCTGGTCAGGATCGCCGCGCTGGTGTCGGCCGGCAGATCGCTGTAGCGCTTGTCGATGGCCAGGGTGACGACCGAATCGAGCTTGACCGGATCGAGCTGGATGTCGGACACCGAACCGATCGCCACGCCGCCGATCTTGACCGGCGCGTTGGCGCGCAACGGGCCGAGATTGGTGAAGCGCGCGGTGATCTCGTAGGTGTTGCCGCCGAAGCCGAACCTGCCGTTGGTGGAGGCGATCGCCAGCACCAGCAGCGAGGCCAGCGCAAGCAAGAGGAAGGCGCCGACGGCGAATTCGATGCGGGGGCTGCGTGCGCTCATGGATGTGTACTCATGGGGGGTTACCTTGAAAAAACGGTTGCGGCAAATACGGGATGGCGGGTTGAAATCAGCCTTAATGGAACAACAATGCCGACATCACGAAGTTGAACATCAGCACCAGCAACGAGGCGTTGACGACCGCCTTGGTGGTCGCGATAGAGGTGCCCTCGATGGTGGGCTCGGCGTGGAAACCGACATAGGCCGCGACCAGCGCCGCGATGCCGCCGAACACCGCCGACTTCACCAGTGCCATGCCGAAGTCGGTGCGGAAATCGACGCTGTCCTTGAGCACCTGCCAGAAGATGCCCGAATCGATGCCGATCACGTGTACGGCTTCGAAATAGCTCGCGCTGATTGCCAGGCTGCAGAAGAACCCGGTCAGCAGCGGCACGCACAGCACCGCCGCCCAGAACCGCGGCGCGACCGCCTTGCCGACCGGATCGATCGCCATCAGCCCGAGCGCGGTGATCTGGTCGGTGGCGCGCATCAGGCCGAGTTCGGCGGCAATCGAGCTGCCGGCGCGGCCGATGAACAACAGCGCGGTCAGCACCGGGCCGAGCTCGCGGTACAGCGCCAGACCGAGCATCGCGCTGACCTGGTTGGCGGCGCCGTAGGTGTCGAGCGCGCGGTAGCCCAGCAACGTGACCGACAGGCCGACGAACGCGCCGCCAACCGCGATGATCGGCAGCGAACGCGCGCCGATCTTGTAGATCTCGCGTACGAACTCGCGGAACAGGTCGGCGCTCGGCTTCGACGCGCGCAGCACCGACAGCGTGAACAGCCCGGCGCGGCCGACGGAACGAGTGGCTGCGACGAACGGCATCAGGCGGCCTCTCTTCGATCGTCGCTGCGCGGGGTGGCGTCGAACGGAATTGGACCGTCCGGCTGGCCATCGAGGAACTGCCGCAGCAACGGATCCTGCGACGCCTGCAGCTCGGCCGGCGTGCCGGAAAACACGATGCCGCCATTGGCGATCACGATCGCGTGGTCGGCTACCGGCAGGGTCTCGTGCACGTGGTGGGTGACGATGATGCTGGTCAGGCCGAGGGTGTCGTTGAGCCGGCGCACCAGTTCCATCACCACGCCTGCCGCTATCGGGTCCAGCCCGGTCAGCGGCTCGTCGTAGATCATCAGCGGCGGATCCAGCGCCAGCGCGCGCGCCAGTGCCACCCGCCGCGCCATGCCGCCGGACAACTCGCGTGGGAACGCATCGGCGGCGGCACGCAGGCCGACCGCATGCAGCTTCATCAGCACCAGCCGGTTAATCACGTCCTTCGGTAATTGGGTATGCGCGCGCAGCGGCAGCGCGACGTTCTCGGCGGCGGTCAGATCGGTCAGCAGGCCGTTGCCCTGCAGCAGGACACCTATCCCCTTGCGCAGATCGAGCAGATCGCGCGTGCGCTGCGGCACCGGCTGGCCGAGTACCTCGACCGTGCCGGCCGTAGGCGCGAGTTCGCCGGTCAGCGCCGCCAGCAACGTCGACTTGCCACTGCCCGACGGCCCCAGCACCGCGACGATCTGCCCGCGCGGCACGTCCAGGTCGATGTCGCGTAGTACCGCGCGGCCGCCGCGATCGAGGCGGACACCACTAAGTCGGACGATGGGGGAGTCTGGGGTCATGAGGGGCGGATCATCTGGAGTTCCGTGCGCGCGCGACGCAAAACACGCGCAGCTTGGCGGGCGACGGCTGAACGCGCGGGTAAGCCGGGATTGTCGCAGCCTGGCCCACCGCGCGTGCCCGAGCCGTGTTCCAGCTGCTAGTGCGTCGCGATATCCGTTTGGATCACGCTCTGTCATTCCGACGAACGCGGGAACCCAGCGACTTGAGCGCTTGAGCCACCAACGCAATCCACGCCAGGCCGGATCGCCACCCGCCTACCAGATCAAATCGTCGGGCACCGCGAACTGCCGGTAGTGTTCGTCATCATCACCATCACCATCACCATCGCCATCGCCACGGCCAACATCGGCCCGGCCACGATCGAGCACCACCATCGCCGCATCGCGCTCGTACACCATCGCCGCCGCCGCGCGCGGCAGCAACGCGTAACCCTGATCAAAGCGCACGATCACCAGCGCGCCGCTGGCCAGTTGCGCGCGCAGGGTTTCATTCACCAGTACGTTGCGGATCTTGCCGCCGTCATTGAAGCCATAGGCGATCTCGCCCTCGCTCCCGACCTGATGGCGCTCGACGATCTGCCGCACCTGCGCCCGCAACTCGCTGGCGCGCGCCTGCGCATTGCGCTGCGCCGACAACGCGCGATCGCGTTCCACGCGCTCGGCCTGCAACCGCTGGGTCTCCAGCTGCGCCGCGTTGGCGGTCACGGGCGCCTTGCTGTGCAGCTGCCGCGCCTGCTCGCGCACCGCCTCGGCCACCTTGTGCTTCTTGACCAGGCCGGCCTTGAGCAATTGGTCCTGCATGGGAGTGCGCATGGGGGACGAGAGATGTGGCTCCGCAGGATCGCGAAGGCTGAATTGTAGCGCTGCTGACGGCGACCCCTTTCGACCCGAAGCGGACATTCGAGTCAATACCAGCGAGCGTCCGGCCGCGGCAACGGCGGCCAGATTCGCTTGATGGGTGTCAACCGCTTAATCGGCTCGCGGCGCAGGCAAACGTACCCTCTTTGTGACCCGTCCTGCATAATTCGCTGGCCGTGTCGCGTACTTTCTCCCTTCGCCTTGGGCTGTTCTGGTGATCAAACTGCCAGCTCGCGCGTGGTGAGCACTTCCATCTGCAGTCGACGCCTTTCTTCCCCATGGCAGTCGAGCTTGACCAGTTCCTGTGCGGATTTGTAATCTTCAATCACAGCGACAAGCGAGGGGCATCTTTGCTGTCGCGCACAGTTCCGCAGACACCAAGTGCCATGGGGGGGATCCCACGGTCATTGCTTCCCTGAAGGTGACCGCATGAACCTCCGTCCGGAATAGGATCAGGTGATTACTATCAAGCGTTTCTTCTTCGCAATTTTCACGCTTTCGCTGACTCTTTGGTCTGTCGGATACGCGGAGGCGGCACCTTCCGCCAGGAATCTGATCGATCGCTCAGCGGAAGCACTGGGCGGCCGTGATGTGATCGAAGCTCTCAGCGATGTTCGCCTGACCGTCATTGGCAGCGGAATCAGTCCATCGGCGACTCAGGCGCGCAGTCCGAGTGCAACGCACAACGTGACGCAGCAGGAACGGTCATACCTTATCGACACGCGAGGGCAGCGTGCGAGGCGGGAATCGAGTCAGATCTCACCCGGCCAGATCCGTTTTCACACACTTGCCATCGCCACACCCGACGGAGCGCGGACAGTCGACCTTCTGATGTGGCGTTCCGGGACTGACATCCAGAACCAGCCGGCCACAGTCGGCAAAGAGGCGTTCGCAGCGTGGGCTCGACTGCTGCCGCACACGGCGCTGAAGCAGGCACTTGGCAGCGCGGCGACGCTCCAGCTCGCTGCGGACGTTGAAAGAGACGGACGAACGCTCGATGCCGTAACGTTTGACGATCCTGTGGGAACGAAGGTTACGTTGCTACTCGAGAAAGAGAGCGGCGTCGTGTTCAGCGCGTCACCTGGAGAGTTTGCTGGCAGCGCCTATGAGTTCGGCGATTACAAGCTTCAAAATGGCGTGCTGGAACCGCAGCGCCTGACTGTGCGATCGACGCAATTGTTGGAGGAGCTCAGGTACAGCGCGATCGATCTACGCTACCCAGCGCGCGATGGCGACTTCATGATTCCTTCCGGTTACACCGATCCGCCGCCGCTCGGTGATCCAC
The DNA here is from genome assembly GCA_030859305.1 of Pseudomonadota bacterium. Classification (GTDB taxonomy): domain Bacteria; phylum Pseudomonadota; class Gammaproteobacteria; order Xanthomonadales; family Xanthomonadaceae; genus Lysobacter_K. The sequence continues at coordinate 2,588 of JALZKJ010000105.1, read as the reverse complement.
GTGCAGTGAAAGTGGCACCGACCATTTATCGTCTCGATGGCATGCCTGCAAATTACCATAGTGCCTTCATAGTCGACGGCACCGAAGTAACGGTTTTTGATGCGCCTCAGTCGGTGGAATGGAGTGAGAAGGTGTTGGCGGTAATCCGAGGGGTTGTAGGAGAAAATGCGCACGTGGTGCGCGTGCTGATCAGTCATCACCATGGTGATCACACGAACGGTCTGTCCATGTATGTGGCAAATGGCGCCACCATCGTGTGTGGCGCTGGTACCGCTGAATTTCTACGGAGCCGGCTTCCGGAGGCTCAAAGAGCGACTGCGAAATTCGAAGAAGTGGCCGAATCAAAGAGCTTCGGTAAGGGTGCTTCGCGTATCGAAGCGCACGCAGTACCGAATGAACACGCCGACGGTATGCTGGTTTTCTATCTTCCCGCGGCGAAGATCCTTCTGCAGGGGGATCTGTTTTACGTGCCGGAGAGGGGAGCTGTTCCACCTGCTTTCCCCGTTACAGCCGATCTCGAGCGCGTACTCGTGATGAAGAAACTGAATGTGCAGACGATCATCGGTATCCACGGCCGTCAATCGACAATAAGTGAACTGCGTCGGTCACTGGACCTTCGCAGCAGCCCGCCCGCGACAATCGATCTGAAGGGCGGCTAGGTGGTCCCGCCGTCCGGGGAAGCCTCCAAACACAACGTGGAGCATTCCGCACGGACCGAGAGCACCCTCGCGGCATACCTCCGCGATGGTGTCTTCTACGTCCAGAATCCGAACGTCCTGCCAAGGGCTCGTCTCCCACTGCCGGCAGAGTGAACGTGCCCACGAGCATCGATGTGGCTTTTGCGAACGGCGGCCTGACCGGCACGGGCGGGCACCCCCTCCCTCTGATCACGCGCAACCTTGCGCGCGGCGTGTGGACGGAGTCCAACGCCGAAGGGGCGTTCTATTTGACCGTAGATGACCAGGAGGACCTTGAAAGTGTGTGGGAGCAGGTCATCGCCCCCCGCCCCGACTTCCTGAAGACGCACCCCCTTTACTCCGAGGAGGACGCCCGGCGCAGGAACGATCCTGCATTCGTCGGGAAGGGAGTGGATCCAGCACTCTTGCCCGAGATCGTGTGGTGACCCACGAGGACCGGACAGCCTGCTAAACGGACAAGTCAACGGCGTGCACGCCCGCAACCTGCGGCTGTTGCGCGAGATCGGTGTAGTGCCGTCGCACGGAGTTCGCCCCGGGACGGCCCCGCCACCCCGGGGATCATGCCCCTGGTCAGTACTTCACCGAGCACCCGTACGGGCGCGTCACCGTGACGCTGACCGGCTTCCCTGCCGCCAGCTGTGCCAGCGCCTGCGGCACGTACTGCGTCGCCTTCGCGATGTCAGCGGTGTCGGCACTCGGAATGCTGTCGATCGCGCCGGCGTAGAGCAGCACGCCTTTCGGATCGATGACGTACATGTGCGGCGTGGTCTTGGCGCCGTAGGCGCGGCCGGCAGTGCCGTCCGGGTCCAGGAGGTAGCCGGTCTGCGCGGCGCGTGCCTGGCCGCGGATCCGATCGGCGGCGGCGCCATCGACATGTCCCTGCTTGCCAGGCGCCGACGAGTTGACGGTCAGCCAGACGACATCGTCGGCGGTCGCGTCGCGCTGCTGGGCCTGCATGTTGGCGGCACCGTAGTGCTTCTTGACGAACGGGCACTCGTGATTGGTCCACTCGAGCACGACGGTCTTGCCGGCGAACTCGGCCAGCGAACGCGTCTGACCGGTCGAATCGACCAGCTTGAGGGCCGGGGCGGGCTGGCCGACCGTCGCGGCGGCGAAGGCCTCGGGGGCATCGGCGAAAGTCAGTGCAGCGGCGGCGAACATCATGGCGAGCAACGGGGCTTTCATCGGTCGGTCTCCTCGGGTTGGGAAGGTCACATCGAACGGATCGCGTCAGCGACGCCATCCGGGGTGAGCAGCTGCGGCAGCACGCGGGGCGTATCACCGCCGGGGGGGTAGAGCACATACAACGGCACGCCGTTGCGGCCGTAGCGCTGGAGGTAGCGCGTGATCGCCTCGTCGTTGCGCGTCCAGTCGCCCTTGAGGTAGGCGACGTCGTGCGCGGCGAGGGCCTCGCGCACGATTTCGGTGGACAGCGCGACACGTTCGTTGGCCAGACAGGTGATGCACCATGCGGCGGTCATGTTGACCAGCACCGGCCGGTTGGCCGCGCGTAACTCGGCGAGGCGCTGCTCGCTCCACGGCTCGGCGTCGGCATCGCTCATCAAGCGCGCACCGGCGGCTGCCGGCGCCGGTGCCGACAGCGGCAGGCCGAGCGCGAGCACGAGCGCCGCCACGGAAATCATGGCGGCCGTCGCGCGCAGCTTTGGGGAGCGCATCGCGGGCCGGCGCCCTAGCAGCCACAGCGCGAACGCCAGAGCGGTAAGGGCGGCGAGCATCCAGGCCATGCCGAGCGGCGAGGTCTGTTCGCCGTACACCCACAGCAGCCAGACGACGGTGAGGTACAGCGGGAACGCGAGCAGCTGGCGAAAGCCTTCCAGCCACGGGCCAGGCCGCGGCAACGCGCGGGCCAGCGTCGGCACGAGCCCGAGC
>JALZKJ010000081.1 GCA_030859305.1 Pseudomonadota bacterium | reverse complement strand
GCTACGGTTACGACGTGCGCTGCTCGCGCGAGTTCAAGATCTTCACCAACATCAACTCGACCATCGTCGACCCGAAGCACTTCGACCCGGGCAGCTTCGTCGACATCGAGAACGACGTCTGCATCATTCCGCCCAATTCGTTCGCGCTGGCGCGCACGGTCGAGTATTTCCGCATACCGCGCGACACGCTGGTGGTGTGCCTGGGCAAGAGCACGTACGCGCGCTGCGGGATCATCGTCAACGTGACCCCGTTGGAGCCCGAATGGGAAGGCCACGTGACTTTGGAGTTCAGCAACACCACGCCGCTGCCGGCGCGCATCTACGCCAACGAAGGCGTGGCGCAGATGCTGTTCTTCCAGTCGGATGAAGTGTGCGAGACGTCGTACAAGGATCGCGGCGGAAAGTACCAGGGACAGACCGGGGTGACGTTGCCGCGGACGTGATCAGACACGAGAGGTTTACTGTGAATACACCGCGTTTATTGCCGGGCGCTACTCGGCTCAACAACAACGACTCGATCGGGCAAATCGCGATCGTGGACGGGTTCTTCAACCCCGATGAATGCCAACGGGCCGTCGAACTGTATGTTTCGGCCACCCACCACCCCAGTCCAATAGGTGACAACCGTTTAAACGTCGGTGAAAAAGTCCGCAAGTCGGATGTGACATTCCTGCCGCCAGATTCCGAACATGCGTGGCTATTCGAAAAACTCGAGTACGCGGTGATGCAGTTGAACCGCAGTTACGGCCTAGACCTTTCAGGCTTTCACGAAAGCCTGCAGCTGGCCCGTTATCAGCCAGGCGGACACTACGATTGGCATGTTGATCTGGGAACAGGGGGCGCTTCCAATCGCAAGCTGTCGATCAGCGTCCAGTTGAGCGATCCGGCGGAGTACGAAGGAGGCGATTTGGAGTTTTTCCCTTCCGACTCGCCCACTCCGCGCACGCTTGGAACATTGATCGCGTTCCCTTCGTTCATGGTGCACCGTGTCAGTCCTGTCACTCGTGGTACGAGGCACAGTCTGGTCTCGTGGATTTCCGGTCCTGTCTATCGTTGACGAGCGTTGACGATCAGCCGTATTGGCGAAAGCACTGGTGTCCTTTGCTCGAAAGCCAGGAATACAGCATTTTTGTGCTTCAGCGCCCTCGAGTTGGTCCCTGTCTGGTACTGCCTGGCTAGCAAACCAGCGCCGCCTGCAGATGTTGAATCCGCTGCACCAACGCCTCGGGCGAATACGGCTGGGCCGCCACCATGCCCCAGACCGGGCGCGGCCAGGCGATGTCGTGCTCGAAGCGGGCAATCACATGCACGTGCAACTGCGGCACCAGGTTGCCGAGCGCGGCGACGTTGAGCTTGTGCGGCTTGAACGTCGCCTGCAGCGCGCGGCTGACCAGCGCGATTTCGCGCATCAGTTCGGCCTGCTGCGCTTGATCGAGGTCGATCAACTCGACGGCCTGTTCGACCCGCGGCACCAGGATCAGCCACGGATGGTTGGCGTCGTCCATCAAGCGCAGCTCGCTAAGTTCGAAGTGCGCGAGCGGATGGGTGTCTTCGGCCAGTTGCAGATGCAGGTGCCAAGGCGGACTGGGCGGGTGTTTGGGCGGGTGTCTGGGCGAGCTGGTCATCGCAGGTTCTCCGCGAGGAAATCAGTGGTGCGTTGCCAGGCCAGCGCGGCGCTGGCGGGGTCGATAGCGATCCAGCGGCTCATCGGCCTCTCCCTTGCTGAACCGACGGGGGACGCGGCCCAGGGCTGATTCTAGCGCCGGCGCTATAATCCGCGCCCCTCCGGCATGTATTGGCCGGGCGCCGCATCCGCTCTTACGGTCGTCATCATGTCCCTGCAGAACACTTCCCCCGGCTCCCCGCCGGCCGCGCCGCATTCCAGCGGCAAGGTCGGCTTCGTCAGCCTGGGTTGCCCGAAGGCTCTGGTCGATTCCGAGCGCATCCTCACCCAGTTGCGGGTCGAGGGGTACGACATCGTCCAGCGCTATGACGATGCCGACGTGGTGGTGGTCAACACCTGCGGCTTCATCGACTCGGCGGTGACCGAATCGCTGGACGCGATCGGCGAGGCGATTGCCGAGAACGGCAAGGTCATCGTCACCGGTTGCCTGGGCAAGCGCGAGCAGGTGATCCGCGCCGCTCATCCGGACGTGCTGTCGATCAGCGGACCGCAGGACTACGCAAGCGTGATGAGCGCGGTATACGCGGCATTGCCGCCGAAGCACGACCCGTTCATCCACCTGGTGCCGCAGCGGCGGGTCGCAGACGATCTTGATGTCGGCATCAAACTGACTCCGAAGCATTACGCCTACCTGAAAATTTCCGAAGGCTGCAACCACCGCTGCAGCTTCTGCATCATTCCGTCCATGCGCGGCGACCTGGTGTCGCGACCGGTCGACGAGGTGCTGCGCGAGGCTGAAAAGCTGGCGATGGGCGGGGTGAAAGAACTGCTGGTGATCTCGCAGGACACCTCGGCCTACGGCGTGGACGTGAAATACGCCGCGCGCGACTGGCGCGGCCAGTCCTACCAAACCCGGATGAAAGCGCTGTGCGAAGGCCTGGGCGAGTTGGGCATCTGGACCCGACTGCATTACGTGTACCCGTATCCGCATGTCGACGACATCATCCCCTTGATGGCCGAAACCGGTGCCAGCGGCATGCCGCGACTGCTGCCGTACCTCGACATCCCGTTCCAGCACGCCAGCCCGCGCGTGCTCAAGCTGATGAAGCGGCCCGGCGCGGTCGACAAGACCTTGGAGCGCATCCAGCGCTGGCGCGGCATCTGTCCGGACATCACCATCCGCAGTACTTTCATTGTCGGGTTCCCGGGCGAGACCGAGGCCGAGTTCGAGCAGCTGCTCGACTTCCTCGACGAGGCGCAGCTGGACCGTGTCGGCGCGTTCGCGTATTCGCCGGTCGAGGGCGCAAAGGCCAACGCGTTGCCCGATCCTGTCCCGGAAACAGTCAAGCAGGAGCGTCTTGCGCGCTTCATGCAGCGCCAGGCCGAGATATCGACCGCCAAGCTGGAGGCCAAGGTCGGCAGCGTGCAGCGTTGCCTGGTCGATGCGATCGACGGCGAGCTGGCGATCGCGCGTTCGATGGCCGATGCGCCGGAGATCGACGGGCTGGTGCAGATCCAGAACGGTTTCGAAGCGGGTTTGAAGCCGGGCGAGTTCGTCGATGTCGAGATCATGGGCAGCGATGAGCACGACCTGTATGGCGAAGTGCGCTTCGACTGATCGCGCATGAGCGCGGCATGTGTCCGCGCGGCACGTATCGATCACGCATGAATCGTCGTCGACCTGCACGACGCCTGCCAACCGCACACCCTGGTCGCGCGCACGCTCGGCGGCGCGCCGGTACCGATCGTCCAACGGCGCGCGCTGCGCATGCGTGTCGAGCGCAAGCTCGGCTACAAGCACAACCCAGGTACGTGCACACCATCGAGGTGGTCGACCTTTACGCCGCCATCGGCGGTGGCCGTGGCGGATTCCGGGACAACCACGGCTACGACTTGTACCGCGGCATCTGACGGCCGCCGTTGATGAGAATCCAGACGAAACGTTCACGGCTTCTTATCGCGTGATCGACTGAACTGGCCCGCCATCCGGAGCACCTCCATGGTCCAGATCCCTGCCGAGAACAACCCACTTGCCGGCAAGACGATTGCCATCCTCGCTACCCACGGTTTCGAGCAGTCCGAACTCGTCGAACCCAAGCGCTTGCTGGAACAGGCCGGCGCCAAGGTCGAGGTGGTCTCGCCCGAGGCCGGAACGATCCGCGGCTGGGACAAGAAGGACTGGGGCGACGAGGTCGCCGTCGACACAGCGCTGGCCTCGGCCAACGCCGAAGATTACGACGCGCTGGTGTTGCCGGGCGGCGTGATCAATCCCGACAAGCTGCGCATCAACGAGGATGCGATCGCCTTCATCCGCGCCAGCTTCGACGCCGGCAAGCCGGTCGCGGCGATCTGCCATGGTCCGTGGTTGCTGATCGAGGCCGACCTGGTCGAAGGCCACAACGTGACGTCGTGGCCGTCGCTGCGCAGCGACCTGGAGAACGCCGGCGCGGTCTGGCAGGACAGTGAGGTGGTCGAGGACGGCGGGCTGATCACCAGCCGCAAGCCGGGTGATATTCCAGCATTCACCGAAGCGGTGATCGCTGCCCTGAGCCCGTGACCCGTCCATCGGTAGAGCGGAGCTTGCTCCGCTGCGAGGCGAGCACGCAGGAAAGCCCAGCCGAGCAAGCTCGGCTCTACGAGACCCTGTAGTAACTGTGATGATCAGGCAGCCATGGATGTCAATCTGATTGCGTAGCGCACGCGCGCATTGAGTACCCACCAGCAGCTTGCGCATGACGGCCACGATGGCGACTGTGGCCGATTTCCCGCGCCCCGCAGTCCTTGGTCGCGCACACGCTCAATGGCGCCCCGGTCCCGGTGGCCAACGGCGCGCCGCTTGCGTATCGAGCGCGAGCTGGGTTAAAAGCAGTGAAATACCTGGCTACGTCACGTGCGCTTTGCATCCATCTAGCTAGCTTCAATGATCAGGCAAGGCCCAGTCAGGTGCAGCTGAGAGCATGAGAATCCACGTCCACCCCGGGAGAGAGCAATGAACGAACACACGATCCGTCGCCCCGCCATCAGCACCAAGGCGGTGATCTGGTCCGGCCTCATCGCCGGTGCCGTCTTCTTGATGCTTGAAATGCTGATGGTGCCGATGTTCCTGGGCGGCAGCCCCTGGGGTCCGCCGCGCATGATCGCTGCCATCGCCATGGGCGAGGGGGTGCTGCCGCCGCCGGCGACCTTCGACATGACCATCGTGCTGGTCGCCATGGTGATCCACTTCGTACTGTCGCTGGTGCTGGCTTTCATCTTTGCCTTTATCGCCAAGGGTCGTACGGTGGGCAGCGCGGCGCTGATCGGCGGCGTGTACGGACTGGTCGTGTACCTGGTGATGTTCTACGGCATGACCGCCGTGTTCCCATGGTTCGCGGAGGCGCGCACTTGGGTGTCGATCTTCGTGCACATCGTGTTCGGCGTCCTGCTCGGTTGGGTCTACGCTTCGGTCGCTGGCAGGGACGTCGTCCGCTGACCTATAACCACCTACAACCACCGGCACGGGTCGCCAAGCGGGCCGTGTCGGTGGTTGCAGAGTGGTGGTTGCCCGGCAGCTTCTTAGTGCCGTCGCGGCCGGACAAGCTCGGCCCTGCAGTGCGACAACCGCCGCAGCGGCAGCAAACAAGCCCTTGAGTGCTCAGCCGTAGCGAATGGCGGCAACGACAAACTCCCGGCGTCCTTCAGGCAGTGCAACGGCGACCTGGTCGTTGAGCCGTTTCTTCAGCAGCGCGCGCGCCACGGGTGAGTCGATGCTTATCCAGCCTTGCCCGCCATCGGTCTCGTCCGGTCCGACGATGCGGTAGCGGACCGCTTCGCCGCTGTCGACGTCTTCCAGTTCGACGTTGGCACCGAAGAACACCGCGTCGCGGTCGGCAGGCGCGGCGTCGACCACGCGCAACGAGGTCAGGCGCTTGGACAGATAGCGGACGCGGCGGTCGATCTCGCCGAGTTGTTTCTTGCGGTAGGTGTACTCGGCATTTTCCGAACGGTCGCCCTCGGCTGCGGCGGCGGCCAGCGCCTTGACCACTTCGGGGCGCTTGACTCTCCATAGCTCGTCGAGCTCGGCCTTGAGTCGCACGTGGCCCTGGCGGGTGATCAGTGGCGTGCCGTGTTCGGCGGGTGCCCGCCAGCGTCCCATGGCCTGTGCCCGGCTTGTGGCTATTGCGCGGCGCCGACGCGCCGTAGGCTGTAGCTGACCGTGGTCGGGACGAGGCCGTCGCTGGTATCGGCCTGGCGGATCTCGTCCCGGGACGCGACCTCGTAGAGGCGATCGGGCCGCTCCTTGCTGTCGGGGTCCAGCCGCAACCGCGCGCCGCCTTGCTCGGCGGTCCAGGTGCCTGCGGAGCGGCCGTTTTTCGCCATCGCGTCGGGGAAGGTCTCGTTGAGCACATAGGTGCCGTCTGCGCGCAGATCCAGGATCGAGTCGATGCGCGGGCAGGCGGCACAGGGCAGGGTGCCTTCGAACCGTCCGGCAAAGGCGCGCGCATCGAACCGCCCGGTATCCGGCGTTGCGGTATTGCCGGGTGCGAACTCCGGCATATCGGCTGCCACTGTCGCCTCGGGCAACGCCTGGGATACGGTGGACGGCGCTTCGTCAGGCTCGGCCGATTGGTCAGGCCGGCAAGCTGTCAGCGCGAGGCAGGCCAGGGCGATGCAGGCAAGCTGGTGCAGGGGCAATGTCATCGCGGGTGCTCCATGGGACGGGAAGAATGTAGCGCGCCTGGTCGGCCGCTGAAGGCCGCAGGGGCGGATCAGCGACGGCCACCGAACATGCCCCCCAGCAATCCGCGCAGAATCTGCCGGCCGATCTGGGTGCCGACCGTGCGCGAAGCCTGCTTGGCCATGGTCTCGACCATGCCCTGACGGCGCTTGGTGCCGAACACCGCGTCTTTGACCGACTTGCCGATACCGCCTTCACCGGCCGCATCGCGTTCTGGCGTCTTCACCGCCGGCGCCTGCGCCTGTTCGGTCATCGCCTCGGCCTTCTTCGCCAGCATCTCGGACGCGGATTCGCGGTCGACGGTGGTGTCGTACTTCGCACCCACAGGGCTGCCGGCACGCACCTGCATCCGCTCGGCGTCGGTGATCGCGCCCATGCGGCATCTCGGCGGCGCGATCAAAGTGCGTTCGACCGGCATCGGAATGCCCTTGTCCTGCAGCGTGGACACCAGCGCCTCGCCGGTGCCGAGCTGGGCGATCGCGGTGGCGACATCGAGATGCGGGTTGGCTACAAAGGTCTCCGCCGCGGTCTTCACCGCCTTCTGGTCGCGCGGGGTGTATGCGCGCAGCGCGTGCTGCACGCGGTTGCCGAGCTGGCCGAGGATGTTGTCGGGGACGTCGTCGGGAAACTGCGAGCAGAAATACACGCCCACGCCCTTGGAGCGGATGATCCGGACGACTTGTTCGACGCGCTGGCGCAGGGCCGACGGCGCGTCGTCGAACAGCAGGTGCGCTTCGTCGAACACGAACACCAGCTTGGGCTTGTCGAGGTCGCCGACTTCCGGCAGGGTCTCGAACAATTCCGACAGCAGCCACAACAGGAAGCTCGAATACAGCCGCGGCTTCAGGATCAAGCGGTCTGCGGCGAGGATGTTGATGACGCCGCGGCCGTCGTGCGTGGTGCGCATCAGGTCGACCAGTTCCAGCGCCGGTTCTCCGAAGAACAAGTCGGCGCCTTCGCTTTCCAGCCGCAGCAGCGCGCGCTGGATTGCCCCGATCGAAGGCGTGCTAACCAGCCCGTATTCGGTCGAGACGGTCTTGCGCTCGGCGCCGACCAGGGCCAGCAGCGCGCGGAAATCCTTCAGGTCCAGCAGCAGCAGGCCGCGGTCGTCGGCGAGTTTGAACACGATGTCGAGCACGCCCGACTGGGTGTCGTTGAGTTCGAGCATGCGCGACAGCAAGGTCGGCCCGATCTCGCTGACCGTGGTGCGTACCGGATGCCCGAGCTTGCCGAACAGGTCCCAGAACACGGTCGGGTTGGCGGCGGGTGCGTAGTCGGCGATGCCGATCTGTTCGATCCGCGCCTGCAGCTTGTCGTTGACCGCGCCCGCGACCGCGAGTCCGGCCACGTCACCCTTCACGTCGGCCAGGAACACCGGCACCCCGATGCGCGAGAACCCTTCGGCCAGCGTCATCAGGGTGACCGTCTTGCCGGTGCCGGTGGCGCCGGC
>JALZKJ010000071.1 GCA_030859305.1 Pseudomonadota bacterium | reverse complement strand
ATAGTCCCGCTCCCAGTCCCGGTATGTTGGATCATTGAATCCATCAGGGAACTGGCGAAGGAACTTACGCCTGCAACGCAGAGCACCCGGCAGTCCGGACGGGGGCGGCTTGACCATGACGGGGGCGCGGACCATTAATCTCTTTTACCCGTGTCCGGCGCACTGGCGTGTGCAGGCCACAAGACCGGATTTACCTGGAATGGGTCAGGAATATGGGATCAGGCATGACTTCGAAGCGGCCCCGCCGTTCTCAGACGCATGGGCCCTCATCGGGCTGCCGGTGGACGCCAGCGCACAGCTATCTACGCGGATCACCTGCGGAAGAAAAACGTCCAGCCCATACCCCGATTAGACGGTTTCTGCCTTGAGGTTGATCGACGTCTCGGCGAGCGTCGTGGCGTACTCGTCGCCGCGGTAGATTTCCTGGGTGGCGCGGTGCAATTTTTCCGCGTCGTCCGTACGGCCCAACGCGCCTGCATAGGCGGCGGCGGTGCCAAAGCCCGCGATCCCGTAATGCGTCATGCGCTGGTACTGGGCGATGATCACCGCATCGAGCAGCGCACCTTGCGCCGGCGCTTCCTCGAGGATGTGTTTCCTCGCTTCTTCGACCAGACCCGCCATGCCTTTGCAATGCTCCTTTGCCACTTCGGCGCCGTTGGCCGTGAGCAGCTCCTTGAGCACGTCGGTGTGCTCGGCGATGCCCTGTTCGGACTTCTCCAGCAACGCCTTGAGCTTCGCGCTCTTGGGTTTATCGACGATCTTCTTGACCAGGCGCTGCATCTGGTCGTTGGCGGACCACAGGTCTTTGAGTTCGTCGTTGTAGAGCTCTTGCAGATTGGTGGGCTGGGACATGGGAGTTCCTTTAATTTGGGGAAACACGAGGTGCGTCGCGTGCGAAACAGCTGGGATTCGCAGCTGGATAATCCTAGGCGCTGCGCTTGATCGGCGCCGTGAAGCCGTGGGGTCTCGTGTCGGCATCCACCGCTGCGACAATGGGACGGGGGGCCATCAATTCCAGCAAACGTCCTTCACCATTCGTCACCTCATCGAAAGCTGGGATCCTTCTTGCTGTTGATCCAGCAGCTGGAACGTAAAAAAGGGGAACGCGCACGCTTGCCCTGCAGGTCGCACTGCATACGATCTGTGCGCTGCGTGCTTGTCCAGCTTTCGCTTGAATGACGAGCGAAGCATTGTTGAACCCACCTTAGGGCACGGCCGATGCCGCATCCCAACGCCGCAATGCCGCCTCGACCGCGTCCACACCGCGCGCAGCCGCATCGGCATTGATCTCGGCAATGGTGTCGCGTTCGCTGTGGATCACCTGCATCACTTTCGGTTTCGTCGCGGGTTGCTTGCCCGCGTAGGCTTGCAGGATGAGGTCGATTTCATCGCCGTCGACGAGTGAGAACGACACCGCGGGCCAACTGGCCTCGAGAAAGGCGCGGTGGTCGGTGGGCGGGTATTGTTCGCCGGCCGAGAGGCCCAGTCCAGCTTCATTAACGGCGGACTGGGTGGCGCTGACCAGTGGGTGATCCGATTGCGGCGTCATCATCCATAAGGTGTCGCCCCATCCGAACACGTCGAAATTGACATAGAGTGCGGGTCGCTCGCCACCGTTCCCGATGTAGGCATGAGCACCGAGCAGGCCGTGCTCTTCCAGGTCCCACAATGCTACGGAGACACGGTGGTGGATCAGTGGTCGGTGCTTGAAGCGCTTTGCCAGTGCGAGCACGGTGGCGGTCCCCGACGCATTGTCGGTAGCGCCACGGCCGACGTCCACGCGGTCGGAATGCGCGCCGAGCAGCAGCAGCGGAGCGCCTGCCGGACCACTGATTGGCGCGAGGATGTTTTCGCCATGTACGCCTTCGATTTCGGTATCGAACCGGCTATTGCGCCATTGGACGTCGAGCGTGTTGAGTCGTTTACGGATTACATCCCGGCGCCGCGTGTTGTCATCGGCTTCGGCCATCTCGCTGACATCGGACAGCCATTGTCCGGCGTCAATGCCTACGCCATCCACCCTTGCCGTGGACATCGACGTGCTGGTGGTTTGTGGGTCGTGCGCGCAGGCCGTGAGCAGGAACAGGCTGGCGACAGCGAGAATGTGCTGGATTGGGTGCATGAAGTTTCCCTAAGTTTCCCCTGGAGATGCTGGAGTGTGCCGAGCAACCGGGCCGCAGGCCAGAGCCGTCGGATACGGCGCTGAACCCGCAAGTTGCGCGCGCCGATGGCGCCGGGTAGCCTGCCCGCTGGAGTTCTGGCAATCGGGGGGAAAGGATGACCATCCGCGTTTTCATCGTCGACGACCATGCGCTGGTGCGTACCGGCATGCGCATGATCCTGTCGGCGCAGACCGACATCGAAGTGGTCGGTGAGGCCGAGAGCGGGGAGCTGGCACTGCCGCAGATCCGCGCGATCAAGCCCCACATCGTGCTGTGTGATCTGCATTTGCCTGGCGTCAGCGGCCTTGAAGTAACCGAGCGGGTGGTTCGGGGCGACTACGGCAGCCGGGTGATCATCGTGTCCGTGCTTGAAGACGGGCCGCTGCCCAAGCGGTTGCTGGAAGCCGGTGCGTCGGGTTATGTGGGCAAGGGCGGCGATGCCGCCGAATTGCTGCGAGCGGTGCGCGATGTTGCGCGTGGCAAGCGCTACCTGGCCAGCGGTATTGCGCAGAACATGGCGTTGTACGGCATCAGCGGCAACCAGACACCGTTCGACGGATTGTCGCCGCGCGAAATGGAAGTCGCCTTGCTGCTGGTGCAGGGGCTGCGTCAGGAAGACATCGCTCGACGATTGTGCCTGAGTGCCAAGACGATCAATACCCACAAGACGCGCCTGTTCGAGAAGCTCGAGATCCACGACAGCATCGCGCTGGCGCGGCTGGTCAGCCAGTACGGATTAGGCGATCCCGCGCTGGCTGTTTGACGGGCAGTGCTCGAACCTCGCGCCAACCCTGACGGCGGGCGAGCGCGCAAGGTCTCGCTTGGCTGGTGGATGCAGTAGAGCCGAGCTTGCTCGGCTGGGCATTGCGCGTGGAACTTGCGCCAGCGGAGCAAGCTCCGCTCTACGAAACGGCTGCAGAGAGGTGTTATGGCGCTTGCGAAGCGCCATAAAAAACGCCGCGTCCGGGGACGCGGCGTTTTACGTCTTCACGCTGTGAAGCGGTCAGGCCCGACGCTCTGCCTCGGTCGAACTTGCGGCGTCCTGCGGTGACATGGGCGCGTCTTCCACGTTGTCGGCATCGGCCACCACTGATGGGGCTTCAGGCGGTTGCAAGGATGCAGCTGGCGGGTCGAACAGGCTGGCCGTACGCGGCATCGCCGGTTCAATCGCTGCCGGTGTTGCCGGCGCCGATGCTGTTTCGACGTCGACAACGCGTTGCGGGCGTGCCGGTTCGACCGACGTATCCGCTTGCGGTGCCGACTGACGTGAGTCGGTAACGGCTGTTACGGTGTCGGCAGCCGCGGTTGCGGCGTCAGGTGCGACGGGATTCGGCTCGTCCATCGTCATGCGAGCGACCGGCGTTTCGGGCTGCTTCGGTTCCAGCAATGCCGGTTCGACGGCCGCTGTTTTGGCTGCAGCCTTGGCGGGGGCGGGTTCGGCCACGGGTGATTCGACTACGTCGGGCTTGACCACGGCCGGCTCGACCACCGCAGGCTTGACCGTGGCAGGCTCGACCACGGTGCCAGTCACTGGTTCCGGAGTGGCATCGACAACCGGCTGGGCGGCGACGTTGCCGGGCGAGGTCGCCGCAGTCTCGCGGGCCTTCCCGGCCTGGGTGACGCCAGTTGAGGCCGCGCGGGCAGTAGCCGCCGGTGTCCTCGGCGCATCCGTGTTTGCAGCCGATGCCGCTGTTTCAACCTGCACGGCCGCGGTTGCGGCTGCCACTGCATCAACTGCGGGCCTGGCCGGCTTCTCGCGAGTCGAAGGCTCGTCGTCGAAGTCGAACTCGGGTTGCGAACGGTTGGCGACCGGGGTCGAGCCATCCGTTGCCACTGCCGCGTGGTCGTCCTCGTCACCCTGCAGCACATCGTTGTGATCCTGAGCACCGGCTTCGGTGCCTGGTTCGCCACGACGACGACGACGACCGCCACGACGGCCACGGCGACGACGTGTGCCTTCGGCAATACCGGCTTCATCAGTCGACGCTGCCGTATTCGTTTCGATCGCGTTGGCTTCGCTGCCGGTGCTGGTTTCGACCTGCGTTGTCTCCGACGTCAATGCCGCCGCCGTGCTGGCGGCAACAGGCATCACGACGTTGGGGTCGACGCCAGGCGCTGCGGCTTCCGGCTTGCTTGCCGAGCGGGGCTCGTTGTGCGGCAGCCGCGGCGTAGTGGTCTGTGCTGCTACCGGGGCATTAGTGGTGATGCGCTCCTCGGCCTGCGGCTTTGGCTGCCGGGGTGCGTTCTGTTTCTGCGGCTGGCCCTGCCTGGGCGTGCGGCTCTGCGTCGGTTCACCGGCTTGACTGGCTTTCTGGGCTGGCGGCGCATTGCGACGTGGCTCGTCACGACGGCCTCCATCACGTGTGCTGTCGCGACCGCCCGGCTTGCCACCGCTGCGGCCATCGCGACGCTGCCCACCACGTTCGTTGCGCTCGTTGCGACCGCTGTTTTCCTGTGATATGCGTGCGACCTTCGATTCGACCGTGCCGGACTGCCCGCCGCGGAAGAAACGCAGGATCCGTTCGACCATGCCGATCGAGTGGGTCGGCGTGACCACGCCCGGTGCCGGTGCCAAGGCGGCCGGTGCCACCGGCGCCTCCCGCGGCTCGCGCACCGGCGCGGCGTAGGCAGGCTTGACCTTGGTCACCATCGGCGCATCGGGGATGTTCAGATGGGCCTTGGTCAGTGCATGCGTGGCCAGCTTGCGTGGCGTGCCGCGGTGATAGCTCGGCTTGTTGGACTCCTCGCCCATCTCGTTGTCACGGATGCGGGTGACTTCGTAATGCGGGGTTTCCAGATGGATGTCGGCGACGATCACGATCGGCGCGTCGTGGCGCTGTTCGATCTCCATCAACGCGCGACGCTTCTCGTTATGCAGGTAGTTGGCGATCTCTGTCGGTGCCTGCACCAGCACCTGGCCGGTGTTTTCCTTCATCGCATGCTCTTCGGCGACGCGCAGGATCGACAGCGACAGTGACTCGACACTGCGCATCCGGCCGTGGCCCTCGCAACGCGGGCACACCAGCTGGCTGGATTCGCCCAGGCTCGGACGCAGGCGCTGGCGGCTCATCTCCAGCAGGCCGAACCGCGAAATGCGGCCGACCTGCACGCGCGCACGGTCCTGCTTGAGGGCGTTCTGCAGGCGGTTCTCGACATCGCGCTGATGGCGGTTGGACGACATGTCGATGAAGTCGATCACCACCAGCCCGCCGAGGTCGCGAAGGCGCATCTGGCGGGCGATTTCCTCGGCCGCCTCCATGTTCGTGTTGAACGCGGTTTCCTCGATGTCACTGCCCTTGGTGGCGCGCGCCGAGTTGACGTCGACCGCAGTCAGGGCCTCGGTCTGGTCGATCACCAGCGCGCCGCCGGACGGCAGTCGTACTTCGCGCTCGTAGGCGTTCTCGATCTGCGACTCGATCTGGAAGCGATTGAACAGCGGGGTGTCGTCAGTGTATTCCTTCAGCTTGCGCAGGTTGTGCGGCATCACCTGCTCGACGAAATCGCGTGCCTCGGCGTACATCTCCGGCGTGTCGACCAGTATCTCGCCGACGTCCGGGCGCATGTAGTCGCGCAGGGCGCGGATGATCAGTCGCGATTCCTGGTAGATCAGGAACGGCGCCGGTTTGGTCAGCGCGGCCTCGGCGACCGACTTCCAGACCTGCAACAGATAGTCGAGGTCCCACTGCAGCTCTTCGGCATCACGGCCAACGCCGGCGGTGCGGATGATCACGCCCATGTCGTCGGGGATGGCCAGCGCGTCCATCGCCTGCTTGAGCGCGGCGCGGTCGTCGCCCTCGATCCGGCGCGAGACGCCGCCCGCGGTCGGCGAGTTCGGCATCAACACCATGTAGCGGCCGGCCAGCGAAATGTAGGTGGTCAGGGCCGCGCCCTTGTTGCCACGCTCTTCCTTGTCAACCTGTACGACGACCTCCTGGCCTTCGCGCAGGAGTTCCTTCAGTCCGGCCTTGTTATGGTCGACGCCCGACTGGAAATAATCGCGGGAGATTTCCTTCAACGGCAGGAAGCCGTGGCGTTCGCCGCCGTATTCGACGAAGGCGGCTTCGAGCGAGGGCTCGAGGCGGGTGATCTTGCCTTTGTAGATGTTGGACTTCTTCTGTTCCTTCGACGGTTGCTCGATGTCGATGTCGTACAGGTTCTGGCCGTCGACGATCGCGACGCGAAGCTCTTCAGCCTGCGTCGCATTGATCAGCATGCGTTTCATTGTTGCGTTCCTCGCGCGCTCTATCGCGCGGAACGCCATGGCGTTTCGCCTCTGGATACTGTGCCCCGCCTTCGCGATGTAGAAACTGCGCGTGGTGTGACCACGAGCGCGCGCCGGCGTGACCTGACAATTTCCAGCGCTACGACACCACGGCACACCGCGGGAGCGCTTGTTGTTGCATTGCTAGTTTTCAAGGCCGGCGGCTGCTTCCAGACTGGCTGTCGCGCCGCGCGGGTCGTGTTCATCGCCGATGTCTGACGCATCGGGCGGGCCGGGGTTCAGCCGGGCCGTCGCTGCTAACATGGCTACCCCGTGGGTAATGGTTAGACGCGGACCGGAATCGCAGGATGGGCTTTTGGCCCCACCAAGTTGAAACCAGCAGTTGAATAGCCGGCACAACTTCCTGCGAAATCAAAACCTTAACTCGCCTCCCGAGTGTATCAGATAACCCTTTCCGGATGACCGATTCAGCCGTGCCAGCCAATCCAGACATCCGTGCGGGCGCCCGCATGGTGCGGGTCGCCGACGACCGCGAGGGCCAGCGGCTCGACAATTTCCTGCTGGGACTGCTCAAGGGGGCGCCTAGGTCGTTGATCTACAAGCTTGTGCGCTCCGGCCAGGTGCGTGTGAACGGGGGGCGCTGCAAAGCAGAACGCAAGCTGGAGGCGGGCGACGAGGTGCGGATTCCGCCAGTTCGGGTTGCCGAAGCCGGCGACAAGCCGTCGCCACCGAAAGGCTTCATGGACGCACTGGATGCCGCGATCGTGTTCGAGGACGCGCGCCTGCTGGCCCTGAACAAGCCCTCGGGAGTTGCCAGCCACGGCGGCAGCGGGATCAGTTTCGGCGCGATCGAGACCCTGCGCGCCTCGCGGCCGGGACACACGCTGGAACTGGTGCACCGGCTCGATCGCGACACTTCCGGACTGCTGATCGTAGCCAAGAAGCGCTCGGCGCTGACTGAGATGCAGGCGCTGATGCGTGAGGAGGGCGGCAGCGGTATCCGCAAGCGTTACCTCGCGCTGCTGGCCGGGCGCATGCCCGACGGGCTGATGTCGGTGGATGCTCCGCTGCATGTCGGCCTGCGCCAGGGCGGCGAGCGGCACGTGCAGGTGAACCACGCGGGTAAGCCGTCACTGAGCCATTTCAAGGTGCTGGAGCGGCGCGGCGGACAGTCGTACTGCGAGGTGCGCATCGAGACCGGCCGCACCCACCAGATCCGCGTGCATGCCCAACACATCGGCCACGCGGTTGTCGGCGACGACAAGTACGGCGACCCAGCGGTCAACAGGAAACTGCGCGAACAGATCGGCCTGAAGCGGCTGTTCCTGCATGCCTCGACGCTGGAGTTTTCCCTGGACGGCGGCAAGGCGCCATATCTGCTCGACGCGCCGCTGGCGCCGGAGCTGATCGATGTGCTGGATCGCCTGGCTTGATTGTTTAGCTTGATTGCCTGGCTGAGCGCATGGCTCGAACGCGCGAGCGCGAACCAGCTCGCGACGCAGAGGTCGCGACTTGCGTCGCCCGATACAACAGCTGCGTTGGGGGGCGCTTGGATACGGCTGGGTGCCGCCCGGGCTACAGCTTGCCGCGCTTGCGCTGCTCCTCCAAGGCAAAGCACCGGTCGGGCCGCATGGTCGGCGGGGTGAACGTCACCGGCACCTGGATCGTCTTGGGGATCGCTTGTCCGCCACGGGTGGCAGGCTTGAAGCGCCAGCCGAGCACGGCTTCATGCGCGGCAAGATCGAGTGCATCGATACCGCTGCTGCGGATCAGTCGGACATCGCTGGGATTGCCTTCGGTGGCTATGGTGATTTGAAGTACGACTTCCCCGCCGGCGTCGTCGCAGGCGACCTCGATCGGATAGTTGGGAGGCGGCGTATCGACCGCGAGCACCTCGGTGACGACGACCGGCGGCGGACGGTCGGTATCGGCACCACAGCCAGCCAGGAATGCCAGTGACAACAGGACGGTCGCGATGCCGGTCTGGCGTGAAAGCCAGCGTGTTTTACGTGGGGTATCAAGGTTCATCGGAACTCCGGTCAGCTGGCCAAGGCGTCGGCTTTCGCCGCGCAGATGAAGTCGTTCTCGCTCAGACCACCGACATCGTGGGTCGAATAACGCACCACGCAGCGATCGTAGTGCACGCCGAGGTCTGGATGATGGTCTTCGCGGTGGGCCACGAACGCGAGTGCATTCACGAATGCCATGGTGCGGTGGTAGTCGTCGAACTTGAAGGTTCGGGTCAGGGCGTGACTGTCTTCGGTCAGTTCCCAGCCCGGCACTTCCGGCATCAGTTCGCGGATGCGCGCGTGGCTCAGTTTGTGCTCGCTGCCGCGACGCGAAATACAGTGGGCCTGGGCGAGGGGGACGAGGTCGTTCATGGCATGGCTCCTTGCGGCGTACGCGTCGACTGAACCAATCACATCGACGGCGGTCGGAGGGCGCTGGCGCACCGTGGCGCTGCGTTGACCCCGTTAGAATAGCCCCATGATCCAGATATCCGAATCCGCGCAGACGCATTTCCGCAAACTGATCGAGCGCGAGGCCCTGCCGGGACTGGGTGTGCGCCTGTCGGCCGTGCACCCGGGAACGGCCAAGGCCGATGTGCGGCTGGAATTCGCAGAGCCGGGCGATCTGCAGGGCGACGAATGGGCGGTGGATTGCGAGGGCTTCACCCTGTGGCTCGAGGCGGCGACTGCGCATTACCTCGACAGTGCCGAAATCGACTACGAAACCGGCGCCACCGGCGGCCAGTTGCAGATCCGCGCGCCGAAGATCAAGGGCGAGGTGCCGGCCGATTCGGCCTCGCTGGTCGAGCGCGTGCGCTGGCTGGTCGAACACGAGATAAATCCGCAACTCGCGCAGCATCGCGGCCATGTCGAGGTGGAGGAAGTCACTGCCGACGGCGTGGTGATGCTGCGCTTCGGCGGCGGTTGCCACGGTTGCGGCATGGCCGACGTGACATTGAAGCAGGGCATCGAGAAGACCCTGATGGAAAAAGTGCCGGGCGTGACCGCGGTGCGCGACGCCACCGACCACGACACCGGCGCGGCGCCGTACATCGCCCGCGACACCGCAGCCTGAGTTCGTCGCGGCATGTATTCGGCCGCCGAACTTATCGAGGCAGTGCAGCGCAAGCTGCGCGTCAGCGCCCGTCGTGGCCATCCCGTAGGCGAGTTCCCGCCCGGGTGGCGCGAATGGTTTGCGGCGATGGCCGAGCGCGTTGGGGAAGTCACCGGCGCGACCTCGCAGGCGATGGTGGCGGTTTTCCTGCAACGTCCGTTGGCGATTACGCCGCGCAATCTGGCCTTGATGACGCGTTGGCAGGCGTTCTCGTCGGTCTGGCGGCAGCAGTGGCAGACGCCCTCGCGCGAAGAACGCGGCATGCGTTGGCTGTCCGGCGGCCTGTCGGCGCTGCTGCACATGCTGCTCGGGGTATTGCTCCTGTGGCTGCTGTACGTGCCGACGCGCATCGCCAGCCCGCCGCCGGAGGGCGAGACGGTGGTGCAGGTGGAGTTCATCGGCACTGGCACGCCCGAGGAGATCGGCGGCGGGCCGGCGGCGCAGACGAGCGAACCGGTAGAAGAGGCCGCGATCGATCCCGCGGCGCAGCCTGGAACGGCGCAGTCGACTGCGCCGATGGCGGCCGCGCCTTTGCCGGCACTGAGAATCGATGAACTGGCGGCGCCAGTGGAAGTGCCGGTACCGGAAACACCCGTTCCACAGGTCGCCCAGCGCGAGACACCCACGCCGCCCGCACCCGCGCCTCCGGCAGAACAGCCGCTGACGGTAAGCGCCCCGGCGCCCGATGCCGACGACGTCTTCGTGCTGCCGCCGACCACCTCGCGCATCCGCGAGCCGGTGGTAACCGCGCGGGAACTGTCGGCGACGATCCCGACTGTGCGCGACATCGACATTCCCGAACCTTTCCAGCCACCGGCGTCGACACCGCGCGTGATCCAGCCGCAAACCACGGCGCCGGCCCTCAGCCAGCGCATCCCGGAAGTCAGCCAGCGCGAGATTCCGGTGCCGCTTCCGCGGGCGATTGCGCGCGAGTTGCCGCCGCGGCCCATCGCTGCGCCGGAGTTGCGCTCCACCGTGCCC
>JALZKJ010000051.1 GCA_030859305.1 Pseudomonadota bacterium | reverse complement strand
CGCGGCGACATCGTGTTCGTCGAATCCTTGATCGGTGTCGGCGAAGTCGCGATCAGCGATCACCGCTCCAGCCAGCCGACGCTCGATGAACTGTTGCGGCTCGCCTCCGAGGCGCATGTCGCTGGTCTGATGACCGGCAAGGCCGGCATCGTGCACCTGCACCTGGGCGATGGCACGCGCGGGCTGGAGCTGGTGCGGCGCGCGCTCGACGAGAGCGAACTGCCTGCGCGCGTGTTCAACCCGACCCACGTCAACCGGCGCAAGGCGTTGTTCGCCGAAGCCGTCGAACTCGCGCGGCGCGGTTGCAGCATCGACATCACCGCATTTCCCGTGGAGGAAGGCGAGGACGCATGGAGCGCGGCGGAGGCATTGATCCGTTATCTCGACAGCGGCGCGCCGCCCGAACATGTCACCATCAGTTCCGATGCAGGCGGTTGCCTGCCGTGTTTCGATGAGCAGGGCCGCGTGTGCTCAATGGACGTGGGCGAGTCCGGCGCATTGCTGGCCACCCTCAATGAATTGCTCGCACGCGGCGTGTCGCTGCAGCAAGCGCTACCCGCGTTCACCCGCAATCCCGCGCGTCTGCTGCGGCTGGCAGGCAAGGGCCGGATCGAGACCGGCGCCGACGCCGACCTGGTCGCGCTGGATGAGCACGGCGTCGCCAGTGACGTGCTGATTGCCGGCGTGGTGCACATGCGGGCCGGCCGGATCGAGCGGCGTGGTATTTTCGAAAGTTGAATCACGACGCGAAGCGGAGCCACGCATGTGCCCAAGCAAGACCACCCAGGGCCATGAACGCGGCTGGATCATCCCGATCGGCGGCGCCGAGGACCGCGAAAGCCGACGCCGCATCCTCAAGCGTTTCGTGCAGCTGTGCGGCGGCCGCGACGCCGATATCGTCATCATCCCCACCGCCAGCCGCCGGCTCGACACCGGCCCGCGTTACGAAGAACTGTTCAACCGGCTGGAAGCTGGCCGCGCCACCGCGGTGGATTTCGCCACCCGCGAGGACGGCCAACGCGAGGACTATCTGCAGCGGCTCGAGAACGCCAGCGGGGTGTTTTTCACCGGCGGCAACCAGTTGCGGATATCCACGATCCTCGGCGGCACCCCGGCGGCCAAACTGCTCCGCAGCCGCAACGCGCACGGCCTGCACGTGGCCGGCACCAGCGCCGGAGCCAGCGTGCTGAGCGAGCACATGATCGCGTTCGGCAAGGAAGGCTCATCCCCGCGCGCAGGCAGTGTGCGGCTCGCGCCGGGGCTCGGCCTTACCAATCGTTTCATCATCGACCAGCATTTCCGCCAGCGCGACCGGCTGGGGCGTCTGGTGGCGGCGCTGGCCTACAACCCGTATGCGATCGGCATTGGGCTGGACGAGGACACCGCGGCCTTCATCGGCCCTGACGACACCCTGGAGGTCGAAGGCAGCGGCGTGGTGACCGTGGTCGATGCCGGCGGCCTGGAGTTCTCGTCGATGGCCGATGTCAGCCAGAGCGAGCCGGTGTGCCTGCTCGGGCTCACCGTGCATCTACTGGTCAGTGGCGCAACCTACAACCTGCATACACGAATAGCGTCGCCGGGCTCGCTGGTGACCGAGAAAACCTGAGCGAATAATCCGCATGCGCATACTCGAACGCTCCATCTACGTCGGCCCCTCGCGGCATGCGCATTTCCCGGTGATCCGGCTGGTGCTGGACCTGCAGGCCCTGGAAGCGTGGCCAACCGGCCGGCTCGGCGCGGATTTCGTCGACGCACTGGTCGCCGCGCTGCCGGGTCTGGCCGAGCATGGCTGCTCGTACCGCGAGCCGGGCGGTTTCATCCGCCGCATGCGCGAGGACGAGGGCACGTGGCTCGGGCATGTACTCGAACACGTCGCGATCGAACTGCAGAACGTCGCCGGCGAGGATGTCACCTTCGGTCGTACCCGCAGCATCGACGACCGCCCGGGCGTGTATTCGGTGGTGTACGAATACGCGCAGAAGGAAGAGGGCATTGCAGCGGGCGAACTCGCACTGAAGTTGCTCAACTCGTTGTTGCCGGCAGAGTTGCGCAGCGAACCGGACGCGGACGCGTTGGCTGCCGACGCCCGCAAACCGGGTGAGCACGATGAGCCGGGCGGGCCGCCCGAATGGCAATGGGACACCGCACGCGACGACTTCATCCGCTACGCGCAGAAACGTGCGCTCGGGCCGTCGACGATGTCGCTGGTGCGCGCCGCCGAGGAACGCGGCATCCCGTGGCTGCGGCTCAACTCGCAGTCGCTGATCCAGCTCGGCCACGGCAAGTACCAGCAGCGCATCCAGGCCACGGTGACCGGCCGTACGCCGTACATCGCCGTGCAGCTGGCCGGCGACAAGGACGAGACCAACCGCATCCTGCATTCGCTCGGGCTGCCGGTGCCGCGGCAGGCCCTGGTCAACCAGCAATCCGACGCGGTGCAGGCGGCGGCGAAGCTCGGCGGGCCGGTGGTGCTCAAGCCGTACAACGGCAATCACGGCCGTGGCATCACCATCGACATCACCGCACCCGACGACGTGCGCGCGGCATATCAAGCCGCGCTGCTGCATTCGACTTCGGTGATCGTGGAAACCTACATCCCCGGCGACGACCATCGCCTGCTGGTGATCAACGGCGAACTGATCGCGGCGACCCGACGCACGCCGGGCCACGTGGTCGGCGACGGATGCCACACGATCGCCGAACTGGTCGAACAGGTGAACCAGGACCCGCGTCGCGGCGTCGGCCACGAGAAAGTCCTGACCCGGCTCGAACTCGACGCGCAGGCGGAGACGATGCTGGCGCGGGTCGACCATCACGCCGCGTCGGTGCCCGGCGACGGAGAAGTCGTCTACCTGCGCTCGACCGCCAACCTGTCGACCGGCGGCACCGCCACCGACGTCACCGACATCATCCATCCCGACAACCGCGACATGGCGGTGCGCGCGGTGCGCGCGATCGGCCTGGATGTCGGCGGCGTCGACTTCATCTCCACCAACATCGCCGAGAGCTACAAGGCGATCGGCGGCGGCATCTGCGAGGTCAACGCCGCGCCCGGCTTCCGCATGCACGTGGCGCCCAGCGAAGGCACCTCGCGCGACGCCGCCGGGCCGGTGATCGACATGCTGTTCCCGGCCGGCACGCCATCGCGGGTGCCGATCGCCGCGATCACCGGCACCAACGGCAAGACCACCACCGCGCGCATGCTGGCGCACATCGCCAAGATGGGTGGCTACACGCCGGGGCTGACCACCACCGACGGCGTCTACATCGACGGCCAGCGCACCGTCGAGGGCGACATGACCGGGCCGGTGTCGGCGCGCATGGTGCTGTCGGACCCGCACGTCGACTTCGCCGTGCTGGAAACCGCGCGCGGCGGGCTGGTGCGTTCGGGCATGGGCGTGCCGTGCGTCGATGTCGGCGCGGTGATCAACGTGCAATCCGATCATCTTGGCTTGAAAGGCATCGACAGCCTGGAGCAGCTCGCCGAGCTCAAGCGCATCGTGGTGGAGGTCGCAACGGAGTGCGCGGTGCTCAACGCCGACGATCCCAACGTGCTGAAAATGTCCGCCTACACCGACGCCAAGGTGATCTGCTACGTCACCATGAACCCGGCGCACCCGCTGGTGCGCGAGCACATCCGCGCCGGCGGCCGCGCCTGCGCGCTGGAGGCCGGCATCAACGGCCAGATGATCACGTTGTACGACAAGGGCGGCCACATCCCGCTGATCTGGACCCACCTGATCCCGGCGACGCTTGAAGGCCGCGCGCTGCACAACGTGCAGAACGCGATGGTGGCAGCGGCGATGGCGTTCTCCCTCGGCATCAAGCTCGACCCGATCCGCCAGGGCCTGCGCACGTTCGACAGCACGTTCTTCCAGGTGCCCGGGCGCATGAACGTGTTCGGCGAACACCCGTTCAAGGTGCTGATGGACTACGGCCACAACGCCCACGCGGTCGGGGTGATGGCCGACCTGGTGCAGCGGCTGGACGTGGCCGGGCGAAGGATTGTCGTGTTGGCCGGGCCGGGCGATCGGCGCGACGAGGACCTGTGCGCGCTCGCCGCGGTGGCGGCGGGCAAGTTCGACCACTACATCTGCCGGCGCGACGATTCGCTGCGCGGCCGTGACGGCGACGAGGTGCCGCGCATCATCGCCGACGCACTGCGCGCGGCCGGCGTCGCGGAAACGGCGATATCGATCATCCCCGATGAGCAGCAGGCGCTCGACGCGGCCTTGCGCATGGGCCGGGCGAGGGATCTGGTGCTGGTGTTCGCCGATGCGCTGGCGCGCTCGTGGAAGCAGATCACCAAGTTCCAGCCCGAGGGCGACGCGCCGCGGATTGTTGAGGCGGTCGACACCCCTTTGCTGGAGCCGCTGAACGAGGCCCTGTACGCGGTGTTGGAAGGCGTGGTGCGCGACGAGCGCGGGTTGCGGTTTGAACGCGAAGAGAGTGATTGATTTTTGCACCGACGATTTGCGGCGGATGCCATGGCCGCGCTTGTCACCTGCAGGCCGGATCGTTTTTGCCCGTCATTCCTGCGAACGCGGGAATCCAGTGTCTTTGGCTCTCGTCTACGTGTAAGTCACTGAAGGTTCGGCTCCGCCGAGGTAAAGCGCGAGCCCGATTTGCGGGAATGACGGGACAGTACTTCGTATTTTCAGATTTCCCTGAAGCCGAGCGATCGATGCCCACCGACCCCCCCTTCGACGAATCGCGCCGCTTGACCGGCAGCAGCCTGTATTTCGACGGCCCCGGCGCCGCGCTGGAAACGCTCGGCGAATCGCGGCTCGACGGGGCGGCGTTGGCCGGATGGCGGCAGCGCATCGACACCGTGCGCGCCACGCTTGGCTGGGTCGATGACGCGATCATGGTGCGCCGCCATGCCAGCGGCGCGTCGCTGGCGTTCGCCGCGCCGCTCGACCAGCTCTACACCGCCGCCGAAGCCAATCAGTGGGCGTGGCTTGCCAGCCTGCAGGCGCTTGGCAACGGCGCGGATGCCGAGGGGTGGCATGCACCGGGCCATCCGCCGGCGTGGGACCAGGCATCGGCCCTGCACACCCTGCGCGCGATGGCCGCCGAAGAAGCCAATCCCGCGCTGATCGCGCTGCTCGATGCCGCCCGCGCAGGCGGGATGCCCGCGCATGTCGACGATGACGAACTGTCGATCGGCGAAGGCGTCGGCAGCCGCACCTGGCCGGTGCATGCATTGCCGGCGATCGACGCTGTGCCGTGGTCCGAGGTACACGGCATCCCACTCGCGGTGGTGACCGGATCCAACGGCAAGACCACGACGGTGCGGCTGCTCGCGGCGATGGCGCGCGCACACGGCTGGAACAGCGCCTACAGCAGCACCGACGGCCTGTTCGTCGGCGCGCAGCGTGTCGACAGCGGCGATTATTCCGGCCCGGTCGGCGCACGCACGGTGCTGCGCCAGCCGACGGTCGAGGCCGCGATCCTCGAGACCGCGCGCGGCGGCCTGCTGCGCCGTGGCATCGCGATCCGACATGCGCGCGCGGTCGTGGTCACCAACATCAGTCCCGACCATTTCGGCGAATACGGTATCCACGACCTCGACGACCTGGCGCAGGTCAAACTCACCGTCGTCCGCGCGCTCGCGCCCGATGGCCTCTTGGTGCTCAACGCCGACGATCCGCTGCTGGTGCAACGCGGCGCAAGGCTGTTGTCGCGGATCGGCTGGTTCGCGTTCGATCATGGGCATCCGCGTTTGCGTGCACATCGTGAGCAGGGCGGCATCACCTGCGGGGTGAGTAACGGGCATCTGCTGTTGTCGGTGGAGGATGCGACGCATGACCTCGGCGCGGTGGCGGCGATGCCGATCACGCTGGCCGGCAGTGCCGGCTACAACATCGCCAATGCCTCGGCGGCGGCGCTGGGCGCGGCGGGCATGGGCATCGCGATCGAGCGCATTGCCGAAATGCTCGCGCGGTTCGGCGCGCAACCGGGCGACAATCCGGGTCGCCTGCAACGCTGGAATTTCGGGGATGTCGCCGACAACGTGCAGGTCTTCCTGGACTACGCCCACAACCCCGACGGCCTGCGCGCGCTGTTGCAGGTCGCCGGCACGGCCCGCGCGGCGGGGCGGCTGGGCCTGATTCTCGGTCAGGCCGGCAACCGCAAGGACAGCGACATCCGCGCGCTGGCCGCAGTGGCGGCGCAGTTCAAACCGGACCGCGTCTGGCTCAAGGATATTGGCGGCGAGTACATGCGCGGCCGTGTCGCGGGCGAGATCGCCGCGATCCTGCGCGACGAACTGCAGCAGCAGGGCCTGCCGGAATCCGCGCTGCTGGTGTGCTTGGAAGAGACCCGCGCCGCGCGCGATGCCCTGGCCTGGGCGCAGCCCGGCGACGTGCTGGTGCTGCCGATCCACGATCCCGATGCGCGCGATGACGTGGTCGCATTGCTGGACCGCCTGCAGGCCCGGGACTGGCGCGCGATGACGGCACTGCCGGACGCTTGAATCGCTTCGCGTCCATTCCCCCGCCAAGGGCGGCAGCCTCAGACTACGTAGAGCGGAGCTTGCTCCGCTGCTTCCAGGTCAAGGCAGCCGAGCTAGCTCGGCTCTACGGTTGCTTCGCCGCGTGGCCGCAGCATGCGCTCGGCTAGAATGCCCAGCCACTTCGCGCGCATGACCGACCCCGATGAGCGACATCCTCGACACCATCCTCGCGCGCAAGGCCGAGGAGATCGAACAACGCAGCAGGATGCACTCGCTGGACAGCGTGCGCGCCCGTGCAGCCAGCCAGCCGCCGACGCGCGGCTTCGTCGACGCGATCCAGCGCAGGCTCGCCGCCGGGGAGGCGGCGGTGATCGCCGAGATCAAGAAGGCCAGTCCGTCCAAGGGACTGATCCGCGCGGAGTTCGATCCGGCGCAGATCGCGCGTAGCTACCAGGCCGGCGGCGCGGCGTGCCTGTCGGTGCTGACCGATGTCGACTTCTTCCAGGGCAGCAACCGGTACCTCGGCGAGGCGCGCGGCGCGTGCACGCTGCCGGTGCTGCGCAAGGATTTCACCATCGATCCCTACCAGGTCCATGAGGCGCGCATGATCGGTGCCGACGCGATCCTGCTGATCGTCGCCGCGCTCGAGGACGGCCCGCTGGTGGAGATGGCCAACCTCGCCAACGAACTGGGCATGGACGTGCTGGTGGAAGTGCACGATATCGACGAACTCGAGCGCGCGCTGCAGACCGATTGCCAGCTGATCGGCGTCAACAACCGCAACCTGCGCACGTTCGAGGTGTCGCTGGACACCTCGATCGAACTCAAGAGTGCGGTGCCGCGCGACCGCACCCTGGTCACTGAAAGCGGCATTGCCAGTCGCGAGGACGTGGCACGGCTGCGCGGCGCCGGCATCGATGCGTTCCTGATCGGCGAAAGCTTCATGCGCGAGCGCGATCCGGGCGCCGCTTTGCAGCGGCTGTTCGCACCGTGAGTTTCGCCAGCCCCCGTTATCCCGCTGCGCGCGAAGGTGCGCCGCTGGTGGTGTTCGATTTCGACCACACCCTGTACGACGGCGACTCCGGCGCCCACCTGTTCAAGTGGCTGATCGAGCGCACCTGGTGGCGACGCGCGCTGGCACTGCTGATCGCGCCGGTGTTCGGGCCGATGGTGGCGTTCCTGCCGACCCGGCGCGTGGGCATTTCCGGCTTCGTGTGGGCCGGCACGGTCGGCCTGCACCGCCGCCGCGACCTGGACATCGAGATCGACCGTTACGTCGTGCTGCATACCGAACAGATCCGGCAACGCCTGCTGCCGATCGCGCTCGACGTACTGCATCGCCATCGCGAGGCCGGCGACCGGGTGGTGATCGCCACCGGCGCACCACCGGAACTGGCGCGCGCGATCCTGGCTTTCGTCGCCCACGAGGACGCGCCGGTGGTGGGCACCCTGGTCGGCCCGCGACTGGGCGGCATCGGCGCCATACGCCACTGCCACGCGGAAATGAAGATGACGATGCTGCGCGACGCCGGCTACGTCGATGAAGTCGTGATCGCCTACACCGACAGCAGTGCCGACCTGCCGTTGCTTAAAGCCGCACGCCATCCGGTGGTGGTGAATCCGAAGGCGTCGAGCGTGGAAATGTTCCGGCGCGAGTTGCCGGCCGGCACGCCGATCCTCAACTGGGGTTGCGTGGGCCGGGCGGGTGATGCGGTGGCGGGATCAGACGTCAGCGAAAATACTCTGTCCTGACCCGACTCCGCTCGACCGTA
Source organism: Pseudomonadota bacterium (assembly GCA_030859305.1). Taxonomy (GTDB): domain Bacteria; phylum Pseudomonadota; class Gammaproteobacteria; order Xanthomonadales; family Xanthomonadaceae; genus Lysobacter_K. The sequence goes on along the minus strand of JALZKJ010000051.1, from coordinate 3,402 downwards.
GGAACGGCCCATGGCCGCGAGCATCTTTATCGTCGCGATGACCTGCTCGAATGGATGCGTCCGCAGCAGCCCCAGCTCGCGGCCATGGGCCGCTCCTGCACCGGCGATGAATCTGCGTTGGATTGACGGTGAATCGACCTCAATCACCCAGCAGCTTCACGAACCGCAACGATCCATCGTCGTAACCGCAGCCACGATAGAACGCATGCGCCTGCTCCCGCTGCGCGCCGCTGGTAACCTCGATGCGGGCCACGCCGGCGCGCCGCGCCAGCGCTTCCACCGCGCGCAGCAGCCGCCGGCCGATGCCGAGGCGGTGGCATTCCGGTGACACCACCAACGCGGTGACGCGGGCCAGTTCGGCGCCGTTGGCGATTGCATAGATCATGTGCAGGGCGATCAACCCGCAGGCCTCGCCGTCGCGTTCGGCCAGCAGCAGGTGCTGGCTTGGATCGGCGGTGACGACCGCGATGCGTTCGGCCGCCTCATCGAGGCTGCAAGGGTAACCGAGCGCATCGAAAAGCGCCGCTACATCGCTGGCGTCGCCGGTCTCCGCCGCGCGCACCCGCAGGTCGCTGGCGACAGGCGCGGCGATCCGCGCCATCAGCGCGTGCCGAACAACACGATGGTCTTGCCGCGGGCGTGCAGCTTGCCGTCGGCCTGCAGCTTCTTGAGTACGCGGCCGGCCATCTCGCGCGAGCAGCCGACCAGGCGCGACAGCTCCTGCCGCGACACGCGCAGCTGGGTGCCATCGGGATGGCTCATCGCATCGGGTTCCTTGGCCAGGTCATGCAGGGCGCGCACGATGCGGTCGGTGACATCCAGGAACGCCAGGCGACCGGCCTTGCGGCTGGTGTCGAGCAGGCGCCGCGAGATCTGCGCGGCGATCGAATACAGCAGTTTCGGTGCATCCGTCGCCAGCCGCGACAGCAGCAGATCGTAGAAGCGCTCGTGGCCGATCTCCGCCAGCTCACATGGCGCGCGCGTACGCAGGATCACTTCACGCTTGTCGCTCTCGATGAACAGGCCGAGCTCGCCGACGAACTCGCCGGCGCCGAAATACCCCAGCACCAGTTCGCGACCGTCGTCCTCCTCGGTGATGATGCTGACCGAGCCGGATACCACGTAATAGAGCGTGCTTGCCGGATCACCCGGACGGAACACATCGGTCCGCGACGGGTAACGGCGGCGATGGCAATGCGCAAGAAAGCGCTCGATCGTGGCAGCGTCCGGCAGCAGCGGACTGTTGGCGCGTCTCAGGGCAGTCAAGGAGGTGACCGTAGTGGTGGGCATTGGATTCGGCGTGGCTGGGCTGCCCGAGCTTAGGACGAAGCGACCGTCCGGGGCAAATCATGACGTTCTTGGCGCGCCCGAAGGATCGTGCAACGGGTCCGCGCGTGCGTTTTCCCTACCAGCGCAATTGCCCCATAATCCCGGTTCTTATTCGCCAGACCGGGATCCCCCACCGTGGTCAAGCCGTTGCCGCGCCTGAGGTTGCAGGGTTTCAACAACCTCACCAAGGCCCTCTCGTTCAATATCTACGATGTCAGCTTCGCCGCCTCCGAAGAGGAGCGTCAGCGCTACATCGAGTACATCGACGAGGAATACAACGCCGACCGCCTGACCCAGATCCTCACGGACGTGGCGGACATCATCGGTGCCAACATCCTCAACATCGCCCGCCAGGACTACGATCCGCAGGGCGCGTCGGTGACGATCCTCATCTCGGAAGAGCCGGTGATCGACAAGTCGCAGGCCAAGGGCGTGATCGCCGACGCCGTGGTCGCGCACATGGACAAGTCGCACATCACCGTGCACACCTATCCGGAAACCCATCCGGACAGCGGCATCGCGACCTTCCGCGCCGACATCGATGTCGCCACCTGCGGGGTGATCTCGCCGTTGAAGGCGCTCAATTACCTGATCGAAAGTCTTGAATCCGACATCGTGGTGATGGACTACCGCATCCGCGGGTTCACCCGCGACATCAAGGGTCGCAAGCACTACATCGACCACAAGATCAACTCGATCCAGGATTACCTGGCCAAGAACGTCAAGTCGCGTTACGAGATGCTCGACGTGAATGTCTACCAGGAAAACATCTTCCACACCAAGATGCACCTGAAGGAGTTCGACCTCGACACCTACCTGTTCGAGGAGAAGGCGCGCAACCTGTCGTTCAAGGACCGCATGAAGATCGAGGCGCGGCTCAAGCGCGAGATCGAGGAGCTGTTCCACGCGCGCAACCTGGTCGATTGACGGTCGTCAAATCCGGTACGCGACCGCCTTCATCAGCTTCGATGCCGCCGCCATCAAGGTCGGCAACGGCATCGGCAGGAGGCGGGCGCCGGCCTGTTCGGCGCTTGCGGCGTGCCGGGCCTCGTCGGCCTTCATCGTCTGCAGGATCGCGCGGCTGCGCGCGTCGGCGGCCGGTAGCGACTCCAGATGCTCGTCGATATGCGCTTCGACCTGGCGCTCGGTCTCGACCACGAAACCCAGGTTCCAGCCATCGCCGCGCAGCCCGGCCAGCGCGCCGATCGCGTAGCTGCCGGCGTACCAGAGCGGATTCAGCAGGCTGGGGCGGCTGTCGAGTTCGCGCAGGCGCTCGCCGCACCAGGCGAGGTGATCGGTTTCCTCCTGCGCTGCGTCGAGCAGGTGGGCGCGGGTGGTGGGATCGCGGGCCACTGACGCCTGGCCGCAATACAGCGCCTGCGCGCAGACCTCGCCGACGTGGTTGATCCGCATCAGCCCCGCAGCGTGGCGGCGCTCTTCATCGTCGAGCACGATCTCGGCTTCGCCGTCGGCCGGGTTGGCGCGCAACGCCGGCGGCGCGCCGAGCACGGTTTCCAGTGCGCGTTGCGCATCCGACAGCAGGCGATCGAGCGGGGTGATGGCGCGATGGGGCATGGCGGCAGTCTAGGCCCTGGTGGCGGGGTTGGCCGGTGAAGGCGGGCTGGAAGTTTCAAGCAGGCCGGCGAGGAATTCGAGCGGATGCTGCACCGTCAATGCGGTCCCGCTGGACAGATGCAGGCGGCAGCCGATATTGGCGCTGAGCAGGCAGGACGCGCCGCTGGCATGCAACTGGTCGAGCAGCGGCTGCCGATACCCGCGGGCGCGCTCGGGTTCGGTCAGCATGTTCAGGCCGGCCGCGCCGCAACAACCGAAACCGGCATCCAGTTCGATCACCTGCAGCCCGGGCACCTGCGCCAGCAGCCGGCGCAGGGCCGGCACCGAGCGGACCACATTGCGCTGCGTGCACGGCAGGTGCACGGCGATGCGTTGATGGCAGGCGCGGAAACTCAACTGGCTCGCACGGACGGCGAGGAAGTCGAGCGCATCGATCACCTCTGTCTCATTGGCCAATGCCTGCGCCACCGCTTCATGACAGCCGCTGGCCAGCGTCAG
>JALZKJ010000023.1 GCA_030859305.1 Pseudomonadota bacterium | reverse complement strand
CGTGCCGTCGCGATCGACGAACAGGATCGGCTGCAACACGGTGCTCATGCCGCCACCTGCTGGCCGCGAAGGGCGAGCGAGACGGCCTGGTTCTGCTCGGGCGTGCCGACGCTGATCCGCAAGGCGTCGCCCAGCCGCGGGGCCATGCGCATGTCGCGGACCACAATCCCCGCCGCCAGCAGTTGTTCGAATGCGGACTGCGGATCGCCGAAGCGGGCCAGGACGAAGTTGGCGCGCGAGGGATAGGCCCGAAGCACGCCCGGCAACGCCGCCAGCATCGCCTGTAATGGTTGCCTGGACTGGATGCTGGTCTGGATCCGCGCGTCGGTGATCGCGCGCGCTTGCGTCGTCAACGCCGCGCACGCCAGCGACACGCACGGTGTCGGCAACGGATAAGGCGCCTGGCATCGTTGCAGCACATCGATCAATGCGGGGTCGGCGATGACCGCGCCAATGCGCGCGGCAGCCAAGGCGTGCGCCTTTGACAAGGTACGCAACACCGCGATATTGGGTTGGGCATCGATCAGCGAGATCGCCGACGGTGCATCGGCGTACTCGATGTAGGCCTCGTCGACGACCACCATCGCGCTCGCCTCGAGCCGGCGTGCGAGTGCGAGGATCGCATCCAGCGGCAGCAGCGTTCCGGACGGATTGCCCGGCGAACACAGGAACACCAGCTTCGCCGCGGCAGCCTCGGCGGCTGCGGCCACGGCGTCGAAGTCGCAGAGGAAGCCGTCGGCGGTGTCGCGCAACGGCACGTCGATGACGCGCGCGCCGTGCAGGCGTGCACTGACCGCGTACATCCCAAAAGTTGGCGAGGTGACCAGCACCGCGTCCTGCCCGGGCCGGCACAGCGCGCGCACCAGCAGGTCGATGCCCTCGTCGCTGCCTCGCCCGGCCAGCAACTGCCCGGCTCGACAGCCGTACAACGCTGCCAGCCGTTCGCGCAGCTCCGCCGGTTGCGGCTCAGGATAGCGACGCACCAGACCGTCGCCGTCCGCAGGATTCGCCCATGGCGACTCGTTCGCGTTGAGCCAGACGCGGCCCTCGATGCGCTCGCTGCGCGCCGAGCGATAGCCGCTGAAGCTGCGCAGGTCTTCGCGCACCAGGTTCATTGGTGCGGCAACTGGAGTGTCGGCATTGTCGGCTTGCAGGTTCACGACGCCATCGCCTCCAGCCGCACGGCCACGGCCATGCGGTGCGCATCCAGCCCTTCGGCGGACGCCAGTTCGATCGCGCATGGCCCGATCGCGGCCAGCCCGTGCGGCTGCACTTCCTGCACGGTGATCGCATTCTGGAAGCTGGCGACATTCAGGCCACCGCAGAAACGCGCGGCGCCCGCGGTCGGCAACACGTGGTTGGTGCCGCTGCAGTAATCGCCGAGGGCTTCGGGCGCCCAGTCGCCGAGGAATACCGAACCGGCCACCTGCACCTTGGGCAACCAGCTGCGCGCATCGCGCACCGCAACGATCAGGTGCTCCGGGGCATAACGGTTGCTGATCGCGAATGCCTGCTCGATCGACTCGACCTTGATCAGTCGCGAACCCGCCAACGCGATGCGGGCGATATCCGCACGCGGCAACGACGGCAGCCGGGTCTCGATCTGCGCGGCCACCGCATCGATCAACCCCGCGTCGTCACTCAACAGGATCACCTGCGAATCCGGGCCGTGCTCCGCCTGCGACAGCAGATCGGCCGCCACGAACGCAGGATTCGCGCGTGCGTCGGCGATCACCAGCACTTCGGAAGGGCCAGCCGGCATGTCGATGCCTACACCGGTTTCGTCCATCGCGATTTGGCGCTTTGCTTCGGTGACCCAGGCATTGCCGGGACCGAACAGCTTGTCGCAGCGCGGCACGCTGTCGGTGCCGAACGCCATCGCCGCGATCGCCTGCGCGCCGCCGAGCTTGTAGATGCGGCGTATGCCGCAGCGCGCGGCGGCATGCAGCACCGCTGGATCGACGCTGCCGTCCGCGCGCGGCGGCGTACACATCACCACGTCGCGGCATCCGGCCAGTTGCGCCGGCACCCCCAGCATCAATGCGGTCGATGGCAACGGCGCGGAACCGGCCGGCACGTACAGGCCGACGCGCTGGATCGGGCGCAGGATGCGCTCGCAAACCACGCCCGGCGCGGTGTCGACCACGTAGGGCGCGGTCATGCCGAGGCGGTGGAAATGTTCGATGCGTTGCGCGGCATCGTCGATGGCAACGCGCAATGCGGGTGTCAGCGCGTCGGCGGCGGCTTCGATCTCGGCCTCGCCGACCCTGAAATCCTCCAGCACGACGCGATCCAGCCGCTGCGTCAGTTCGCGCAGGGCGACATCGCCGCGCTCGCGCACATCGCGCAGGATCTCTGCCACGGCGGCGGTGATATCGGCGCTGCCGCGTTGACTGGGACGGCGCAGCACGGCGTCGCGCTGCGACTCGTCGAGTTCATGCCATTCGATCACGCCCGGGTTTGTGGACAACGCACTCATGCCAGCATTCCCTCCACCGGCAGAACCAGCATGCCGCGTGCGCCGGCACGCTTGAGTTCCTCCAGCCTCTGCCATGTCAACGCGCCGTGGCACAGCGCCTGCAAAGCCAGGCCGTCGCTGCCGTCGATGCGCATCACTGTCGGCGCCTCTGCGTCCGGCAACAAGGGCAGCAGCCCCGGCATTGCTTCGCGGGTGGCCTGGAACAACAGCAGCTTGCTGTTGCGGATGCGCAGCGCGCCATCGAGGCGACGCAACAACAGTTCGGCCAGTTCCCCGCGCACATCGTCGAAACCGCCGACCGGTCCGGCCAGCACCGCTTCGCTTTCGAGCATGGTCAGCACCGGCTTGAGCTGGTTGGCCGCCAGCGTGGCGCCGCTGGACACCAGGTCGCAGATCGCATCGGCCTGGCCTAGTTTGGGCGCGATCTCGACCGAGCCGGACAACTGCACCACGTCGGCGACGATGCCTTGCCCGGCCAGCCACTGGGTCAGCAACGCGGGATAGCTGGTGGCGATGCGCTTGCCGGCGAGCTGGCTGGCGCCCTCCCAGGCCCAGCTTTCCGGCACCGCCAGCGCCAGCCGGCAACCGCCGAAGCCGAGCGCGCGCAATTCCTTGAACGATGCGACCCGATCATTGGCACGCCGGTCGCCGTCCTGTTCCAGCAGCACGTTGCGACCTACGATGCCGAGGTCGCACACGCCATCGGCGATCAGGCCGGGGATGTCGTCGTCGCGCACCAGCAGCAGGTCGATCGGCAGGGTTTCGCCGTAGCAGAACAGCCGGTCGCGGCTTTCCCGCCAGCTCAGGCCGCACGACGCAAGCAGCGCGCGCGCCGGATCGGCCAGTCGTCCGGATTTCTGGATGGCGATGCGCAATCGATCGCGTTTCACCGCGGTGGTGGGAGGACTCATGTTCGGGGGCTCAACGTGGGGGCGCGGAGGGACGCGGCGGGTTTTTCGGAGTACGCCGTTGCAGCGCGGCGGCATACCCGCCAGCGCCACGGTCGAGCGTGCGCGCGACCCGGCCGATGGTGGTAACGCTGACCTGGGTGAGGTCGTGGATCTCGCGATACGGCACGCCGTCGGCCACCAGCGGCACCACCCGCCAGCGGTCGTTCATCGCTTCGAGTTCGGCCGGTGTGCACAGGTCCTCGAGGAACGCGCACATCTGTTCGACGCTGCGCAGCGCGACCATGGCCGTGGCCAGGCCGGTGATCGCGTCCTCGGTGTCGTCGTTGTCGTGCGGGCGGCGCTTCATTGCGGTTGTTCTCATGTATTAATACGCTGTCACATTAATGCGTCATTGAATTGTTGTCAATCCGCGCGTGCTTTCAGCGATCGTCGTCCAGACAAATGCGTGGAGTACACTCGGGGCCGCGCGGTCAGGGGTGGACCGCGTAAGCCCTTGCGGGAATGGTCGGCGCTCGAATTCAGACGGCCTCGCATCGGCGACTCTGAGTAACCCATTCGGAATCAACCGACAGGGCCGGCTGGATCGGGATCAACGTGGGGACACGTATGCGGCGTTGGAGATCGCTCTGCTTCAGCTTGGCAACGTGGCTGTTGCTGGCCAGCGGCATGGCGTCGGCGCAGGTGCAACTGGAACAGACGCCGCTGGAACAGATGCCGTTGGAGCAGGCGCCGCTGGTGCTGGACGCGGCTTCGTCGCAGGTCACGCTGGCGCCGCACGTCGGCTACTACCACGACACCGAAGCCAGCACCGACATCGATGTCGCGGTGCAATTGGCGCGGCAGGGCGAGTTCGCACCGCTGCCCGCGGGCAGTACCACGTTCGGATTCCAGCCGGGCGCGTTCTGGTTCCATGCCCGGATCGTCAACCGCCACCCGATCGAGAACCGCTGGCTGCTGGTGCAGCAGTACCCGCTTAGTGACCGCATCGACGTCTACCTGCGCCATGCCGACGGTCGCATCGCGCACCAGGCCGGCGGCGACCATCTGCCCTTCGCCAGCCGCAGCGTTACGTATCGGCATCCAAACTTCTGGTTGACGCTGCCGGGCGACCAGCCCGTCGAGTTGTTCGTGCGGGTGCAGAGCCAGAGTTCGATGCAGGTCCCGCTGGTGCTGTTCACGCCGACGGCGTTTGCCGAGAGCGAGCGCGATACGCAGTTCGTGATCGGCCTTTATTACGGCATCCTGCTGGCGTTGTTCTTCTACAACCTGGTGCTGTGGCTGAGCCTGCGCGATCCCAGCTATTTCTGGTACCTGTTCCACATCACCGCCTTTGGACTGGTGCTGTTCACCCTCAACGGCCTGGGGTTCGAATACCTGTGGCCGGACTCGGCCTGGCTGGCCGACAAATCGGTGCCGCTGTCGATCTGCCTGTCGCAGGTCGGCATGCTGCAGTTCACCCGCACCTTCCTCGACCTGCGCAGCCGATGGGTCTGGGGCGATCGGATCAGCCTGGTACTGATGATGTACTTCGTGGTGCTGGGCCTGGCCTCGATCCAGCTGCCGTACCGGATCTCGACCCCGATCGCCTCCATCTCGGTGTTTCTCAACATCCTCTGGATCGTGATCGGCACGCTGGTGGTGATGCTGCGCGGCTACAAGCCGGCACAGTTGTTCCTGCTGGCGTGGTCGATGTTCCTGCTGGGCACCATGCTGTTCGTGGCCCTGGCGTTCGGTGTGCTGCCCAAGACCTTCATCACCGAATACGGCGTGCAGATCGGTTCGGCGCTGGAGATGCTGCTGCTGTCGGTGGCGCTGGGTTATCGATACGCGGCGCTGCGCAACGAGAACGAGCGCATCGTGCGCGAAGCCAAGCTGCAGCTGGAACAAAAGGTCGAGCAACGCACGGAGGAGCTGCGCAGCGCACTCGGTCAACTCGGCGATGCACATGCGCGGTTGCGTGATTCCAGCCAGCGCGACGGTCTCACCGGCCTGCACAACCGCACTCATTTCCGCGAACGCCTGGAGACGCTGTTGACGGAGGCGCGCGCCAATGACCAGCCGTTGTCGCTGCTGATGATCGACCTCGACCATTTCAAGTCCATCAACGATGAGCACGGCCATCTGGCCGGCGACGAATGCCTGCGCTGGGCGGCGCACAGCATCGGTGAGGCGTTGCGCTCGCACAAGGCACTGGTGGCCCGGTTCGGCGGTGAAGAGTTCGTCGCCGCACTGCCCGGCCATGACCTGGCATCGGCCACCGGGGTGGCCGAAACCCTGCGGCAAAAGCTGCGCGAGCAACCGTGCCGCAACAAGGATCGAACGGTGGCCATCTCGGCCAGCTTCGGTGTGCACGAAGTCGACACCCGCAGCGAAGACCGGCATCCCGAGGACGACATCGACGCTGCCCTGCAGGCAGCGGATGAAGCGCTGTATCGCGCCAAGGCCGATGGTCGCGATTGCGTGCGGTCGCTGCCGGTTTCCGCGTGATTTGAACTGGTTGAAGTGGAGCCGAGCTTGTTCGGCTGCTGGTGTAGAAAGGCAGCCGAGCAAGCTCGGCTCTACGAAGCAAGGTCTCTGCAAGCGATGGCGGAGTGGACCCGCAGTGGTTGAAATCAGCGATCGGCGATCGCCGCCAGCACGCGGCCTTCCTTGACCAGCCGCACCGCGGCGGCGACTTCGCCATCGAGCGCGCGGTCGCGTTCCAGGAACGGGATCCCGGCGCGGATCACCGCGTGCGCGGCGGCCACCGCGCGGCCCGGATGGAACTCGTCGGCCTGCGCCAACTCGACGCGCAGCGCTTCGACTTCGGCCAGGAACGCATTTCTGGTTTCGCCCTCGACCGTGGGACCGCCGTGGACCTTGGTTGCCAGCGATTGCGCATCGGCACGACCGGCCAGGTCGCGCGCGGCATTGATCATGTCGCGGCGCAGGTCCAGCGCCTGCGCGGCGGTGTATAGCTCCAGCGCCAGCACTTTGCCGAGATCGTCGGCCATCGCCAGCACATGCCGCGCCTCGTTGGCGCCCATCGACACGTGGTCCTCGGCGTTGGCGCTGGTCGGGATCGAATACACCGAGGCCGGATGCGCGCGACTTGCGAGGTCGTTGACGATCGCCGCGGCGGTGTACTGCACGATCATGAAACCCGACTCGGTCGCATCCTCGTTGCCGATCAGGAAACCCGGCAGGCCGTCGTTGGTGGCCGGGTCGACCAGCTTGTTGAGGCGGCGCTCGGAAATGCTCGCCAGCACCGGGATCGCGGCTTTGACATAGCTCATCGCCAGCGCCAGCGGCATGCCGTGGAAGTGGCCGGCGGAAATCACCTGCTGTTCGACGTGCTCGGCATCATCGTCGGGGAACACGATCGGGTTGTCGGTCAGCGAATTGAGCTCGATGTCGAGCACACGCGCGGCCTGCGCCACCGCATCGCGCACCGCGCCATGCACCTGCGGGGTGCAACGCAGCGAGTAGCTGTCCTGCGGCTGGTGTTTCTTGCCACCACGGAACGGGCGAAAACGCGTGTAGAACTTCTCGCGGCCGTGGCGCTGGTCCAGCGGCACCCAGTCCCAGCCGATGTCGAAACGCAGTGCCTGCGATTCGGCCGTGTCCCAGCTCTGCGGCGACCAGGTCCGGAACTTCGGCACCAGATGATACGGAATATCGGCCAGTGTGGAGTCGTCCAGCAGGCGGCGCAGGTTGGCCGCCACTTCGACCTGGCCCGGATGCGGTCGCAGCGCGTGCACCTTTTCCGCAAACGCGCCGAGCCTACCGGCGAACGCATCGATGGTCATCGCCGCGGCCAGGTCGGCGGTTTCCAGCAGCGTCTCCAGCTGGTGCACCGCCAGCACACCGCAGGCCAGCATCTGCGCGGTGCCGTTGTTGAGCGCCAGGCCTTCCTTGAAGCACAGGGTGATCGGCGTGAGGCCGGCGCGCTGCAGTGCTTCGGCGCCGCTGACGCGTTCGCCCTGATGGAACGCCTCGCCACCGCCCAGCAACACGATCGCCAGATGCGACAACGGCGCCAGGTCGCCCGAGGCACCGACCGATCCGAGCTGCGGCACCACCGGCACGATGCCGGCGTTGAGCATCGACGCCAGGGCCTGCAATGTCAGCACGCGGATGCCGGAATGCCCACGCATCAGCGTGTTGATGCGGATGCACAGCATCGCGCGCACGACCTCCGGCGCGAACGGTTCGCCCACGCAGACGGCGTGGGTAATGATCAGGTTGCGCTGCAGTTCCTCGTGCAGGGTTTCCTCCGAACGCGTCGTGCCAGGCAACTCCTCGCGCAGGCGATGCGCGCCGAGCAGACGATCGGCATTGCTGCCGAAACCGGTCGACACGCCGTAGATGGGTTCCTCGCGGCGCACCTGCTCGGCGAGGAAGTCGGCGGCGCGGGCGACCGCCGGCAATTGCGTTGCGGCCAGCTCGACCTGCGCGCCATGCGCCACCATCACCAGCTGGGCGCGGGTCAGCGAGCGACCATCGAGGACGATCGGCTTCATGCACGCACCTTCGGCAGCGCCGCGGCCTGCGCGAGTTCCACCCGCAGGGTTTTCGCCAGTTCGGCGCGCGCGACCTCGAACTGGTCGGCGCGGCGAAGATCCTTCACCGTGACCGTGCCCTTGGCGATCTCGTCCTCGCCCAGCACCGCCACGAAGCGGATGCCGGCGCGGTCGGCGTACTTGAACTGCCTGGCCAGCTTGGACGACTCCATCACCACCTCGGTGTTGAGCCCGGCCTGACGCAGTTCGCTGGCCACCGCGAGGCAATGCGGCAGGGTTGCCGGATCCATCTGCGTGACCAGTACCTGCACCGTGCTCTCGGCGCTGTCGACCAGGCCAGCTTCACGCAGCTGCCAGAACAACCGGGTCAAGCCGATCGAAATGCCGACGCCGGGCAATGCCGACTTGCTGTAGTGACTGGCGAGGTTGTCGTAACGGCCGCCCGAGCAGATCGAGCCGATCTGCGGGTAGTCGTCGAGCGTGGTCTCGTAGACGGTGCCGGTGTAGTAGTCGAGACCGCGCGCGATCGAGAAATTGAGCGCGTAGTGGGTTTCAGGCACGCCGAGCGCGCGCACCAGCTCCAGCACCTCGCGCAGTTCGATGACACCTTCGCGCAAGGAGTCGTTGCCCTCGCCCAAGGCATCCAGTTGCGCCAACGCATCGGCATGCGACGTCGAGCGCAGTTTGACGAAGTCGAGGATCGTCGCGACTGCCTCGGCGGACAGCCCGAAGCCCTCGCCGGTGAGCGTCTCGCGCACGTGGTCTTCGCCGCGTTTGTCGAGCTTGTCGACCTCGCGCAGCACCCGCGCCTGCAGCTCGGGTTCGGTCACGCCCTGCGCCTCGAAAAAGCCGCGCAGCAGTTTGCGGTTGTTGAGCGCGATGGTGAACTTGCCGATGTTCAACTCGGAGAACACCGAGTAGATAACCGCCGGCATCTCGGCGTCGAAACGCACGCTCAACGCGTCCTTGCCGATCACGTCGATGTCGCACTGGTAGAACTCGCGGAAGCGGCCGCGCTGGGCGCGCTCGCCGCGATAGACGCGCTGCATCTGGTAGCGGCGGAACGGGAACGCGAGGTCGTGTTCGTGCTCGGCAACGTAACGCGCCAGCGGCACGGTGAGGTCGAAGCGCAGGGCCAGTTCGGGCCTGCTCTCGACGGGCTTGCTCTTGACAGACCTCTCGGCAGGCCCGCTCTCGGCAGACCTGCTGTCGCCGGCTGACCTGGCCGCGTTTTCCAGCGCGCCGGTGGACTGCACGAAATACACCTGCCGCTCGGTCTCGCCGCCGGATTTGGTCAGCAATACTTCAGACAGTTCCATCACCGGCGTTTCCACGGGTAGGAAGCCGAAGCGCTCGAAATTGCGGCGAATCGTGTCCAGCATGCGCTGGAAGGCGATCTGGTCAGGAGGCAGCAGCTCCATGACCCCGGGCGGGGTACGCGGCTTGATCAAGCGGAACTCCAGAGGCGAAGGTGCGGGTATCAGTGCCGCCGACGGCTCGTGGCGGATAGACCGACAGTTTAGCGGGCCATCCAACGGTTCAGCTGCGCTGATCCGCGCCGAACTGCATTCGCCGGGCCCAAGCGCGCTCGAGCCGCTCGTCATGGCGACGATTCCCGCTTGCCTCCGACCGGGCCGGTGTCTAGAATGCGCGGCTCTGCCGTCGGGGTGTAGCTCAGCCTGGTAGAGCGCTACGTTCGGGACGTAGAAGTCGCAGGTTCGAATCCTGTCTCCCCGACCAATTAAATCAAGGGGTTACAAAAAAGCGGCCCAGTGCCGGTTTTTTGTAAGTGCCCTGCAGGTGCGAATCCGCCGGCGAAGTGCCTCGCACATAGCCGTGCTGTTTCCGTTGTTCGATTCCCATCGAGCACAAAAGGCCGGCGCCTGTTTAAGGTCGCCCACTCGTCGATCCGAGCATCATTCTTTCGCGCCGGCAGACGCCCCAGATCAGATCGTTGTAATCACTCTCTGCGCGTTTGAACGCTGCGTTGTCGATCGCATCAGGGAAGATCGGCAGGCAATCTCGCTTGTCAGCCGGGCTGTTGACGCGGCCGGCCCCTTTGCGGGTTTAGGCTGTCGCATGGCCGACGCGCTAACTACGCTTCTTTTGCGTTTCCGACGCTTGCCCGATGCCCCAACGGGCACGGGAATCCCGATTTACCGGAGTGCTTTGCTGTGGATCTTGCTGTGCCTTCTTTCCCTGTCGGGCTCTCTGTTGCCCATCGACGGCTGGATCTTCGACGGCATGGTGCGCGCGCCGCCGCACTCCCCGGGACGCTCGGCCGCGGCGCTCGTCCAAGCGCCAGCCGCCATGACAGGCGTGGCCACCTCCCGATTGCTCGCGGCAGGTGCAACCCGTGTCGTTCCGCTCGGGCAGGACACCGACAGGCGCCCCCACAGCCAAGGCACTGAGGCCTGCCGGCCGCGGCCGGTACAAGGCATGGTTCGCGACCTGCCCATGCGGGACACCGCTGGGCAGCCGTGTCCGATAGCGCTTGCGATTCGCGGCCTCACCGGCCGCCCAGTCACCGCCGCGAAGCTTTCGCCGGATTTCAGCATCGCCACGTCGACCGCGTTGCCGCGTGTGAGCCTGGGCGGGAACGAGTCGGCCGCGACGCTTCAGGCGGTTGTTGCAGGCCGCACGGTGCTGTTATCGATCGGCGCACGGCCCGCGGCATACGTCACGCCTCTGTTTGGCACTGACGGCTGGCTGGACGAGCCGATGCTCGATGCCATGCTCATCGACAGCATCCTGCAGCGCCGCGCGGTGCGCTGGCTTCCCGCCGGCGCGGACGTCGCGCTGGCGGTCGTCGTCGCGCTCGCTCTGCAGCTCGCATTCCATCGGCGCCGATACCGCGCCGCGCTCGCCGTGGCGCTGGCAAGCATCCCGCTCGTCCTGCTGCTGGGGGGCCTCCTGATCCGCGGAGCCGGTGTCCACGTGCCGATGACGGCCACGCTGCTGGCGATCGGCGTATTCGCGCTGCGCACGATCCTGCGGCGCAACCGCACCCTCGGCGACACACTGGTCGATCTTGACCATCGACTCACCGGGCTCGTCCAGCAACCGCTCAATCGTACGTTCGCCCAGAACCCGGAGCTAACCTGGGACCAAGTCAATCATTTCGTGACTCGCTTCTTCGACCTCAAGCGGAGCGTGATGCTCGACCTGCCGGCCGGCCAGGTATATCTGACCGCTGCATCGGCGCTTGGCTGCAGCATGGACGACATCATCGAGAAGCGACGGGATTACCGGCGCGCGCCGTATTCGACGTCTCTCGCACGCGAGCGCCCGACCCCGCCGTCGCGACCTTTCCTTCCGGCGACGGAAGGTCTAATCGACCTGATCGCGCCGCTGACCGCCGCGGACCAGCTCGTCGGTTTCTGGGCCTTCAGCGTCGCGGCGCTGCCCGAGGCGGAACTGGAAGCTCTGCTGCTCGAGGCCGCTCGTTACGCGGACGAAGTGGCTAAGGTGGTGCTTCGCAGTCGCAATGCACTCGTACCCACCACCGAAGGCACGCGCCAGGCGATACCGCTGGCGCAGGTCCGGTCGCGCCTGCTCGACGGCGCCTCGCAGGCCCGCGAGCAACTGGCCGCCTATCGCGACGTCTTCAGCGCGGTGGGACATGCCATCGCGGTCACCGACCTGCTCGGCCGCATCCTGTTCACCAACCCGAGGTTCGAACAGCTGGCAGCGAGTGCTTCCAAGCCGCTGCTGGCGATGTCGGTCCACGACATGCTCAAGCAACTCTGCGGCCTGGATGCGTCGGAAGCGAAGGACGTTCTGCGACGGGTCATGCTGCAGACGGGTACCGAGGACGCGGAACTGCCGGCCCGTCACCTGGGCGTCGCGCTCGACTACTCGGTCTTCCTGCACCCGATCCGGCGCGACGGCCGCCGTGGGAGCGCAATCCAGGCCTCGCCCTTCGACCTGCTGGGGCTGGTGGTTGAAATCTCCCCCAGCGCGGTCGATGCCGACATGGCCGGCCGCCTCCAGCGGTCCATGCAAGACTACGTCAGGCGCACGCAGGCGTTGCTGGTGCAGGCCCTTCGCGCCGCGGACCGCGTCGCGCCGGCGGATCATGCGCGCGACATGCTGACCGACCAGCTGATGCGGGGCCTTAACGACGCGCGTCAGGTCGACCTGATGCTGCAAGCGGCAAGTGGCCAGGGTGCCGGCACTCCCGTCAGCATCGATCTTGTGCAGATGGTGTACCGCGCGAGGCAGGCGTGCGCGATCCCCGCGGCAGAAAAAGATGCCCGCATCGGCATCGCCGAGGGCGGCCCGCGAACCGTGATCGCGCATCCCGACGCCCTGCGCACGGTGTTGGCCGACGCGTTCGCCGTATTGGTCGAGGATGCCGTTCCGGGCGGCCGAGTGGACGTGGCTTGGCACGCCAGCGAAGACCTGCAAGCGGTCCTGCTCAGCATGTCGAACGAGGGCTACGGCTTGCCGCCGCGGCATGTCGCCGATGTGATGCGCGCCGGCGGAACGGTTTTGCCGGCCGGCGGCGGTGCATCGCTTCTTGATCGGCTCGCGCAGTCGGCGCATGCGCTCGACGCGAGCACGCCCTTCACCATCACGTCCGAACTCGGCAAGGGATATGCGATGCGCATGGTGTTCCCCCGCGACACGCAATTCCGCCCCGGATGATGCTGCCGATTTTCCCGGCGCAGGCGCTCGACAGCTCGGTCCTGACCACCGTCTGGATCGGCTTGTGCGTCATCACCTTCTTCAACCTGCGCTTCGGCACCAGCGTCGCCGGGCTCGTCGTGCCGGGCTACCTCGTCCCGTTACTGCTGGTGAAGCCGACCAGCGTGGCGGTCATCTGGACGGAGGCCATCGTCACCTACCTGTTGGCGCGCCTGCTCGCCGACTACCTGATGCGGCGCACTGGCAGTTGCACGATGTTCGGGCGTGATCGTTTCTTCGCGTTGCTGCTGATCAGCGTGCTGGTGCGAACGGTGTTCGACGGCTTCCTGCTGCCTTGGGCGGGTGGCTGGATGTCCGCGCACGGCGTGGCGTTCGACTACCACAACAACTTGTACAGCTTCGGCCTGGTCATCATCGCGCTCACCGCGAACCAGATGTGGAACGCCGGGATGGTGCGTGGCATCGGGATTTTCGTCCTTTACGTGGGGCTGACATTCGCCATTGTCCGCTGGGTGGTGATCCCGTACACCAACTTCGACATCGCGGGGTTGGGCTTCCTGTACGAGGGTCTCGCGACCGACATTCTCGCCAGCCCCAAGGCGTACCTCATCCTCCTGTCGACTGCTTTCATCGCCTCGCGCATGAACCTGATCTACGGCTGGGAATTCAGCGGGATCCTGATCCCTGCACTGCTCGCGTTGCAGTGGTTCCAGCCTACCAAGCTGCTCATTTCTCTCGTCGAGGCAGGGATCATCTTCAGCGTCGGGCACGCGGCCTTGCGTCTGCCCATGTTCCGGCGCATGAACATGGAAGGCTCGCGGCTGCTACTGCTCTTCTTCACGTGCGGCTACCTCTACAAGCTCGCGCTAGGCTATACGCTCGAGCGGTTCGCGCCTTCCGTAAAAACATCGGACTATTTCGCCTTCGGTTACCTGCTGTCGACGCTGATCGCGGTGAAGATGCACGAGAAGCAGATCACCTGGCAGATCACGCGCACCACGGTGCAGACCTCGCTGATGGGCCTCGTCCTTGCCAGCGTTGCGGGCTACGCGCTCGTGCTGCTGTTGCCGCCGCATGCAGCCTCCGCGGCCGCGCAACCCAACGTGCTTCAGGCGCTGGATCCATCGGCCCACACCCTCGCGCAGGCGCTGACCGACCGCAAACGGCATTTCTACGAAACCGACCGCTCTACGATCGCGCTGCAGTACTCGGGCCCGCAGCTACAGCAGTTCGCCGACGGCGTGCGCGCGCTGCTGCGCTATCGCGACGACCCGCGCCCTACCCTGCTCGACAGTGCCGCGCAATCGCTGGACCGCGGCGGATTCGTTCTCGAGCGCGTGCGGGACTGGCTCGTCATCCGGGACCGGGACGCCCGACGCGGTTCGGGTCTGTACGCGATCAACCTCCACCCGCGAGACAGGCTGGCTGTCGAGGTTCCCGCGCCGATCGACGAGCCGGGCGTGTTCGAGGCCGCCGCGCAGCTCGTGCAGGTCAATGGCCACGCCACGTTCGCCAGTGCCGGCACGCGCCGTGGCCTGCGGCCTGACGGCGACGCGAACGTGCTCCGCAATGCCGACCTGCCCTTCTCGATCTTCCACGCGGCTACGGGATCGGAGGGCGTGCTGCAGGTCCGCGGCCAGAACAGCAAGTTGGGCGAGGACCCGCCGGCGCAACTCTGGATCCAGCGCGAGATGCCGCGCGGCGTCGACCCGGCACAGCTCGCGCGCTTCACCGGCGCGATCAACACACGCTTCGGGCGACGACCCGGCCTCAACCCGCTGCGCGACGCCTCGCCCGCGCCCCTCGCCGAGCTGCTGCTGGGACGCCCGGCGCGGCTTCGCTTGATCGCGCGCGCGCTTCAATCCAACCGCGCGACCCGCATCGACCAATTGCAGCGCGTCGACGGGTTCCTCTACGCGTGGCTTGTGGAGCGCCGCGACGCCATCGCCTCGGCTGGCAGCGGACGCTATGAGCCCCCCGCGCTGGGCGACCTGCTCTACCTGCAGGCCGAAGTGCTCGAACCACTGTACGCACTGGCTTCGACGTGGCAGGTGCGGCGCGACGACGACCTGCTCGAGGCCATCAACGCCGCCGCATCGACGCTTGGCTACCGGCTCGTGCTGCACCGGCACGTTGGCACCGGCGAGGAGCACTTGATCCTGACCGAGCAGGAGGGCGGCACGCGTCATTGGGGCACCTACGTGCTGCGGATGGGCGAGGCCGCGCCCTACATCATCGAGATTCCGCGGCCTCTCGCGGAGCGACAGACCTTCAAGTACGGCACGCGCCTGTTCAACCGGCTGCACGCGCGTGCCCTGTTCGTGACAGGCGCGCATTTCGCAGTCCGCTCCGACGGCTCCGGCGACGTGCTCAACCCGCTCAATCCCGGCACCGTCTTCAACCTCGCCCACCAGGTCCTGGTCCCGGCGATCGCGCAGGCGCCGTGGGTGCTGCAGGTTCGCGGTCGGCGC
Organism: Pseudomonadota bacterium; assembly: GCA_030859305.1. Classification (GTDB taxonomy): domain Bacteria; phylum Pseudomonadota; class Gammaproteobacteria; order Xanthomonadales; family Xanthomonadaceae; genus Lysobacter_K. Next base: position 22,513 of record JALZKJ010000023.1, on the reverse strand, counting down.
GACGAGGGTTCGGCGCCTGCACCCGACGTAATTGCGGGCTTCGTGGGAAAGCCGGCCTCAGGCGCCGAGCGCAGTCGACTCGACACGGTGCTTCTGGCGCTGCGTGGCGATGCCGATACCATCGCCCTCGAGGGCGGCAGTGCGATCGCGCGCCGCCAGGACAGCGGCGCCGACGCGCAGGCGGATTTCGTGCGCCGGCTGTCGGCCCCGCGCTTCATGAAGCTCCGGGTGTCGGCGCAGGCGCGCCGCAGCTACCGCGACGCCCTGGGTAACGATGGCGAACGCAGACGCTACGCAGCCCTCGGCATTCCGACCGTCGCACTGGACCTCGACACGTATCTCGCGTCGGCACGCTTCGCTGCAGCGCCGCGCTTAGGCGTACGCCGCCGGATCGACGACTACGTGCGGACGCGGAACGTCGCCGCGCTGGCTTCGGTGCGCGGGACAGACATCGCCCTGCGTCGCCTCGTCGACCTCGACAGTGGCCGTGATTACCTGGAGGTCGCAGGCCCTGACGGCCGGCTGCTCGCGATGCGCAACCTGGAACACGCCACTGCGGACGGGACGACGCGGATCGCGCGTTCGTCGGCGGACGCGGCGGCCTTCACGGAGCGGGGCGATGCGTGGCTGGTGGGGACCACTCCGTGAGAATGCTTGGCCGAGTGCTCATGCTGCTCACGGTCATGCTGGTCATCGGCGTGTCCGCGGTCATCGTGCTTCATCGCTGGCAAGCATGGCGAAACCTCCAGCCCGTTCGCAGCGCGGGACTCGACGAACGCGTTCTGTTCGAGGGGATCGACGGTCGGACGATGCGTTTCAACGCCGCGACGAACGATGGGTGGTTCGCACTGCAAGGCTTCGTCGTGGCGCCCGTGCAGGCACGCCGTCGTGGGCTCGATCTCACCGTCGAGATCACGCTCGAAAGCTCGCCCCGGGACGCGCTGCATCGCGAGCGTCGCTATGTCGGCCTGCACCGGGTAGCGCAGGCGCAGCCGTACGGCCTGCTCGACGGCCGCGAGGGCGAACCGGTGTGGATCCTCCCGACGGAATGGATCGACCTTGCGCCGTGGCCCCTCGCGCGCGCCGTCACGGTGCGGGTGCTCGTGCGCGATCCGGAGGTGCGCGCGGTGCTGTGGCGCGGTGCAATCGACTCGCGCCTGAGTGATGCGGAGACCAATCTGCGCTACCGCCGGCTCGGCGGCGCCGCGCGTGAGGAACTGACGGCGGACTGGATCACGCCGCCCAGCCTGATCGCACCGGAAGTGAAGCGCGAATTGATGCGGTATCGACTCGATCGCATCGGCCCGCTCGGGCAACCGCAACGGGATTTCCTGACCCGGAGCGTACTGCGCACGGAACCAACCCCGGCCGTACGCGCATACCGGTCGCGCTACGCCGCGATCGCGCTTTCGCCCTCGATGCGGGTGAGCTTCGAGCTCGACGCCCGAAGCCGCGTGGAGATCGATGCCCGCACTGTCGCGGGAGGGCCGATGCGTGCCGACCTCATCGCCCGCGCGACGGGGTCGGCACGTGTCATCGAAGCTCGCTGGGAGGGTGAGCTTCCGGCCGGGCTGTACGAATTGCGCAGCGCGGCTGCCGGCACGGTGGACGTGCGCGACTCGGAATCCGGCGATCCGCTCGTGCCTGACGGGTTGCGGCCGCGATTCCATGTCGCGCGGCCGTCCAGCGCCCTGCGCTACCGCCTGTACGCGGTAGGTGGGCAGGTGCCGGCCGTCCGGTTGTCGTTGCGCCCGCAGATGGCATCCAGCGTCGCCACGCTCACCTTCACCGACTCGCAGGGCGCCGCGCTCGCATCGCGCACCGTCGTCGTCCCATGGATCGCGTCCGCGTTCGATCGACCCGCCGACGCGTTGGACCGCTCGGCCGCCGAAGCACAGCGCGTCGAGCTGCAGCCCCCCCCGGGCGCGCGCGAGTTACAGGTTTCCTCGGACAGCGCGTTACTCGTGACGGCGTCTACCACCCTGCCACCTGCCTCCGGCCTGCCGGTGGACCCTCAGCATCGCTGGTTCTCGTTCTTTCCAGCCATCGACGTGCGCAGCCCGCTGTCGCAGGGCGTGGTGATCGTCCAGCAGCCGAGGCACAGAGGCGGCGTATCGGCGGCGTCGGCTGCAGAGCGCGCGGGGAGCGTCGCCAACGCCGCGCCCCAGCGGCGCGCGGTCACGCGTCGTCCCGTATTGCGTTTGCGCCCCGAACACGCCGAACTCGAACGCAATGAGTGATCCACATGCCCGATTCCGTTTTCTTGCCGTCGCCAGCGCCGTCGTGCTGATCCTTGCCGGGTGCGCGACCGACCGCGGCTCCGACCTCGAACGCTGGATGCGCCGTGGTTACAGCGAGTCTTACCGCTCTCCGATCACGGAGGAGCGGGCGCACCTCGTCGCGGGGTTCGCCAGTGGGTTCGCGGTCCAGGATGCGACGCCGTTTCGCCAACTGGGCTATGTTGACGCGCAGATCGACGGCAGTTTGGCGCTGCATGAAACGACGCCGGCCGTCCGCGGCTGGGGCGCGTACGCCTTTCGCCTCGGCGGCGGTCGGCGCCTGATCCTGCAGGCACCACACTCGGAGAGCGACATCGGAACGGCGAGGATTGGCATAGGTCTCTACGCGCTTGCACGCGGCCGCGCCGTCGCATTGAATTCGGCGCACCGGTCGCTGCCGGATGCCGACCAGGCAGGCGCGGGCGACACGCCGTTCCTGCTGTTCACCCAGGAGGCCCTTCGCGCCGGGCCGGATACGCTTGTCGTGCAGCTGCACGGTTTTGGCGAAGCAACGGCGCTCAAGTACGCACTTACGGGCGAAACGATGGTGGCGAGCAACGGAACGCGCGAACCCGATCCCGCGCTGCGCACGTTCGCCGCCTGTGCTCGCGGTGCAGGCATTGATGTCCGCCTGTTCCCCGAGGAGGCCGCCTATCCCGGAGGCACCCGCAATGCGGTCGGCCGGCTCGTCAGAAACTACCCTGAGGCGCGTTTCATGCATCTGGAAATGGGCGCCTCGTTGCGCGCCTCGCTGGTCCGCGAACCGTCACGCCTGCAGGCGTTTGCCGCATGCCTGTGACTCGTTGCTTCCCGTGCCTGCGCCCGCTCGCCGCCGTGCTGGTCGGCGTCTGCACCAGCGTGCACGGACAAACGCTGCCACGACGTGACAACCTCGACACGGCGCTGCATGGCGGCGTCAACCACGACGCGCGGCGCAACCGCGACGTGGTCTCGCTCGACCGCGGCAACAGTGCGGTGCTCCCCGCGGACGGCGGCGCACTCGCGGACATCGAGCTTCTCGACGGCGAGATGCCGTCAGCGTGGTCCAGCGAAGGTGGCGCTCTGTTCGTGCGTCGTGCCACGCAGGCGATCGGCGAACGCCACGTCATGTTCGATACCGGCGCGCAGGGGCGCCGCTGGTTGCGCCTCGATTCTCCGGGGTCGGCCAGTCGCACGATCGTGCATGTCCGTTCGGACGGCACGCACGGCGGTGAGGACCCGTGGCGGGTTGCACTGCGGGCGCGCGATCCGCGCGTTGCACGTGAGTTCGCCGAATCGGTCGACCAGGTGGTTGCGTTCGGCATCGATGGTCAGCACCACTACGACGTACGGGGCCACCGCAGCCTTCGCCTGGACATCTGGCGCGCCCAGGTGCCACGCCTGCTTCCCTCCGATGCGAGCTGGCTGCACGTGCAAGCCGATGGACGTGTCGTCTTCGACGGCCGCACGCCTACGCCGCCGCTGCGCGAGCAGGCCGCAACGACGGGCCAATGCGAACACGTGCTGGATCTTGCCGGCCGCGTGCGCATCGACCTGCCCCATGACGCACGCGAACTCACCGTGCGCGGCGAGCCCGGCACGTGGCTGAAGGTGCTCGCGCCGCTGCCCGGTTCACCGCAAAGCGCACTACCCGTGGCGAACGATCCGGGACTCGATCGCATTGTGCAGCGCCCCGGCGAGCCGCTGGACGCCGCGTTCAACCGCGCGCTGTCACGGCTGCCTTCGCGCGAATCGGACGTGTTCCTCGGCCGATTCTCGTACTTCCGCGATGTCGCGGTACGCCCGTCCGCGCCTGCCAGCCTCGACACCCGGCGCTGGCGCGCACGCTTCCCGGACCGGACCCACCGCCGGAACCGCGCGACCAATCGGCCTGCGAAAGGGTTGCCCACGATAGAGTCGACCACGTTCCACTGGTTGCCCGCCGGCGCCACCTGGCACGTGGACGTGCCAGCGATGCACGCCCCGGCCCTGCTGCGCGTGTCCGTCGCGCACGCGGGCGTGAACCTGCAACCGGTGCGCCTGCGTCTGCGCCAGCCCGGCCGCCGCGCGGATGACGTCGAACTCGATCCGCGGGTAGTGCGCGCTCTCGGCGATGCAAGCGCGGAGGCCGACGCGCTGCTCGCGGTAGATCCCTCGGGCGACGCCATCGTCGATGCGTCACGGGCGCAGTTCGTCATCGAGGATGCGAGGGAGCCTGTGCAACTGCACAACACAGGCGCGCAGGGTGCGTGGATCGCCGTCGAACGACGCGTGCCGGCGCACCGACGAATTGCCGACAACGCATTGGCCGCGTCAGTCCTCCCGGCAGAGCGCCTGCGCAGAGCGCTGCTGGTCGTGCCGGCATCGGCCGCCATCGACCAGTTTGACGACCCGTCGGCCACGCGCGCCATTACCGCGGCGCGGAACCTGTTGTTCGCCCGCGCCGGTATATTCGGCGACGACACCTGCGTGTCCGGCACAACGTCGAACGGCCACGGGCTGGCGCAGGCGCTCGATGCATTTTCGGCAGCCTTTCCCTCTGATCCGGTGCTGGCCCGTTGCGCCGTCCTGCGCGCGGCCGCGATCGCGCCGGCGGACCGCACCGCGATCGCGTCGATGGAGGCGTGGTCCGCAGCCCAGCAGCGGCCGGACCTGTTGACCGGATTTCTGGCCTGGTCGTTGCGGCGCGATGGCCATGCCGATGACACATGGAACTGGCAGCGGCTGGCTGCGTCGCTCGATGCGGAGGACGAATACACCGCCGCTGCGCTCGCACGTCGCGCGGCGGGAGTCGATGCGGTCCTCGAGCCAGCGGATCGGACCACGCTGGCGGCGACCGCATCGGCCGGCGACGTGCGGCTGAACACCACGAGACAGTCCGAAGTCGCTTATGCGCTGGCCGGGACCACGCAGGCCACGTGGGTGTTCCCGGCGGCCGGTGACTACCGGCTTGAACTGCGCCGGTTCAACGCGGGGTCCGCCCCACAATGGGTCCGCCTACGCAGTGGCGCGATGACGTGGCGGACCGCACTGCCATCCGTCGACCCCTCGCGAACTGACCTGCGCGATGTCGCCTCTGGCGCAGCGCCCGGCCTTGCGGTAATGGTCGACTTCCACGTGCCGCACGCCGGCGTCGCACTCGAGGTCGAAGCGGATGCGCCGTTCATCGCGCGTGTCGAATCGGCGCAGGCGTCACAGCGCCAGGCCGCGCTACCGGTCAAGGCGTTGCACACACTCGACGTGCAAGCACTCGCGGCCGACAATTGCCGCGCGCAGTCGATCGCGGTGCGGCTGCCCATCGTCGAGCCGGGCGCACCCGCCCCTGCGCCCGTTGTCGACGCGTCCATCCAGCCCGCGACGGGCGCGGCGCTGCTGTCGGAGCAGCCGTCCACACCCACACCCGAGGCCTCGGCGGCACTCGCCCTCTACGCGCTCTGGCGCATGGACCACGGCGACGAGACGGGCGCCGCGGTCGCCGCATCACGTGCACTGCTGCTTCGCGAACAGGAACCTTCGCGCGGCGGGCCGGCCTTCAGCATGCTCGACGACCGCATTGCGTGGGAGCGCGTCGACCCGGTTACAGGCGGCGGGCGCGTGCGGCGCGCGCTCGCCGACGGGCATCCGGTCAGTCCGCTGGCCGTGCTGCGCCAGCGACTCGCCGGCGCGTCGGCCGCGGATCGTTTCGTCATCCGGCCTGACCAGGGCTGGGTACTGGACGGGCTCGCGCCGCGTCAGCGCGTGGGACTCGTGTTCGAGCAGCGTGCGGCGTTGCCCGGAGCGAGCGTGGAGGTCCGCATCACGGGCGGAGCGCGGCATGTACTCGGCAATGGCCAACGCTGGAAGGTGACCGATACGGCCGGCGCAACGGGCGAGTTGCGTCTGCGTGTCGGCCCCGCATTGCCGGGGACGTTCCTGATGCTCGCTGTCTTGGACGATCAGGGCGCGCCGCTCGACGCCACCCACGGCGTCGGCTATGAGCAAACGCCGGCTTCGATCCGTCTCGATCGCCCCAGCCTGCTGCGCATCACCGAATGGGCCGGTGCGCGCAGCGAGATCCGCACGCAATGGATCGCTGCCGCGGGCAACGCCACGATCACCCCGCAGGTCATCCCGGGCGCGGCGGTGCGGATCAGCCGACTGGTGGTGACCGACGCAAAGCCGGCCCCGCCCACGGTTGCAGTCGTCGAACCGAAAGCGCCCCGGCCGACATCCCCCTACGACTACATCCCGTCCGCGACGCAGGCGTCCACGTGGCCCAGCGCATGGCCCGACTCGGGCGGCGAGGACGGCACGTGGGGCTTCATAGCCACACGGCGGCAACGGATCGACAGCGACGACCCCAGCAGCGAGCTGGAGCGATTCGGCGAAGTCGCGTGGCGCTCACGCTTCCGCATCGGCGATTTGCCCGTGTGGGGGCGCGCCGAAGTGACGCTGCGCCGTCCTGATGCCGGCGCGACGGTATTCGGCGTCGAACACGCTCTCGAGTGGCGCCAGGCCGATGGCCCATGGGGTGCGCGGCTCGACACGTCGGCCTGGACACAGCGCGTCGGCGCCCCGCACTCACGGCGTGCCCATTCCTTCAATGCGCGCGCGGCCGCGCTGTGGGACCGCACCCGCCACGACCGCTGGCGCGACCGCTGGGAATTCGGAATCGCGACACGGCAACTCTCCCTGCACGACCTCATGCGGCGGGAGACGGCCGCGATCGACAACGATGTCTACTCCCGCTACCGCGATGCACATCGCAATCAGCTCGATGCGTCTTACTCGTTGACCTGGCGTGCGCGCTACGACACTGAATGGGTGATTTCGGGTCGTGCAGTTGGCCGCCCCTCTGACCCGGCGGACGTGGACAACGCGGGCGCGAACTTCGCCTGGCGCTGGGCACGCAGCGGCTGGATGGCGAGTGCGAACGTCGACGCGCGTCATTACTTCGCGGGAAACGGCCGCGTGCGCACGTTTGATCGCGAACGCATCGGTGCCGATGTCTCCCGGTTGTTCCTCGGCAATGACCAGGGCTGGCGCGTGCGCCTGCAGGTTGGACGCGACCTCTCCGGCAGCGCCACCTTTGGCGGACTGTCCGTCGAGTGGTTCGATCACGACGGGCGCGGTCTGCGTGACTTCGCGCCGTCCGAACTGTTCCTGCGCGGCGTCACCCAAACCGACCTGATCAATCCGCGGGTCCCGCCCGATCCCGCCCCGTGAGCCGCCTGACGCACATTGCCGCCCTGCTCGATCGCACCGTGCTTCCCATGTGGCGGAAGCTGGGCGAGCGTGAGCGCGACGCGCTGGCCCGTGGTTTCATCGAGAGGCCCGGCGCGCGCCTGCCCTCGCGCGAGGACGACCCCGCGCTGTGGGAGCAGCTGGAACTCGCACGGTATCTTCGCGAGCAACTCGATGCGTTGGCCACGCGCCACGGGGAGCTCAGCCACCGGTTCCGCGTCTTCCAGGAGCGCCTGACACTCGCCGAGACCGAGATCACCCGGCAGGGCCTGATGCTTGAGTTCCTTGACAGCCTGGGCAGCACGCCGCGCCAATCGCGCGACGACCGCCTGGCTCTGGCGCGGTGGCTCGACGTGGACGCGGTGGCAGAGCGCTTCGACCGCGAGCGCTCCCGCGTAGAACGACGCATCCGATTCTGCCTGGAGCGGCTCGGCCCGCTGGCGCAGCACCTGTGCACCGCGCTTCCCGTAGTGTCCGGCGCGCCGCTGTGGGACGTACTAGACCTTGAGGCGAGCCTGCGCGAGCTGTTGGGATTTCCGGGCGATCCGCGCATTCGCGAGGCCGCGCTCACCTGCCTGCGCACGGCGCTTGACGGGTTGGGCAACGAGGCGCGCGAGCGTTTGTCGCGCGCGAGCATCCAGTATATCTACCGGGCCGTGCTGGATCCGAAACAATCGATGTGGCTGCAGTGCGAAGCGCTGGAAATGCTCGCGCGTTTCGCGCCTGGCGAGCTGCAGCCGATCGTCGAACACCGCCTAGCACACGACACAGGTGGGGATTCCATGTTTTTCCGGCGTCGGCTCGTCGAAGCGCTGGTTGCCGCGCTACCCGCAGAGCCGGCGTTCGAAGCGCCGCTGCGGCGCCTGGCCACCGATCCCGCGCCGTTCGTTCGCGACGCGATGGCGGAATCTCTTCCGCGTCTGCCTCTGCCTCTCGCGCTGGAGTTCTGGCGCTCGCTCGTCGATGACGAGGTGCCTGCCGTCGCCGGTCGTGCCGTGTTGCAGACGGTATCGCTGGCGCTCGATCCGAACCTGCACGCGGAAGTGACCGATCACTTCGTCGGGATGTTGCATGCGGGTACCGGCGAGTTTGCGTTGCGCGTTGCCATCCACGTTGCCCCGCAGCTGATCGCGCTCGCCCGCAAAGAATATCCGGAAACCGCCGACCTTCTGCACGGCCGGTTGGAAGCCCAGCTCACCGGAATCCACCTGCACCATCCGCGCACGGCCCTGCGCCGGCAGGCCGCGACGGCCCGCGAACTGTTGCGTGGCGTGGGAGTTTCGGCAGAACTCTCCGGCCTGCCGCTGCATGCACAGGCGACGATCGTTTCGGCAGACGACCCCATCGAAGCGGCGCGACGCCTCCTCCCGCTCGCGCAGCGCGGCTTCGGCTTCAACCTGACGCAACGGCGTGGGAAGCTGACGGTGGTGCGCGACTGGCTGTGGCGCCCCCGCCTGTGGCGCTTCCTGCATGAAGCCCGGCGCCCAGCGACCGACAAGCGCCAGAACTATTCGCACACCCGCGGACGTATCTATCCCGGACTGGTGCACGTGCCTTCCGCGTGCGTCGCCGAGATCTCCCCCACCAAGGTGCCGGGCGAGCCGCTGCACATAGCCGACGAAAACGGCTGGCGCCCCTGGCTGCCTTTACTCGACCAGGTGCTGTCCGCGCTCGACCAGGGCTGGCCCGCGAAACCCTTTGTGCTGGTGACGGCCGAAGGTGTCACCAGCATCGCGGTGCCCGACGGGCTCGCCGACAGGGTCCGTGCGAAGTGGGCACTGAGCTCGCGGTTCGCGGAGATCGCCGCGTTGCGCAACTGGACGCCCGATAGCGCGTTCACTCCCCACGCCTACCTGGATGCGTTGCGCCGCCACGGCATCCGTTGCTCGTTCGCGACGCACAATGACCGCGAAGGCCGCGCCTATCCCGAGGACCCGCGACTGCGCCGTTTCATTCCCGCGGCGACGTTCGCGGTGTCAATCCCGTTGCAGGACATGCGCGACTACTTTTTTTCGATCTACCAGAACAGCCTCGTGCACCTGCTGCTCTTCATCGGGGTATTGGGCGCCTGGTTCTTCGGACAGCACGTCTGGCTCAATCGCATGTTCGGCGATGCACGACGCCGCCTGCCGCTGGTGATGGGCGGCTGGGGAACGCGCGGCAAGTCGGGCACCGAACGCCTCAAGGCGGCGGTGATGAGCGCTCTGGGCCTGCGCGTGCTCAGCAAGACGACGGGCTGCGAGGCGATGTTCCTTTTCGGGCATCCAAACCGCGTGCTCAGCGAAATGTTCCTGTTCCGCCCCTACGACAAGGCAACGATCTGGGAGCAGGCGCGATTGACGCGGATGGCCGCCGACCTTGAAACGGACGTCATGCTGTGGGAATGCATGGGCTTGAATCCGGGCTACGTGCGGGTGCTGCAGCAGGACTGGATGCGCGACGACGTCTCAACGATCACCAACTGCTTCCCCGACCACGAGGACATCCAGGGCCCGGCGGGCGTCGACCTGCCGATGGTTATCCGCGAGTTCATCCCGCGCGGCGGCGAGCTCTATACCAGCGAGGAGAACATGCTGCCGTTCCTCGTCGAGCGCGCTGACGCGATCGGCACAAAGTTAGCGAGCGTGGACTGGCTCGACATCGGCCTGCTGACGCCCGACATCATTGACCGGTTTCCGTACCAGGAGCATCCGGCCAACATCGCGCTGGTCGCCCGCATGTTCGAAGGTCTCGGCCTGCGCCGCGACTTCGCGCTCAAGGAGATGGCCGACCGCGTGGTGCCCGACCTCGGCGTGCTGAAGGTCTACCCGCAGGCGCCGTTCGAAGGTCGCCGCATAGAGTTCATCAACGGCATGTCGGCCAACGAGCGCCACGGTTGCCTGAGTAATTGGGAACGCACCGGCATGGCCCGCCACCGGCTGGACGTCGATCCCGGCGTGTGGACCACCACCGTCGTCAACAACCGTGCCGACCGCGTCGCGCGATCGCAGGTGTTCGCGGCGATTCTCGTCAACGACATCGGCGCCGATCGCCACTTCCTGATCGGCGGCAACCTCGACGGCCTGCTGCGTTTCATCCGCGAATCCTTCGACGAATTCGTCGCCTCGTTCGACTGGCATGACCAGGAGACGGGCAAGGCTGGTCATCTGGACATACTCGACAGCGTGCTGGTGCGATGGCGCGTGCCGCTCGATCCGGCGCAGGCGGACGCCCGCCTGCGGGCGCTCGTCGAGGGGCTCGGCATCGAATCGGGCGATGACGCACCGGAGGTGATGCTGGCGCGTGTCGCGGATTTCTCGGCCGAGCACCACGAAGCGTTGCGCGCGCAGTGGAAGCGCGACCTCGAAGATGCCGAGTGGGTCGCAGCGGCGAAAGCCGCGGTCGAACGCGCCGATGGGCAGACGCCGGCCGAAGTGCGGGACCAGCTCTGGCATCTGTTCTCCGCGCGGATGGTGCCCGTGCAGGACTACAACACGCCCGGCAACGTGATCGTGCAGGACGTCCTTCGCGCGGCGCCGCCCGGCGCACTGATCCGTGCGATGGGCATACAGAACATCAAAGGCACGGGCCTGGATTTCGTATACCGCTGGCAGGCATGGGACCACCATGCCACCCACCTACGCGCACTCGCGGGCAGTGGGACCGATGCCGTGGTGGACGCGGCGCAGGCGCTCGCCGCATCAGCCGAACTGGGGGTGCTGGAGGCGGAAACGCTGCGCACGACGATCGCCCGCCTCAGTCAGGTCGGCCTGGGCCAGACCGACATCCTGCAGAGCCTGGTCGCGCGCATCGAACGCAATCTGGAATCCAACTTGCACCACGTCGACACACACCGCCAGTCCGCGACCGAAGAGGGCAACCGGGCATGGCGATGGATCGTGCGCACCATCGAGCGACTGCTGGACGCCGGCGACGCCGTGCGGCGTCGGCGCACCGCCAACCAGGTGTATGCCGACCTCGTCGCCGGTCGCGTTTCGTCGGCACGTGCCGCCTACGAGTTGAAAGCCCTCAACCAGCGGCAGAAAGGTGGCTGGCTCGCCGGCTGATGGTGCAGCCATCTCAAAGTGCCCGCGCGCGGGCTGGTCATATCCGGGCCTGACCTGCAGGCGGTCGAAGCCTAGCTCGCGACCAGTCTGCTCGCGCGGCAGCGGCAGATTGGCGCCGTAGCCGGCCGCAGCCGCCGAGTAGGAGAGGTGCGTTGCCAGGCGGCGTCATGTGGGGACGCGCGTGCGCGTTGTGGGCGTCGACGTACCGAGCCTGATTCTCTGGCAACAGGCCCGCAAGGCGCAGACGCGCCCGCGCTGCCGCGAGCGAACGACGCTGCCGGAGTGTTTCAAGCTGAGAATTCGGCTCGGATCGACCACCACCAACCCCGTCCTGCGCCTTGAACCCTCGGAGGCAAGCCCCGGGGGGCGCTACATCAATGACTCGGATTTCGCCATGGTGTGCCCGCGCCGACAATCGTGCAGGCAGCGATGATACTCGCTGCCATCACCGGTCTGCTCCAAGGCGACATCGTGCGGCTGCGCCGCGTGGACTTCGGGCCCGACGGATTGACCGTGCACACCCGCAAGACCAGGCAGCCGATGCTCCATGCGTCGACCGAAGGCCTCAAGTTTGCGGTGGGCGCGCGACTTCGTGCCGCTGATTCTGCTATCGCGCCAAAGGCGCGGACTACATGACGCATGGTTCCAAACCGCATGGCAGCGCACCATTACCGCAGCGCTCAAGGCCAGCGAGCTCAATCACCGTTTTACAATGAACGACCTGCGCGCCAATGCCGGCAGCGAGTCCCGCGAATGGAAGCGGTTTTCGTGATGGCGGCACCCGCAGCTGATCCGCCGGCGGGAGAAATCACCGCGCAAGCCCCATCCGGCAATCAATCCCCTGTGCGCTATCCGAGGGGTGTTGCATTGATCATGGTCTCGAGATTGCGGACCTTGACCTTGATGAAGGTGGTCATGTCCGATGCCTCACCGTCGTAGACCACGCGGGTCCGCATGCTCGAATCCTGTCTCCCCGACCAGCTGACTTGGCATTGGCTGGCATGGGATTTGCTTGCTACCACGGGCCCCCCTTTGTTTCCGTGTTGCTACGGGCTTTTCGGCCCGCGGGGTACCTGCCCATGCAATCCACACGCCGAAACCCGCGCATCAAAAGTGCCAACTACGTCACATTTTGCCGCGATATGCCCGGCATGAGGGAGTTCACATGAACCGCGAAGTCCGTGCCCCACTGACTGACGATCTGGTACCGCTTGGCGGCGCATCGCTTGATGACATCCGCCACCCCGCACTCGAGCCCCTGCGTCCGCTGCCCAGGCTGTTGGTGTTTCTCTACCTGATCGTGGCCTGCATCTACCTTGGATGGCGCTCGACGACACTCAACCCCGCCGCGCCGGTGTTTTCGGGGCTGCTCTACGGGGCCGAGCTGTTCGGCTTTGCCACCACGCTGCTGCACCTTTTCATGACCTGGAAGCTGACCGTGCGCCTGCCGGTCGCGGCGCCTACCGGCCTCAGCGTCGATGTGTTGATCCCCACCTACAACGAACCGGTGGACCTCGTACGCAGGACCCTGCTGGCCGCACGCAACCTGCAGTACCCGTGCACGATCTGGCTGCTGGACGACGGCAACCGCGCCGAAATGGCCGTGCTCGCCTCCGATCTCGACGTGCGTTACCTGGCCCGCACGGACAACAGGCACGCCAAGGCGGGCAATCTCAACAATGCCCTGCTGCACTGCCGCGGCGAGTTCGTCGCGATCTTCGATGCGGACCATGCGCCGCGCCGCGACTTCCTCGACCGCACCCTTGGCTACCTCAAGGCGCCCGAAGTCGCCTTCGTGCAGACCCCGCAGGACTTCTTCAACATCGACTCCTACCAGCACCGGCAGGCGGACAACAGCCGCCGGGTGTGGACCGAGCAGTCATTGTTCTTCCGGGTGATCCAACGCGGCAAGGACCGCTGGAACGCGGCCTTCTTCTGTGGAAGCTGCGCGGTACTGCGCCGCTCGGCGCTCGACCAGATCGGCGGGTTCGCCACCGCGACGGTCACCGAAGACCTGGAAACGTCGGTGAAGCTGCACGAGGCCGGCTTCAGCTCCGTCTACCTGCCCGAGCCGATGGCGTTCGGCCTGGCACCGTCCAGCGCGAGTGGGTTCCTCGGCCAGCGCGTGCGCTGGGGTCAGGGAGCGATGCAGGTTGTACGTCGCGAATGGTTCTTCCTGCGTTCAAAGCTGACCTTGCCACAGCGACTCAATTACATCGCCTCGGCGGTCACCTACTTCGATGGTTGGCAGAAGGCTATCTTCTACTTCATCCCGGCGTGGGTCCTGCTGACCGGCACCATGCCGATCGTCGCCACGGCACGCGAGTTCCTGCTGCTGTTCATTCCCTTCTTCGTGCTCACCTTCATCGTGTTCGAGGAGGCGGGTCGCGGCTACGGGCGCACCGCGAAAATCGAGCAGTACAACATGGCGCGTTTCGCGGCCTTCGCCTGGTCGACGCTGGCGCTGGTGCGGCGGACCCTGCGCTTCAAGGTCACATCGAAGGAAGGCGTCACGGCGATGCGCGCGGAGACCAACTCCGTCTCGCCACAGATCGTCGTGGCCGCGGTGAACCTGGTGGCCATCGTCGGCGGCCTGATGCTCTACAACTCGCGCCAACACCTGCCGGTGGACGGGCTGATCGCGAACGTGGTGTGGGCGACCGTCAACCTGGTGTTGGCGGTACTGGTCGTCAAGTTCACCATGCTGCGCACGCGCTTCAGTCGGCACGAGTACCGGTTCCCGTTGCCGATTCCCGCCATCCTCACGATCGACGGCATGCGGCAACCGATGGTGGTCGACGACATTTCGCCAGCCGGTTGCCGCGTCTATGGCCGATTCCCCGAATCGATGGCCTGCGGGGATGCGGTCACCGGCGAACTGCACCTGCCGGGCGGCCCGATTCCGTTCGCCAGTACCGTAGCCGCGCTGATCCCCGCACAGGCCGGCGCCGATCGCTTCATCAAAGCTCTCGGTCTGGTGTTCGATTGGCAGGACGCCGCAGGCAGCGCCGAACTGGAAACCTTCCTGTTCGGCTCGGACCTGCAGTGGCACCTGCACGATCTCACTGAAACCATCCGCACACCCACACAGTACGTCCGGCAGCTGCTCTCCGGCCATCTACACAACGGCGAAGACGCCATCCTGCATTGGGCGGCATCAACCATGGCCACGAAGCCCGACGAGCCGCTGCTACTCAGGTCGCCTATCGGCGATGCGAAGCACCGCATGCTCGTCACCCACATTCCGGTACGGCTGCATCACGTGCTGGCCATCGAGGAGCACTCGCGTCGGGGCACACACTCCCTTCGTATCCGGCCGGCCAGGGTCGCGGCGACGTTGATGACCCCGTCCGGGCCCCTGTACATCACCGAGGTGGAAACATGCTGATGCGACGCGTGGCGATGGCCGCCTTGCTGGCGACGCTGGTGACGCCTGCGCTGGCGGAGTCCGTGTGGGTGGGCGGCGCGGCCGTGGCCGACACGACCCAGGTGGCCTATCTGGGCCGGGTCGGCCCATTGCCGGGAAAACGGTTGTCCGATGGCTGGAGCCAGTCGGTGTTCGTTGACTATGTCAGTTACGAGTACAACGCGGGCGGGCAACGCATCAACGGCAAGGCCAACGGCATCAAGTTCAGTGTCGGCCGGGAGTTCCGCCGTGATTCCGGCTCGCTGGGACTGAGCCTGGGGGTGGCAGCAAGCCGCACCACCCTCCGGCCCAACGACCCGGGCAACGCCAATCAAGGGACCAGCGTGCATCCGGTCGGAGAGTTTCAGTGGCAGTCCAGGGCCGATTCCGAGTGGCGCAGTAGCGCCTATGCCCAGTACGTGTTCGGTGCCCGCCGGAACTTCGCCAACGGCTTCCTGGGCCGTCGGCTTTCGAACGGCATCGCCATCGGCCCGCAGGTATCCACCGGCGGCGACCCGAGCTATCGGATCCATGGCCTGGCCTTGGCCGCGAATGGCTGGAAGGTCGGCCCACTGGATATGGGCGTCTATGCCGGGGCGCAACACTCCGAAGGTGGCGGCACGCACCCGGAGATTGGCTTCTCCTTTTCTGCGTACCGCCCCAACTAGCGCCGCCTGATGAGTCGCTTGGCGATGCAGGGTCCATGACCCTGTCGAAGTCGGCGTCAATGTTGGCGCTGTTGCGCCCTTCCCTGGCCGCTCTTGCGGTCACTGTGATGACAACTGCTTTACTCGCCTGCAAGCCGGCTGGACACGACGACGATCCAGCCGCCCGAACCCCGCCACCGATGCCCGTTGTGAGCTGCGATGCCGACCGGCATGGCGCGCTCCTGGTGCCCGCATCGGGGGTGTGGTTTGGCGTCAGTCTCGATTTGGCCAAGGACTCTCCGGTCCGCTACAGCGAGCGCCTGGGACGTCATCCAGCGGTGTACGTCTCGTTCTCGCCGGTTCCCATCGACTCGGTCATGGGCGGCATGCTGGATCAGAAGGTCGAGATGCTGGTTCAATCAGGCGGCATGCTGCTGTTGACCCTGGAGCCGCGCGCCGGCCTGGACAGCATCACACCTGCCGTGGCCGAGTCGGTCGCCGCGCGACTGGCGCAATACAACTCGCGTGGGGTCATGGTGCTGTTGCGCTTCGCACACGAGATGAACGGCTCCTGGTATGTGTGGAGCCAGCAACCAGCCAGGTATATCGCCGCCTTTCGCCGGGTCGCCGATGCGGTGCATCGGCTTGCTCCGGGCACCGCCATGCTCTGGGCGCCCAACTACGGTGGCGGTTATCCATTCCGGGATGGAAAATTCCAGGCCCGCCCTGGCAGCGCGGACATGCAGGCGCTGGATACCGACGATGACGGCGAACTGACCGCCAACGACGACCCCTATGCACCCTACTATCCGGGCGACGACGCTGTGGACTGGTCTGGCATGTCCCTCTATCACTGGGGCGCAGCCTATCCATGGGGCAGCAACGACCTGCCGGAACCTGAAAAATTCGCCCGCATGCTGGAAGGCGGCTACCACGGCAGCGTTGGCGATGAGCGCCACCTGCCCAACTTCTACCGCGACTACGGCGAGCGCCGCAACAAGCCAGTGGGCGTGTTCGAAACCGCAGCGTTCTATGCGCCGGCCAGTGGCGGCGCCGACGAGATGGCGCTCAAGTCAAGCTGGTGGCGACAGGTCTATGCGCCCGCGATCATCGAGCGCTTTCCGCACTTGAAGATGATCAACTGGTTCGAGTGGGACAAGCATGAAGTCGAGGTCGCCGCCCGGGTCGACTGGGGGGTCACTGTCGACACGCAGTTGCGCGCCGCCTATCGCGAAGCCCTACCGGACTGGCTGCGCTTCGCCGAGGACGTGGACTTCTGCCGCTGACCGCACGCGGCCGCTTCGCCGGGTATTCACCAGGTCCGGTCAGTTGACCCGCGGGTGCGCCAACCGCTCGCGCAGCAGATCCAGGCACAGCATCCCCGCGGATCCAGGCGACACGTGCGCATGCAGGCTGGCAGCGGGGTCGCCCACAATCCAGCCCGCAGGATCCGCCGCCTGCTGGTAGGCGTCGCGGAACGGCACCCCACGCGAGGCGGCAACGGCGCCTGCTTTTTTTGTGATCACGCAGCCAGCGCACTGCATGCAGATTCATATTCTGAGGCTATGCCCAGAGCTGGGGCTTCTCGATCCAGTAGCCTTGCGCGTAGTTCACGCCCATGTCCGCCAGCATTTCGACCGTGGCCTGGTTCTCCACGTATTCGGCGATGGTCTCGATCCCCATCACATGGCCGATGTTGTTGATCGCCTCGACCATCGCGCGGTCTATCGGGTCCTTGTCCATGTGCCTCACGAACGCTCCGTCGATCTTCAGGTAGTCCACGGGCAGGTGCTTGAGGTAGGCGAAGGACGACATGCCGCTGCCAAAATCATCGAGCGCGAATCGGCAGCCCAGCTTCTTGATCTCCATGATCACCGCATCGGCCTTCTTCAGGTTGGCGATGGCGGCGGTTTCGGTGATCTCGAAGCACAGGCCGGCCGTGCAGACCCCGGTCAGTTCCACTTGCGACTTCACGTAATCGGTCAGCGTCTCGTCGCCGATCGATGCAGCGGACAGGTTGATGAAACACATCGACTGGTCGGGGTGGTTACCCAGTTTGGTCAACGCGGCGTTGATGACCCAACGGTCGATCTCCAGCATCAGCCCGTAACGCTCGGCGGCGGGGATGAAGGTCATCGGCAGCACCAGCCGGCCATCGGGTTCGAGCATCCGCAACAGGATCTCGAAATGCGGCGATTCGTCCGAGGTCAGGGCAACACTCGTCTGTCGGCACAACCTGAAGCGGTTTTCCTGCAGCGCCTCGTGGATGCGCGCGATCCAGCCCATCTCGCCGTGTTGCAGGATGCGGTGATTGTCGTCGCTCCGGTAGACGTGGATGCGGTTGCGGCCCCGGTCTTTTGCCAGGTAGCAGGCTGCGTCGGCTTGCAGGAGCACTTCCTCACGCGAGGCGGAGCCCTCTTCGATCGACACCATGCCGATGCTGACCCCGACATGGAAGGTGTGGTCTTCCCAGACAAACGGGAAATGGGCGATCGCCTGCCGCAGACTTTCCGCTATGCGCAGGGCCGCGTCGGGTTTGCAGTCGGCGAGGATGACGCCGAATTCATCCCCTCCCAGCCGCGCCAGGGTATCGGCGTTACGTAGCCGCCGGCGGAAGGTCGATGCCAGCTGACGCAGCAATTCGTCGCCGGCGGCGTGCCCGCCGGTGTCGTTGACCACCTTGAACCGATCGAGGTCCATGAACAGCACCGACGTCTGACCGTGGCCATTGCCGGTTTGCTTCAGCACGCTGTCGAGCTTGCGCTCGAATCCGCGGCGGTTGAGCAGGTCGGTCAGCGGGTCGTGGGAGGCCTGATGGGTCATTTCAGCCGCGATCCGGCGCGCTTCCGACACATCATGAAACACCAGCACGGTGCCGATTATTTCATTGTTGGCGTGCCGGATCGGCGAGGCGCTGTCCTCGATCGCAAACCTCCCGCCGCCCCTGCGCTCGAGGATCGAATTTTCGGCCAGGCCGACGACCCGGCCTTCCCGCAGCACTGTGTCGATCGGGTTGGGCGCCGTTTCCCGCGTCCCCTCTTCGGTGAGCACCATCACGAGGCTCAAATCGACGCCCAGCGCTTCCTCGTTGGACCAGCCGGTCATCTGCTCGGCGACGGGGTTGAGGTAGGTCACGGCACTGGAAGTGTCGGTGGTGATCACCGCATCCCCGATCGAGTTGAGCGTCACGCGCAGCCGTTCCTTCTCGCTGAACAACTCGAACTCGGCTTTCCTGCGTTCGGTGACGTCGCGCAGCACCGCCACGAACAGTTCTCCGTGTGCGGTCTCGATCGCATTGATCACCAGCTCGGCCTGAAATACGCCGCCATCCTTGCGCAAGGCGCGCACCACCGCCATGCCCTTGCCGACTAGCTGAGACTCACCACTCAGGTGGGCATCAATTTCCGCTCTCTGCGCGCCCCGCAGGTCCTCGGGAATCAGCGTGTCGACGCTGTTGCCGATGATCTGTTGCGCGCTGTAGCCGAACATCCGGGACGCCGCCGCGTTGAACGCATGCACCGTGCCTGACCGGTCGAAGGTGATCAGACCGTCGCCGATGTTGTCCACGACGCTGCTCATCTGCAGATCCTGTTCGACCAGGCGCTGATTGAGCAATTTCAATTTCAGCTCGATCTCCTGCTGGCGGGTCATATCCCGGACCACGCAGTAGCGATGATCGCCATTTGAATGGGTATTCCACTCCAGATAACGGTAAAGGCCCTGTTTGGACATAAACCGGTTCCGGAATCGGCGCGACGTGCCATTCCTGGCCAGTTCCGGCGCCAGTTCGGCGGCGCGTGGTCGATCCTGCGGATGCAGGAAATCCGTGTACGGCCTGCCCGCCAACTCCTCGCTCGTCCAGCCCAGGATGCGCTGCCACGCCGGGTTCATTCGCTCCAGGTGGCTGATATCGGGCGAGGCGACCGCCACCATGTCAGGGGACAAGTGGAAAAACGCGTCGTTGTCGCGTTCCGTCGATTTCTGCGCGGTGATGTCGCGCAATTGCGATACGAAAACACTTGGCCGCGCATTGGCCCCGCGCACCAGGCTCACCGTCTGGCAGGTCTGCACCGTCTCGCCCAGCCGGTTCAGATAGCGTTTCTCGACCGAGAACGATTCGACTTCGCCGGCCAGCAACGCCTGCAGTCCCGCCACATCCACCGAGCGATCGTCGGGGTGGGTGACAGCCAGCATGTCGAGTTGCAGCAGGTCGGCTTCGGTATGCCCGAGCATCCGGCAAGCGGCCTGGTTGGCGACGAGCACGTCTCCGTTCAACCCTGAAACGACAAGACCTGACGCGGCATGTTCGAACCCGCATCGGGTCAACGCGCGCCTGTGGCGTTGGTCGTGAGCCATGCTCGCCTCCTGGGCCGCGTGGACCGTTGACGTAAGCCGCCGCCCCTGCCGGCACCCTTGCAGCGCCTCTTTAAGTGGAACCGCACTCTTGTTACGTAGTAAGGGCTGCCGACAGGCCGCGGTTTCAGTCAGCGGTCAAGTCAGCGCTGCGAAACGGTCGCGCAGACCCTGCAGACGCAGATCCGCCGCCGCGCCCGGCGATACCCGGGCGGCCAGGCTGGCAGCGGGATTGCCGTGCAACCAGCGGGCCGGATCCGCGGCTTGCCGGTAAGCCTCACGGAACGGCACGCCCTGCCGCGCCAGATCGACCGCCAGATCGGTGGCGTACATCGATGGCTCCAGGGCGTCGTTGATGCACTCCGGTTTCCATTCCAGGTTGCGCAGCAGGTCCGGCAGCAGTTCCAGCGCGCCCAGGCCGTGGCCGAACGCATGCACGATCGCGCCCTTGGAGAACTGCAGGTCGCGGTGGTAGCCGGAGGGCAGCGACAGCAGGTGTTCGATCTCGCTGCGCGCGGCGGCGACGCTGGCGTAGCTGGCGCGCATGAGTTCGATCACGTCGGGGTTGCGCTTGTTCGGCATGATCGAACTGCCGGTGGTGTATTGCGCCGGCAGCGCGACGAATCCGAATTCGGCGCTGGTGAACAGGCTCAGATCCCATGCCAGCCGGCGCAGGTCGAGCATCGCCGAACCCAGCGCCTCTACTGCCGCCATCTCGAACTTGCCGCGCGAGAGTTGCGCGTAGGCCGCCGAAACCTGCATGCGGCCGAAACCCAGCGCCTGGGTGGTGTGCTCGCGCGCCAAAGGCAGGTTGACGCCGTAGCCTGCGGCGCTGCCGAGCGGGTTGGCGTCGATCCATTCGAGGGTGTCGCGTGCACGCTGGGCATCGTCGATGAAGGCTTCCGCCCACGCCGCCCACCACATGCCCGCCGACGACACCACGGCGCGCTGCAGGTGGGTGTAGCCCGGCAACGGCAACGCACTTTCCGCCTCTGCGCGCGCCAACGCGACTTCGGCGGTTTCCAGGCACACGGCGACGACGCGCGCAACGCGCTCCTTGAGCCACAACCGGGTCGCGACCAGCACCTGGTCGTTACGGCTGCGGCCGGTGTGGATCCTGCGGCCGGCATCGCCGAGACGCTCGATCAGCCGCGCTTCGATCGCGGAGTGACCATCTTCATAGGTCTGGTCGAGGATGAATTCACCTCTGCTGAAGTCATCCGCGAGCGTTGTCAGTTCGCGTTCGATGCCTGCCAGTTCGTCGGCGTCGAGGATGCCGATCTGCTGCAATCCCTGTGCATGCGCGCGGCTGGCCTGGATGTCGAACAGGAAGAATTCGCGGTCGAGGATGACGTCGTCGCCAGCGAGGAACTGCTGGATGCGCGCGTCGACCTTGACGCCGGGTTTCTGCCAGAGGAGATCGGTCATGCCTGGTAATCCTGATTTTCTGTAGGAGCGACGTCCCCCAAGGGGACTTCCTTCGGGGCGCAAGTCGCGACGTGGGCAACCCTCCGCGATGTCACCGGTTCCCGTCTGCATCCTGCCCGCAAGGGATGCCTGCGAATTCGTCGAATCCGAACGCCAGGTTGAGGTTCTGCAATGCCTGCGTCGCCGCGCCCTTGAGCAGGTTGTCCTCGGTCGCCACCACCACCAGCCGGCGGCCGTCGTCCGCCAGGGAAAACCCGCCGATCTCGACATGATGCGCGCCGGCGATGCGGCTGACCCAGGGCGCTTCGTCCAGCACACGCACCAGCGGCTCGCCGGCATAGCGCTCACGGTAGCGCGCCATGATGGCCTCGCGATCGAACGCCTGCGACAGCGGCAGGTTGGCGGTGATCGTCAGCCCGCGAAAATGCGCCGCCACGTGCGGCATGAACTGTACCTCATGGCCCAGCCAGCGACTGACCTCGCGCTCGTGCACGTGGCCGGTCAGCGCATACGGCATCAGGTTGTCATGCAGCTTTACCGGATCGTTCCTGTCCGACGGCGCGGTGCCGGCGCCCGAATGACCCGACACGCCGAAACATTGCACCGGGCCTGCGAGCACATCCAGCATCGGCGCGATCGCCAGCTGCATCGCGGTGGCGTAACAGCCCGGATTGCTGATCCGGCGCTGGCCGGCGTAGTGCGCCCGGGTCAATTCCGGCAGACCGTAGTACCAGCCTTTGTCGAAGCGATGGTCGGCCGACAGGTCGATGATGACGGGGTCGCTGCCGGTCGCCTCATAGGCCGCCACCAGTGTCGCGGCTTTGCTGTTCGGCAGCGCCAGGATCACCGCTTCGACCGGCTCGCTACCGACTTGCCGCGCAGCCAGTGCAGCATGCGACGGCGCGCAATAACGAAGCTCGCCCGTGCAGATGTCGATATGGTCGGCCACGCGCTGCCCGTCGAGCTCGCGCGAAGCCACGAAACCGAGCGCCAGGTGCGGATGCCCGACGATCAGCCGGATCAGTTCCACCCCGACGTGGCCGCGTGCGCCGACAATGCCAACCAATCGTGTCGTGGCAACATGCACCGCGTTCATGTGTCCGCCTGATCGTGGTTGAACAAGCTGGGTTGGCGCGACTCGCAGTGCCCCAC
>JALZKJ010000085.1 GCA_030859305.1 Pseudomonadota bacterium | reverse complement strand
GCGTTGTGCGCATCCTCCACGGCCAGGTCGTGCAGGCCGAACTCCTCCTGCAGCTTGTCGAGCAGGCTTTCGTCGGGCTCGTACAGGCCGACCCAGACGAAGCTGCCGTCGTCGACCGCGAGCACGTCGCTGATCGCATCCAGGCCGATATGTCGCCGGCTGCCGTCACGGTCATAGAGAGCGCAATTGATGACGCAGCGGGGCAGGGCAGGATCATTCATGGCCGGCATCGTGACCCGGCATGTGCGGGTGGGCAAGCGCCAATGCAGGAGCGCGCAATTGCGTGCCGAATCCACGCATTCACCCATCGTGCTCGCAGTGCAGCATACTCGGCGCGGTCGCTCTCGATCGAGGCCACCGCATGGCGTTTCAGCTGATTCCCGACGACGACCCGAAGCTGGCGATCCGGGTGAAGCGCCAGCTGATGGCGTTCATGTCGTACCTGATGTTCGTGGTGCCGATGGTGTATGCCGTCACGCATGGCTGGTTGCGTTTCAGCTATGCCGGACTGGCGTGGTTCGTTGCGGTCGCGGTGGTGATCAACTTGGCGTTCTTCGTCGCTATCCGCAGTGGCTACACCCGGCGGTTTTCCGACCCCAGCGTGATGTTCGCGCAGGTCGGCTGCGCCGCGCTGCTGGCGCTGTTGCTCGCGTATTACACCGATCAAGCCCGGGTCATTGCGCTGGCGCTGTTCTTCGCGGCGTTCTTCTTTGGCGTCTTCAGTTTCAGCCTGCGCCAGTACCTGGCGCTGACCGCCGCGACTGCCACCGGCTACACGTTGATGCTGCTGCTCAAGTACGACTCCGCGCAGCGCGGCAGCGAAGCCTTCCGGCTGGAACTGCTGGATTTCATGGTGCTGGTGCTGGTACTGCTGTGGCTGTCGTTGCTGGGCAGCTACGTCGCGGCGTTGCGGGCGAGCCTGGCGCATAGAAAGGATGCCCTGGCCACGGCGCTGGCGCGCTTGAAGGAACTCGCCAGCCGCGACGAACTGACCGGGCTGTACAACCGCCGCCATCTGATGGAGACCCTGCACCAGCAACACGAGCGGGCGATCCGCCACGACGAGCCGTTTGTGCTGTGCATCCTCGACCTGGACCACTTCAAGCGTATCAACGACAGCCACGGCCACGGTGTCGGCGACGAGGTGCTGCGCGGGTTCGCCGAGCGCATCCGCTCGCACCAGCGGCGCATGGACGTGGTCGGCCGCAGCGGAGACGACAGCACCTTCGGCCGCTATGGTGGCGAGGAGTTCCTGTTGTTGCTGCCATACGAGCAGGCCGACGGCGCCCACGCCAGTGTCGAGCGCCTGCGCGCCGCGTTGCACACGCATCCCGTCGTCACCACTGCCGGGCCATTGCCGATCACCTTCTCGGCTGGCGTGGCCCACCATCGCGTCGGCGAATCGATCGACGGACTGCTGCAACGCGCCGACGATGCGCTGTACCGGGCCAAGCACGCGGGCCGCGATCGCATCGAGGTCGCGTCTTGATATCGAGCGGTGTCACAGCGGAACAGGGGTCAGCGGAACATGGGTCAGCGGAACAGGGTCAGAGTGCAACAGAACTTCCTTGAGCGCCGCCATCCCCGCGAACGCGGGGGCCAGCACCTTTCACTCTGTTCTGAATCCTGAAGTTACTGGGTCCCGCCTTCGCGGGGTCGACGAAACATGAGCGGCCGAGTCTCCAGGCCCATGTTCGCGGCTGGAGCTGTTCCCGCGGCTCAAACCCCACGCCAGCGCCATATGGATCGGCAGCAACAAGACGATCCAGTGCAGGTTGCGCTGCGGCAGCGACTGCAGCCCGTGGAAAAACACCGCCAGCCCCGCCAAAGCCGCGACCGTGATCAGCAAATAGCGAAACCAGGCCTTCGGCACCCTTCCGCGCAGCACTTGCCAGCCGCCCGGCAATAGCAGCCAGCACAGCGGATTGAGCAGCAGCAGGTTCTGGTTTGCCCAGCCGAAACGGTGCGCGGTGCCGAACCAGATAAACAGCGACAGCGCGCCGATCAGTCCGGAAACGGTCCAGAACGGCAGCGCAATCACTGCCAGCACACGCGGCCGGTGCGCACCCAGCCACGCCAACCCCACACCGATCAGCAGGCCCGACAGAAACCACGGCAGCCATGCGCGTGGGGCCTCGACGGGTTCCGGTGCGATCAGGTGCGGCAGCACCTCGATTTCTTCCGCTACCAACGGCTCGCCCTGCTGGTTGCGTACGTCGCGCAATGCGGTGGCCAATCGCATCGGCACGAACGACTCCGCCCAGACCGGCAACGGCCGGTCGGCCGACGGCCCCAGGCCGATATCGAACGCCAGCCACATCCACGGTGCCGGCGAGGCCAGCCGTACCGCCTCGCTGCGGAACGTGTTGCCACGCGAGCGACCCTCGAGCGTGCGCCGCAAGCCGCCGCCCAGCGCCTGGTCGAGCGCATCGCGCACCCGTGTCGAGCAGTTGTCGAGGAAGTAGTCGTAGCGGTAGTGCGCGTTCTGCGGGCGCGCGTTCTCGGCCAGCGCATCGGCGAGTTGCTGCGCGTCGGCGTCTTCGAGATTCAACCACTGGATGGCGACGCCGCGACCGCTGTCGCGGTAGTAGACCAGGTCCTGTTCAATCGGCAGCGCGACCAGCCGATAGCGCATGTCGCCACGCACGAATCTGCCGATGAAGTCTTCCTCGCCCGGATCGAAGAAACCGAAGTTGTAGGAAGTGCCGGCGCCGGTCAGCGGATCCTGCACCAGGATCGCGTTGTGGCCGAAGCGCTCGAAGAAGATTTCGCCGGGCTGCATCGTCACCACGCCGATGCGTGGCCGCTCCTGCGCATCCTGCGCTCGCGGCACTCGTACATCCATGTGCATCGGGGTGGCGACGGCGGGCGCGGCAAGCCCGGGAAAACACAAAATCGCGAGCATCAGCAACAGCAATCGCTTCAGTGCCCTCTCCCCAAATGGGGGGACAAGCAGCCGCCGCGAGTAACGGCAGGCATCAAGCATCACCCAACACACCCACATGAAACGCATGCACCCGTCGCGCATCCGCGCTCGACACCCGGAACACATAACGCCCCAGCGTCAGTTCCTCTCCCGCCTCCGGCAGATGCCCGATCGCCGCGGTGATCAAGCCACCGATCGTGTCGTACTCGTCCTCGTCGAAATCGGCGCCGAAACGTTCATTGAAATCCTCGATCGGCGTCAGCGCGTCGACAACGAACTGCCCGTCGGCCTGCGCCGCGATCAGCGCGTTGGGGTCCTCCGCGTCGTCGTGCTCGTCGTCGATCTCGCCGACGATCTGTTCCAGCACGTCCTCAATCGTGATCAGTCCGGCCACGCCACCATGCTCGTCGATCACGATCGCCATGTGGTTGCGCGACAACCGGAACTCGCGCAGCAGCACGTCCAGTCGCTTGGACTCGGGAATCAGCACCGCCGGGCGCAACAGTTCATGGACCGTGCCCGGGCCGTTGTCGGCGACCACGCCGCGCAGCAGGTCCTTGGCCAGCAGGATGCCGAGGATGTCGTCGCTGTCCTCTCCGTGGACCGGGAAACGCGAGTGGCCCGACTCGACCACCAGCTTCATCAGGTCCAGGAAACGCGCCTCGGCGGGCAGGGCGACCACCTGCGAGCGCGGGATCATCACATCGCCCACGGTCAGGTCGGACACGGTGATCGCGCCTTCCATCATCGTGAGCGTGTCGGCCGCAATCAGGCCATCGGCCTGGGCGTCGCGCAGGATCTCGACGAGGTCCTCGCGGGTGGTCGGTTCACCGGACAGCGCGGAGCTGATGCGGTCGAGCCACGAGCGGCGTTTTTCCTGGGTCTCAGGGGCCTGGGTACTACTGTCGTCCTCGGACATTGCGTTTTTGCGGTGCGCCCGGGGGGAGGGGCGTTCAGGCGAGTTTAGCGCGGTTGGGAGGTGGGGCACCTGTGGGAGGGTGAAGGTGCTGCCGCGTAGCCTGTCCGATCAGTAGGGATCCTCGATCCCGAGCCCCGCCAGGATCTCCCGCTCCAACTGCTCCATGCAGTCGGCCTCGGTGTCGTCGTCATGGTTCCAGCCCAGCAGATGCAGGGCGCCGTGCACCGTCAGATGCGCGTAGTGGGCGGCCAATGGCTTCTTCTGTTCGCGGGCCTCGCGGGCCACCACCGGCGCGCAGATCACCAGGTCGCCGAGCAGCGGCAATTTGAAGCCCTTGGGCAGGCCTTCGGGCAACTCGGCCGGGAAGCTCAGCACGTTGGTGGCGTAGTCCTTGCCACGGTAGTGGCGGTTGAGCGCGCGGCCTTCCTTGTTGTCGACGATGCGGATCGCCAGGTCGGCGTCGCGGATGCGGCCGTCGAGCGCGGCGTGCACCCACTTGCGAAAACTCACCGCCGCCGGCAAGCCCGTGCGTGGCACGGTGTAGTTGATCGACACATCGAGGCGAACCGGCCCTTTGGTCATGCTGCTGTCCTCAGCCGGCGATGCCGGTTTCGCTGTCCTTGGCATCGCGCGCTTCATACGCGTTGACGATCTTGGCCACCAGTGGATGCCGCACGACGTCACGCGATTCGAAGAAGGTGAAACTGATGCCCTCGACACCGTGCAGTACTTCCACTGCGTCCTTCAGTCCCGACTTCTGGTGCTTGGGCAGGTCGACCTGGGTCATGTCGCCTGTGACCACCGCGGTGCTGCCAAAACCAATCCGGGTCAGGAACATCTTCATCTGTTCGATGGTGGTGTTCTGCGCCTCGTCGAGGATCACGAACGCGTCGTTGAGCGTGCGCCCGCGCATGTAGGCCAGCGGCGCGATCTCGATGACGTTCTTTTCCAGCAGCTTGACCACTTTCTCGACGCCGAGCATCTCGTACAGCGCGTCGTACAGCGGTCGCAGGTAGGGGTCGACCTTCTGGGTCAGGTCGCCGGGCAGGAAACCGAGCTTCTCGCCGGCCTCGACCGCCGGGCGCACCAGGATCAGCCGCTGCACGCGGCCGTCATTGAGCGCCTCGACCGCGCTGGCGACGGCCAGGAACGTCTTGCCGGTGCCGGCCGGACCGATGCCCAGGTTGATGTCGTTGATCGCGATCGCGTGCAGGTACTTGGCCTGATTGGGGCCACGCCCGCGGATGGTGCCGCGTTTGACCCGGATCGCGACTTCCTGCGGCTCGATGTCGTCGGCGACGACGCGATCGGCCTGCGCTTCGGCCAGGCGCAGGTGGATCGCCGGCTCGTCCATGGTTTCCTCGGCGGCGTCCTTCCACAGGTCGCGCAGCAGTGTCTCGGCCTTGTTGACCGCGACCTGCGGGCCGACCACGCGGAACACATTGCCGCGGTTGGCGATCTCCACGCCGAGGCGCAGTTCGATCATGCGCAGGTGGCCGTCGAACGGGCCGGACAGGTTGGCCAGGCGTTCGGCGTCGGGTGGGTCGAGGGTGAATTCGGACGTGGTGCGTGAAGGCATCGGGGGCTGTCTTCGGTAGCGGTGCGCGTGCTCGCGCGGGGAGGTCATGAAGAGGGTGAGCTTGCGCCCGGCGGCGCTTTTTCGCAAAGTTGTCGGACTTCATTCAATGGGATCGATGATGCGCAACGGGGCAGTGGTGCTGGCGACGGCGATATCGGTGGGGCTGGCGGCATTGTCGGCGCCGGTGGTTGCAAGCGACGTGACGGTGCTGAGCGCGGCGCGCATCCACACCATGGAGGTCGCCCGTCCGCGCGCGCAGGCGATGGCATTCGATGCGGGCGGCAAAATCCTCGCGCTGGGCGACACCGCGGATTTGCTGCAGCGCTATCCCGATGCGCAGCGTCTCAATGCGGGCAACGCCACGGTGGTGCCGGGATTGATCGACGCGCACGGCCATATCGGCGGTCTCGGTTTGGCGCAGATGCGCGCGCAACTCGTCGACACCGGCAGCAAGGACGAGGTGCTGCAGCGCCTGCGCGAATTCGCAAGCGACCTGCCGCCCGACGCGTGGTTGCTCGGACGCGGTTGGGATCAGAACGACTGGCCTGAACAACGTTTTCCGAGCGCGGCCGACCTGGACGCCGCGTTCCCCGATCGGCCGGTCTGGCTGGAACGCGTCGATGGCCACGCCGGCTGGGCCAACAGCGCGGCGATGCGCGTGGTCGAGCGCGATCTAGGTGGCAGCTGGCAGCCCGACGGCGGCAGGATCGAACGCGATACGCAGGGCCAGCCGACCGGCGTGTTCATCGACAGCGCGATGGCCTTGGTCGACGCCGCGATGCCGCCGCTCGATGGCGCCACTGCCGAACGCGCGTTGCAGCTCGGCATGCGCAGCGCGGTCGCGCACGGCCTGACCGGCGTGCACGATGCCGGCGTGTCGCTGGCGCAATTGCGCGGCTATCAGCAACTGGCCGATCGCGACGAATTGCCGCTGCGCATCTACGCCCTGGCCGATGGCGACAGCGCGGCGCTGGCGTGGCTGTGCGATAGCGGCTTGTACCGACACGCCGGCGGGCGCCTGCAGATGCGCGCGTTGAAGCTGTATGTCGACGGCGCGCTCGGCAGCCGCGGCGCGGCGATGAGCGAGGATTACCACGACGACGCCGGCAACCAGGGCCTGCTGCTGACACAGCCGGCAGCCCTCCAGCAGATTGTCGACAAGGCGCGCGGCTGCCGTGTGCAAGTCGCTACCCATGCCATAGGTGATCGCGGCAACCACGTGGTGCTGGACGCGTATGCAGCCTCCTGGAAAGACAACACCAATGCCGATCACCGCTGGCGCATCGAGCACGCGCAGATCCTTGCACTGGAGGACTTGCCGCGATTCGCTGCGCAGCACGTGATCGCCTCGATGCAGCCGACTCACGCGACCAGCGACATGCCGTGGGCGGAGGCGCGTGTCGGCCCTCAGCGCATCGTCGGTGCGTATGCATGGCGGCAACTGCGCGACAGCGGCGCGCGGCTGGCGCTGGGTTCGGATTTCCCGGTCGAATCGGTGGACCCGCGGCTGGGCCTGTTTTCGGCTACCACCCGCACCGATGCACAAGGCATGCCGACCGGGGGATGGTTGCCGCAGGAAAAACTGACCGCCTACGAAGCCTTGCGCGGTTTCACCCTGGACGCCGCCTATGCAGGATTCGCCGAAGCCGAGGTCGGCAGCCTCGCGGTCGGCAAACGCGCCGACTTCGTGCTGCTGGCGCAGGATCCGCTGGCGATCCCCGCCGAGCAATTACGCACCCTGACCGTGCAGGCCACCTACGTCGACGGCCGCGAGGTGTACCGCGCGCCAAGCGACTAGTCGTCCTCGGTCGAGTGCTTGAACCGACCGGCGCATTCGTAGAGCGGAGCTTGCTCCGCTGCGGGAAGCCGGGCACGAGCCAGCCCGGCAAGCCCGGCGCTACCGCCCGGCAACCTCCTAACGCGATTGCCGATTACCGCCCCTGCTGTAGCGCCCGTACCACCAGTGCAACCCCGATCACCGTCACCAACGCCGAACCGCCCAGCCACAGCCACGTCACTGCATCGGCCGCAAACCCGCCACCGCGGAAAGCCGCCAGATACGCACGCATCAGGCCGAGCACGCCCAAGCCGCAGAACCAGAAGCCGAGTTCGCCACGACGCAGCAGGCTTGTCCCGTGTGGGCGGCCACTCATTGATCAAACCCCTGGCCTAATGATGAATCCCCGCGTATGCCGTTGACGACCGCCACATTCGAGGTTGCAAGGAACCCGAGGTGCGAAAAGAGGCCACCCAACGACCGGTTTCGGGCACCCAAGCAAGCTGCGGGGCAGCCGTGGTTGCCCCGCACGCCTGTATCGCGCACAACTCAGTAGCGCGTCTGCAGTGACAACGGGCCTTCATCGCCCAGCGTCTGCTCGGACAGGAAGGCGATGTCGCCGCCGTTGGCCTGGACCAGTTCGATCAG
>JALZKJ010000045.1 GCA_030859305.1 Pseudomonadota bacterium | reverse complement strand
CCGCCGCCCAGCCCGATCTGATCGCGACCGCCGACGGCCGCTTGCTGCTGTCGTGGATCGAGGCGCAGGCATCCGGGCACGCACTGAAATTCGCCACGTTCGCCGACGGCGCCTGGAGCGCACCGCGCACGATCGCCCGCGGCGACGACTGGTTCGTCAACTGGGCCGACACCCCGCACATCGCGGTCACCGACGACGGCGCGCTGTGGGCTCACTGGCTGCAGAAATCCGCCGCCGCGACCTACGCCTACGATGTCGCGCTCGTGCGCTCGGACGACGACGGCGCGAGCTGGTCACCGCCGGTGCTGGTCAACGACGACGGCACGCCGACCGAACACGGCTTCGTCTCGTTGTGGACGGCATCGCCCGACACGCTCGGCATCGCCTGGCTCGACGGCCGCGAAACCGGCGGCGCTGGCCACGGAGATCATGCCGCCGCCACCGCCGACGCGCAGGCGGCCGGCGCGATGACCGTGCGCGCGGCGACCTTCAGTGCCGACCTGCAGCGCAGCGGCGACACCCGTGTCGACGCGATGGCCTGCGACTGCTGCCAGACGGACACCGCGTTGACCGCGCGCGGCCCGTTGCTGGTGTACCGCGACCGCACCGCTGCGGAAATCCGCGACATCGCGGTCAGCCGACTGCAAGGCGGCCGCTGGAGCGCCGGCCGCGTCGTCCACGCCGACCAGTGGACGATGCCCGCGTGTCCGGTCAATGGCCCATCGGTCGACGCGCGCGGCAACGAGGCCGTGGTCGCGTGGTACACCGCGGCCGGCAACACGCCGACGCTCAAGCTCGCGCGCAGCATCGACGCCGGCGAAAGTTTCGCCGCGCCGGTGGTGTTCGACAGCGGCCCGCAGGTGCAGGGCCGGGTCGACGTCGCCTACGGCACCGATGCGGTGTGGGGTGTTGTGGCTGCGCGAGGACGCCGAGGGCCAGTCGCTGCAACTGGCACGGTTCGCCGCGGACCTTTCAAGCGAACTGCAACGCATCGAAGTCGCCCGCCTGCAGGGCCGTGGCCGCGGCACCGGCTTCCCGCAACTGGCGGTCAGTGGCGACGTTGCGCACGTGGTTTGGACCGACGTCGCCGATGGCGCACCGCGCCTGCATGCCGCCCGCGTCGACACGACCCAAGGCCATCAACGGTTCCCATCCGACTCGTAGAGCCGAGCTTGCTCAGCTGGGCTTTATTTCCGTAGAGCCGAGCTTGCTCGGCTGGCGCTTTACCGACGTAACCGCAGCGGAGCAAGCTCCGCTCTACGGTTGCCCCATGCCGGGGCTGACGGATTGGCTCTGTTGCGCCGGATCAACCACAGCGGACATTGGTGATCACGTTGTTGTCGTTGACATCGATGTTGAGCCGGCCTTCGATGAACTCCATCGTCACCATCTGGTCGGGCTTCAGCACGCGCGCGATCTGCGCGCCGGCATCCTTGCGCGCCTGCTCTACCACTTCAGCGGTGGCGCGTTGACCCAGCGCGGCGGGTTTGGCCAGCTCGGCATCGCAACTCATCTGCTGCGCGGGCAAGGGGTCGGACATCGGGGGGGCGGTCATGGGCGGCTCCAGGGCGATTGCGGCGGTGGACGCCCCGCGCATCGGCGGGGGCGTGGCCGGCACAGGCGTGTCGACATCCGAAACCGCGGGCGACGGCGAGGCTTCTCTGGTACAGCCGGCCAGACCCAGCAGGCCTGCCAGCAAGATGAGGGAAACAACATGACGGATCATGCGCGAACCTCGCTCAATGACGAAACGGGACATTCCTGATCAACCACTGCCTCGATCAACCGCGGTCTCGATCAACCGCCGACCTGATCAACCGCAGCGCACACCAGTGATCGCGCCGCGCTCGTTGAGGTCGATGTTCACGCGGTCGCCGCGGAAATCCATCGTCACCATCATTCCGGGCTCGATCACCCGCGCATCGCGGCTGTTGGTATCGCGCAGGACGCGGTTGACGATTTCATCGGTGACGCCCTGGCCGATCGCCCAACGCGCGTTGTCGGCGTTGCAAACGCCGGTGACCGGCTGGCCCAGAGGCGGTGGCGGCATCGTCGCGCAGGCCGCGACGGACAGCATCAGCACGATCAGCGGCAGGGCTATGCGATGCATGGCGATGCTCCAGGGCAGGGGTATCGTCGGAGCCTGCCGCCGCTTGCGTGTGCGCGGCATGAAGGCACCCAGGATTCAGTTTCCGTCAGCCTCGGCGTGCACCGTCACCAGCCGCAGCATCAGGCGCGCCAGCGTCACCACGTCCTGGTGGTTGTGAGCGGCCACGCGGCGCAGGTTGCGCGATGCGCCACCGCGCAGGTAGCTCAACCACGCCGCGGGCGCCTGCGAACCCGGCAGGTCGTCCTCGCGCACGATCTTCAGCAGCTCGCGCTCGATCGTCGCCAGCCGGCAGTTCTCCCACACGCCCCGGTAACGCCGGCGGGTCGGATGCAGCAGGTCGACGTGATCGAGCGGGCTGATCGGGTCGTGCATGCGCGCCAGTCGATACCGCGTCTTCAGCAGCGGCGCGTCGTAGCAGCGACCGTTGTAGCTCGACAGCACGGAACCTGGCTTCAGCCAACCCGCGAACACTTCCAGCATCGCGGCCTCGGCGGCCAGGGTGGTGATGAGCAACTGGCGGATGCGAAAAACATCGCCGTGCACGGCATCGCGGTGCCAGTCGGCCGCGCCGATCATGAACGCGCGCGTGCCGGTGCCGCCGGCCAGGCCGGTGGTTTCGGTATCGAAGAACAGCAGGTCGCGCGGGTCGATGGATTCGCCATCGCGCCTGGCGAAAGCAAGCGACAGCGCGATGGTGGGCGCGGCGTACGGCAGCCGGGTTTCGATCAGGCGCAGGCCGGGGGCGATTTCGTCGCCGGGCAGCATGCGGTCGACGGGTCCGCGTGCAACCGTCGGCATTGCGGTGCGTTCGCGCACGCCGAGCAGGCGGCGCAGTGATGCGATCGACGGGGCATTGCCTTGAGCTCCCTCACTTTCGCATTGCGAATAGGAGGGGGCGGAAATGCGTGACTCTGGCGGACGCCGAACACTACCCGCCTCGCGCTTCAAGGCACGCAGCCGGTCGAGGGTGACGCTCATGTGTCCGGCTCGGCCAGCAACCCCAGCACCTGCCGCGCCAACGATTTCGGCGTGACACCTTCGGCGGCTTCATTGGCCGCCAGCACCGGTCCCACGCACGCGGGACAGCCCGCCATGCAGTCGCAGCGTTCGACCAGTTCGACCGCGCGCTGCACCAGTTCCTGCTGGCGCATCCACAACGGTTCGCTCAAGCCGACGCCACCGGGGAAGTTGTCGTACAGGTACACGGTCGGCACGAACTGCTGCATTTCGATCAGCGCGACATCGGTGCTCGCGCCACCGTCGACACCCTTGATCGTGCCGCGACCCTTCCGGTCGCTGGTCGCGAACCACGCGCCGTCGCCGTTGCCGACCGACTTCTGCAGGTCGCGCGCATCGGCCATCACCGCCACCGTCGCCACCACGTGCAGCGCGTATGCCGCGCCGAGGAAACCGTCGAGTGCGTCCTGCCTGGACGCGAAAGCGCGCAGCAGCACCGCCTGAGGCAGCTGCCACCACACCGCGGTGGTGTGCAGTTCCTGATCGGGCAGGTTGACCGGGCCGTAGCCGATGTTCTCGTGGGTGTAGTAGCGGATCTTCTTGTAGCCGGCGACGCGCCGCACCACGTGCACTTCGCCGTGGTGACTGTCGCCTACGCCCGCCGCCGCGCCGTCGAAGTGATCGAGCACCTTGAGCCGGGTGAAGTCGATCGAGTCGGTGTAGTAGTCGACGAACGTGCGCGTGACGTAGGCCTTGCGCCCCTCCCAGTCGAGCCGCTCGACCTGGTACGGCGTCGACTGCACCATGTGGATCGCGCCTTCGTACAAGGTCAGCGCGGCGGCCGAGTAGTCGACCTCGCACAGGATCACCTGCTTGCCGTCGGTCCTGTCGACGACCACGAAATTGCCGTCCGCCACCGAACGCAGGCTCACCGCCTGCGCCGGATAACTGTCGGCGATCCACTCCCAGCGATCGCCCTCGCGGTGCACGACCTCGGTATCGGCAAGCGCTTCGAGGTACACCTCGGGGTCGATCGGGCCGAACAGTTCTGCGCGGCCGTTACCGAGTGTGACGAAAGGCAACTCGAACGCCGCGCAACGGATGTGATCGAACAGGATCAGCGGCTGGTCCGGCGCGATGCGCGCGTGCTCGGGCGGCGCGTCGGCGAAGAAGTCCGGATGCCGCACCACGTATTGATCGAGCGGTTGCGAGTTCGCCACCAGCACGCCCAGCGCCGGCCGCTGCCGCCGCCCGGCGCGGCCGAAGCGCTGCCAGGTCGCCGCCACCGTGCCGGGGTAGCCGTTGAGCACGACCACGTCGAGCGAACCGATATCCACCCCGAGTTCCAGCGCCGAGGTCGAGATGATCCCGTCGATGCGCCCGTCGCGCATGTCGCGTTCGGCCGCGCGGCGCTCGGTCGGCAGGTAGCCACCGCGATAGGCACGGATCCGCGCGGGCTTGCGCGGGTCGTGATCGAACACGTCCTTCAAATACTTGGTCAGCACCTCGACCATCAGCCGCGACTGCGCGAACACCAGCGTCTTCAAGCCCGACTTGATCGCGATGCGTGCGATGCGGTTGCTCTGCGAACGCGCCGGCGCGCGCAAGCCGAGGTCGGCGTTGACCACCGGCGGATTCCACAGCAGCACGTGCTTGTCGCCGCTGGGCGCGCCCGATTCGGTTATCGCATGCACCGGCGCCTCGATCAGCGCCTGCGCGTGTTCGCGCGGGTTGCCGATCGTCGCCGAGCACAGGATGAACTGCGGCGTGACCCCGTAGAACGCGCAGATGCGCTTGAGCCGCCGCAGCACGTTGGTCACGTGCGAACCGAACACGCCGCGATAGGTGTGGATCTCGTCGATCACCACATAGCGCAGGTTCTCGAAGAACTGCGCCCACTTGGTGTGATGCGGCAGGATCGCCTGGTGCAGCATGTCCGGATTGGACACCACGATGTCACCGTGCAGGCGGATCGCCTGGCGCGCATCGCCGGGCGTGTCGCCGTCGAAGGTAAAGGCCTTGACCCCGAGCTCGCCGGCGCGGTTGAGCTCCAGCAACTCGGCGACCTGGTCCTGCGCCAGCGCCTTGGTCGGAAACAGGTAAAGCGCCTTGGATCTGGATGCAGCCATCGCCGCGGCGACCACCGGCAGCGTGTAGCACAGCGACTTGCCCGACGCGGTCGGGGTGACGATGGCGATATTTTCACCACGCCGCGCCGCGTGCCAGGCCTCGGCCTGGTGGCTATACAACTTGTCCACCCCACGCGCGCGCAACGCCGAAGCCAGCGCCGCCGGCACGTCGTCCGGGATCGGCGCATAGGCGCCCTCGCGCCCCGGAATCATGAAACTGCCGGTGATCCGGTCGGCGTAACGCTTCGACAGCGCCTGCGTCAGCGCCGCGCCGTCGCCGCGGACCACGGTTGCGCCGTCGCGGACAGAACCCGGCACCGCCGGGAAAGCCAGCGCCGTCCCCTCCTCATCGCCAACCCGCCGCGCGAGCGCCTGTTCCGGTGCCATGCGTGTCTCCTGTCCCCGTCGAAGCAGCGAGTTGAACGCTTGCGCGTCTCAGCCGATGAGACGGGTGATATTCGGTGTTCGGCTGGCGCATCATCGAGCGGCTGTGCTGATTTCGGGCGAGAACCGCATCGTCTCGATTGCCGATTTCCTGTCCTCGCGCTACAGCCGCGCGCCCGTGCTGGCAGCGCTGGGGGCCACGCTCGCGTTGATCGCTGCTGTGCCCTACGTCACGCTGCAGTTCAAAGCGGTGGCGATGAGCGTGGAGTGCGGAATTCGGTTTTCCCAGCTCATTCTTCGACCGCAGCAGGGTGTTAGCCTGCGCGCACCTACCAGGGGGCAGGTTTTGTGTCGATGTTGCATCCGTTTGCGACGCGGCGGCCAGCTGCCGGCCTGCGCGCCATGTACCTGACTTGCCGCTCGATGCTGGCGCCGCTCGCGCTCGCGCTGCTGCTGCTGTTGCTGCTGGGGTGGTTTCCGCTGTCGGGCCAAGCCGAGCCGCTGCCTGGCACGCCGCTGCTGCGGCGCTACCTGCCGCAGGACTACGACGCGCCGCCGCAGCATTGGGCTATCGCCACCGGCCGTGATGGCCGCCTGTTTGTCGGCAACAGCGCCGGCGTGCTGCGTTACGACGGCGAGCAGTGGGACCTGATCGCGCTGCCAGGGCCGGACCCGGCGCGCAAGGTGGTGACCGGCCATGACGGACGGCTCTACGTTGGCAGCCACGACACTTTCGGCTGGCTGCAACCCGGCGCGGATGGGGGCATGGTCTACCGCGAGTTGCTTACGGCGGCCGGACTGACCGGCAGCGCGCGCCGGATCGGCACGGTCTGGCAGGTCATCGCCACCGCCGACGGGGTGTATTTCCGCAGCGAACGATCGCTGCACCTGCTGGGTTACGACCATGCCCGCGTCAGCCACTGGCCGATGGCAGAGAACCAGCGGGTCATCTACCCCGATGGCGATCAGTTGTTCGCGCGCATCGACGGGGTGGGCTTCACCCGCTTCGTAGACGGGCGGTTCGAGCCTGAGCCCGGCGCCGCGGTGTTCGCGCAGCGCCGCCTGCTGGGCGTGATCGCGCAGTCGGGCTGGCGGCTGCTGATCGGCGATGAGGGCTTCTACCGCGCCGACGCCAACGGCATCGCGCGCATGCCCGACGACGCCGGCAAACAACTGCGCGGCAGCCTGCCGTACGCGGCGATGGCATTGGGAGACGGCAGCTTCGTGGTCAGCACGCTGACCGGCGAACTGCTGCGTTTCGGCCCCGATGGTCGACTGCGCGAGCGCATTCGCCTGGGCAACTTCGGCATCGTGGCGCTCGGCAGGGATCGCGAGAACGGGCTGTGGGCGGCCACCGAAGGCGACCTGGTGCGCATGTCGACGCCGTCGCCGTGGTCGGCGATCGGGGTGCAGCAGGGGCTGGATGGCAGCGTCGCGGACTTCGAGTGGCACGACGGGGCGCTGTGGCTGGCGACCAGCCGCGGGGTTGCGCGGATGCAGGCTGGCGTCAACGAGGCAGGCAGCAACGGCCGGATCGAGGTGACCGCGTTGCCGTGGGTCGACCTGGAGGGCTTTGCGCTGGCCGGCACCGACAGCGGATTGCTGATCGCGCACCAGCAGGGCCTGCTGGTGCTCGACCCGGACGCGCAACAACCGCGCGTGCTGATGCACACCGATGCCGAGAGCGTGCTCGAACTGCTGCGCTCCCGGTTCGACCGCGACCGGGTGTATGCGCTGGGGGACCAGCGCCTGTTCGTGCTGCGGCGCGTGCAGGGCCGCTGGCAGCTGGACGCCGCCCTGCCGCTGGACGGCGCGCGCGCGTCGGGCCTGCTGGAAACCGGCCCGGGCGAACTGTGGTTCGGCGATTCGCGCGGCGGGCCGCAGCGCTGGCATCTCGATGCCGCGCGGCGCACGGTGACCCGCGCGGACGTGTTCGGGCAAACCCACGGCCTGTCGCCCGACCCCGGCGCGGGCAGCCGGGTGCTCCTGCTCGACGGGCAGGTGCATGTGGTC
>JALZKJ010000022.1 GCA_030859305.1 Pseudomonadota bacterium | reverse complement strand
GTGTGGCTGCGGTAGAGCCGCGCTCGCTCGGCTGGGCTTTCTGCGTGGGCTCCTGCAACGGAGCAAGCGCCGCTTTTACCAACGCCTGATGTCGTACTCACCCGCGTGCTGCCGGAACCATTTGATGGGCTCGCGCGCACCTTGGCAAAGGCGGTCATCCGACACTTCCTCTGGTCATCCCCGCTTTCGATTCGGCTGCCGCTCACGCCACGGGCCTACACTCATGTCGATGACCCGCGCCCGCTCCATGCTGCTCGCCGTATTGACCATGTCGACGCTGTTCGCCGCGTGCAGCGTTGAGGCGCGCACGGTCTACCGCTGCGTGCGCGATGGCAGCGTCAGCCTGTCGACCGCGCCGGAACCTGGTTCGCGCTGCGAAGCCAGGCACGTCGACGACGACGCGGTGAAACTGCCGGACCTGTGGGGCGCGATGGGCGTGGTCAGCGGCACCCTGTACGAGCGCCAGCAGGACGGCAAGACGGTGTATGGCACCCGCCAGCTGCCGGGTTCGGTGAAGGTGCTTGCGTTTACCGTGGAGACCCCGCCGGGCGAGCCGGCGCACCCTGGGCTGGGCAGCGTCGGCAAGCCGCAACTCGATCGCCATGCCTCCCAGTTCCGCGCCGCGGCCAAAGCGACCGGGGTCGATGACGCGTGGCTGCGCGCGATCGCGCATGCCGAAAGCGGGTTCGATGCGGACGCGGTATCGGCCAAGGGCGCGCAGGGCGTGATGCAGCTGATGCCCAATACTGCGGTGGAATACGGAGTCGCCGATCCGTTCTCGCCCACGCAATCGATCAACGGTGGCGCGCGCCATCTCAAGGACCTGATGCGCCGTTACCGCGGCGACCTGACCCTGGTGGCCGCGGCCTACAACGCCGGCATCGGCACGGTGACGCGCTACGGCGGGGTTCCACCGTATGCCGAGACGCGCGCGTACATCGTCAAGGTGCAGGCCCTGTACGACGGCTATCGCAGGGCACTGGGGCCTGCGCCGTTGCGGGTGGCGAAGTGACTGCCGGGCAGGCGCAGAGCAAAAGCCTTGGCTTCGTGCCATCCCAAGCCTTTCGCCACCAGCAAAAAGGGCGCCTAGCGGCACCCTCTTCGTTCGTTGCTGGTCAAGCAGCCGCTATCCAGCTTGCCCTGATGCCGGTGCCGGTGCCGGTGCAGCGCCTGCCGGCGTCAGCTTGAGCAATCGGCCACCCTTGCCGTCCCTCGAGTCTTCCAGCAGCCACAGATTGCCGTCCGGGCCCTGCTCCACTTCGCGAATGCGCTGGCCCATGTCGTAACGCGCCGCTTCGCGCGCGGTATCGCCATCGAACTCCACCCGCAC
Organism: Pseudomonadota bacterium; assembly: GCA_030859305.1. Classification (GTDB taxonomy): domain Bacteria; phylum Pseudomonadota; class Gammaproteobacteria; order Xanthomonadales; family Xanthomonadaceae; genus Lysobacter_K. The sequence continues at coordinate 27,348 of JALZKJ010000022.1, read as the reverse complement.
CAGCGTGCGACCCGACAGGCCTCCGATCAGGCCGTGACCCTGCCAGCCGGCGAACGCGTCGCCGGAATAGATCACGAAACCGGCTGGCGAAATCACCGGCGTCCAGCTGACCTCCGGGGCGTTGAACTGCGGCTGGGTGCTGTGGTTGGGGATCGGACGGGCATCGTAATGGTTGCCCTCGGAAACGATCGGATAACCGTAGTTGTCGCCGCGCTCGATGAGGTTCAACTCGTCGCCGCCGGTCGGCCCCATCTCGATACTCCACAGGCGGCCCTGCGCATCAAAGTCGATGCCCAGCGAATTGCGATGACCGAGCGTCCACACCTGCGCGGCGACCACGCCTTGATCGGCGAACGGGTTGTCGACCGGCACGCTGCCGTCGTCGTTGAGGCGGAGGATCTTGCCCAGGTTGGACTGCATGTCCTGCGCGGGATCGAACTTCTGCCGGTCGCCCGAGGTGATCCACAGGTGGCCACCGGGACCGAACGCGATGCGGTGGCCGTAATGGCCGCGGCCGCTGACTTTGGGCACCTGCCGCCAGACCACTTCCATGCCTGTCAACGCACCGCCGCCGTTGGCGTCGAGCGTCAACTTGGCGCGCGCGACCGCGGCGCCGCGGGTGTCGCCGTCCCCGGCTTCGGCGTAGCTCAGGTACACCAGGCCATTGCGGGCGAACTGCGGATGCAGGACCACATCGCCTAGACCCCCCTGGCCACCGTAGTCGACATCGGGCGTGCCGCTGATATCACGGGCCGCGCCTGTGTTGCCCGCGCCCACCGTCAGCAGCTTGAGCGTGCCTGGTTTTTCGCTCACCAGCAGGCGGCCATCGGGCAGGAAGGTCATCGCCCAGGGTTCGTTGAACTGGGCTATCTCGGTGATCGCGAACGGCATGCCGTCGATCGCCGTGGTGCCCGTGGCGGCATCGGTCGAAGCCGCTTGGGCGTCTGCATCGTTCGTAGTGGTGCAGGCGGCCAGCAACAGGGTGGCGCAGGCGGTGGCCAGCCAGCGGGCGTTGGGTGGGGATGGGGTCATAAGGGGTCTCCGAGTTCTTTCCGTGACTGGTTGGACGATGCAGGCTCAGGCGAATGCGGCCGGGGCCTCGAACGGTAGCAGCCGGGCGCCGCTGTCGACCAATCGCGGCGTGGCGGCGTCGAGCAGCGTCTTGTCGCCGTCGATCACCACCAGGATATTGCCGGCCTTGATCTCGTCGTCGAACTTGGCCCGGATCGGATCCGGCAGCGACGAGCCCACCAGCGCCGATGCCCAGCAACCCACCAGGGCGCCACCGACCGTGGCCGCCGCCGCACCTGCCAGGGTAAGCCCGATCGGCGTCACCACCACCGCGACCAGCCCGGCCAGCAGCCCGGCCGCGCCGCCGTACCCGGCGCCGCGCAGGGCGGCAGGCATGAAGTCGGTGTCGGCTTCCTTGCGCTCGTCGGGGATCACGTCGAGTTCGATGTCGGAGCGCGCGATCAGCAGGATGTCGTCGTCATGCACGCCGGCGCCGCGCGCGGCCGCCATCGCGGCCTGGGCGGTCGTCAGGTCGGGCGTGCTGAATACATGTCGGGTCTTCATGGGAGGGCTCCGGTCCGGGCACAGTGCGGCGGCGGTGGCTTGATCGCGATTTGAATCGCGATCGCGCAGGTGTCGCGTGGAGATCTGCGTCGCATCAGGGGGCGTGGACATCACCCCTGTCTGCTCAGGATTGCCCTATCAGGTTCGCGCTGCGCAAGTTACCGATACGTGATGGCTGCGGTTGCCTACCGGCTTGACGTCGAAGCCACGCCCGTGCGTTTAGGGTGTTCGATCTTCGCACTACAAATGAGTTTCTCGATGTCCAGATTCCTCCAGAGTGATCGGATCCGCAGCAACAATCCGGGCCAGCCGGTCGAGATCACTCTGGTGCCGGCGCGGTGATGCTGCCCACCACCCACATCCACTGCCCCTATTGCGGCGAATCGATCGAGATCGTGATCGACGATTCCGCCGGCAGCCAGCACTACATCGAGGACTGCCAGGTCTGCTGCAGGCCGATCGACGTCACCGTCGCGGTCGACAGCGATGGCGAGCCACAGGTCAGCGTGTCGGCCGAGGACGATGCCTGAGTCGATCGTCCAGCATCGGCATCGTGAGTCGCCGCCCGATAACACGCGTTGAGTTGAGACGCCGATACTTGAATGGTGTGTTTCTTTCAGCGAATACGCCGTAAAGCCTCGTCGAAGGGCGGCCTCCGGGTCGACCTTCTTCCCAAGCGGCCTGACACGGGCGGCATGCCCCACATCACCGCCGGCCATCGGTAGAGCGGAGCCTGCTCCTTCACCATGCCAGCCACACCGCACCGCCGAGCACGCGAGGGTCTACCTGTGAGATTCGTCTCGGCGAAGCGGGCGCACGCAGGCGCACGCAGGCGCGATACTGACCGCATGAAACAGCCGCCCGCTTCCAGCACAGCAGCCCCCATCAGCCTGGTTGGTTTCGACGCCGACGACACCCTCTGGCGCAGCCAGGACTATTTCGACGCCGCGCAAGTCGAGTTCGAACGCATCATCGGCGGCTATGTAAACCTGCGCGATGCACGCGTGCACGAGCGCCTGTACGACGTCGAGAAAGGCAACCTGGCGCTGTTCGGTTACGGGGCCAAAGGCATGGCGCTGTCGATGGTCGAAGCCGGGGTCGAGATCACCGATGCGCGCATCAGCGCCCGCGACCTGCATCGAATCGTGAGGCTCGGCAAGGAGCTGCTGCGGCATCCGGTCGAACTGCTGCCGGGTATTGCCGAAGCGGTGGCGGCCATCGCGGCCGACTACGAAATCGTGATGATCACCAAGGGCGACCTGTTCCACCAGGAAGCCAAGGTCCGCCAGTGCGGACTGGTGAACCTGTTCCGCCGCATCGAGATCGTCAGCGAAAAGGATGTGGACACCTACGCACGGGTGCTCGAGGAGTTCGCACTGCCGGCATCGCAGTTCGTGATGATCGGCAACTCGCTGCGCTCCGACATCGCGCCGGTGCTCGACCTGGGCGGCTGGGGCATCCACATGCCGTATCACGTCACCTGGGCGCACGAAAACCAGGCCCAGATCGCCGTCGATGCGCCGCGACTACGACGGGTAGCCAGCGCCGCCGAGCTGCCGCGTGCGGTCGCGGACGTGGCCCGCGCCTCTGAAACACGTAGTTGAGCCCCTGCAGCCCACCCGCCAGGACAAGGCGGCACTAACAGCACAAGACGGCACTAAAGCCCTGCTTGTGATTTGCGATGAACACCGCCTATACCGCTGCAGGCCGTAAGCGTTTGCAACGCCGGGGTTAAAAAGCAGTTCACTCGCCAAGCCGCATGGTCGGACCATGCCCGCTACGTTGCGGGTTGCATCAGACAACGCAAGGAGACTGCACATGGCCATTTTGTCCCGCTGGTTTGCCCCCGCTGTTCTCGCCGTCAGCTTGGGTGTGACTGGCCTCTTTCCGGCGCCAGCGCAGGCCCAGAGCAACGACCTGGCCCGCGTCATCGTCGATGTCGCCGACGTGATCTTCCGCAATGGTCAACCGTACAACCGCCACGGCAACTACGGCCACGATGATCGCCTGATCGTGGCGCGCGACCGCTATGGTCGTCCGGTGTATTACCGCAACGCGCCGCAGCGGGACGTATACCGGCAAGGTCCCCCGTACGGCAACGCCTATGGTTATCACCGCAATGGTCCCGACAGCCGTGATACCAAGTGCAACAAGCACGGCAAGTGCAAGGTGACCTATTACGACCCGCGCCATGACCGCGACGCGCGCCATGACAGGTACGCCAACGACCGCCGTGACTACCGGCGCGACGACCGCCATGATCGCGACCATCGCCGCCGCGGTGACAACCGCCGTCGCTGGTAACCGCGAACGTCGTATCGCGCTTCATGCCCTGTCGACGGCACCCGACCGGTGCTGTCGGCGTTTCAGGCAGTAGGCATCGTGAGAAATTCATCATGCTCCTGGTGCTAGCCTCGCTCTCCTGCCATTCACTGGAGCGGTGACCATGAAGTGCCACCCCTGGTTCCAACTGGCCCCCGCTCCGCGTGCCGTCAGCAGACCCCTGCATGGACTGGCCACGATGGGTTTCCTGTCCGCCCTGCTGACCGCTGCACTGATCGCGCCGGCTCACGCCGCTGGACCGGTCGACTGCAGGATCAATTTCAACCTTTCGGGCTGGTCGGTGTTCTACAAGACCTCGTCGGGCACCGGCACGGTGAGTTGCGACAACGGTCAGCGCATGACCGTCAAGCTGCGCAGTCAGGGAGGCGGATTGAGCTTCGGCAAATCGCGCATCGACAACGGCGTCGGCGAGTTTTCCGGCGTGCGCAACATCAACGACGTACTCGGCAGTTACGTGACCGCCGAGGCGCATGCCGGCGCGTTGAAATCGAGCAAGGCGCAGGTGTTGACCAAGGGCGACATCTCGCTGGCGCTGGCCGGTACCGGCGAGGGTTGGGACATCGGCGTGGCATTCGGCAAGTTCACCATCTCGCGATGACACCGAGGGTGACATCGGCAACAGCATCCTCCCCAATCCCCAGGAGTTCACCATGATCCCGAAAATCAAGCTGAAAGCATTCGCACTGGCCGCGGCCTTGGTGGCATTCACCGGCGGCGTATCGGCGCAGGATTTCAGACTCGGCTGGGATCCGCGCAGCGGCGATATCTGGGTGGATGACTATCTGGGCGACGTCAACCAATACGGCAGCCGTTACCGCGGTCCGTTCGTCGACGAGATGGTGCGCTACTACGGCGCGCCGCGTGACCTGGTGACCTCGTTGCTGGTCGACCAGCGTTGGGCACCGGGCGACGTCTATTACGCCTGCTCAATCGCGCAGATCATCGACCGCCCGTGCCGCCACGTGGTGCAGGAATGGGAACGCGACCACGGCCAGGGCTGGGGCGTGGTGGCGCAGCGACTCGGGATCAAGCCCGGTTCGGCGGAGTTCCACCGGCTCAAGCGCGGCTTCGTGCCGACCTACGACCGCTGGGCGCGGCCGATCCGCATCGATGACGATCTGCGCGTGCATTACCCCGATCGTGGCAAGGGGCCGAAGGGCGTCTATCAGGCGCCGGGCAACGAAGGCAAGGCGCGCGCCGGTGGGCCCGGCAACCGTCAAGGCAAAGACAAGCAGGTGAAGGCGGGCGGCCCGCCGCAGTCACGAAAAAATGCAGGCGCTGGACGTGGCAACGCTACACCTGATCGCGGCCCGGGCAACAACAGCAAGGGCGGACCCGGCAACAAACCCGCACAGGCCGGTGGTGGCAAGGGTAATGACCGTAAAGGCAACGACGGCAAGGGTAACGACGGCAAGGGCAACAGCGGCAAGGGTAAAGACGGCAAGGGCAACAACGGCAAGGGCTAAACTGTCGGGGTGAAAACGCCCTGTCCTGAATCCGTACCTCCTGCACTTGTGACGCATCGCGGCGGCTGCCATTGCCGCCGCGTGCGTTTCGAGGTGGACGCGCCCGCCGCGCTGGAGGTGCTCGACTGCAACTGCTCTATGTGCCGCATAAGCGGCTTCCTGCACCTGATCGTGCCGGCATCACGTTTCCGCGTGGTCGAAGGCGAAGGCGCACTCAGCGAGTACCGTTTCAATACCGGCGCCGCGCGCCACCTGTTCTGCCGCCACTGCGGCATCAAGAGTTTCTACGTGCCACGCAGCCATCCCGAAGGCTTCAGCGTCAATGCGCGTTGTCTCGACGACGGCACGGTGACCTCGATCACCGTCACCGCGTTCGACGACAACGACCGCGACGCTGCCACCGCGGCCTTGGCCCACCTGTCGCGTGAGTGATGCGGCGCCTATCATCGCGCCCATGCCCGACACCATCACAGACGCAACCACCAATCAGCTGCGTATCGTCGATTTCGCCCCGCAGTGGCGCGGCGACTTCGCTCGCCTCAACCTGGAATGGCTGCAGCGCTGGTTCGTGGTCGAGCCGATCGACCACGAGGTGCTGCACGACCCGCAGACCCACCTGCTGGCCGATGGCGGGCGCGTGCTGTTTGCGATCGCCGGCGATAACGATAGCGGCGATCGTGCGGTCGGCACGGTCGCGCTCAAGCACGAGGGAGACGGGGTTTACGAGCTGACCAAGATGGCGGTCGACCCGGCGCAGCGTGGACGCGGGATCGGTCGTCTGCTGATGACCGCGGCGCTGGAGGTCTTCCACCGGCTCGGCGGCCGCGAGTTGTTCCTGGAGTCCAGCAGCCAGCTCGGCGCGGCATTGAAACTCTACGAGAGCGTGGGCTTCGTGCATCACCCGGCGCCGCGGCCGGGTTCGCACTACGCACGCGCCGACATCTACATGGTGTGGCAGCCGCCGGCGGACTGACAGGGCGCGGCGGGCTCGCCGTTCGCGGTCAGGTCCCCCTCCGGTTACTTGCCCAGCGCCTGCAGGAACGCGCGGATGCGCGCGGCGTTGGCGCCCACGTCGCTGCCACCGACCCGCGATAGCGAGCGCACGTCAACCCGGCTGCCGGTGCCGTCTGGCTCGATCCGGATCACCACGTCGTCCTTGAAACCGAACCAGAACGTGGTGTCGGTGGCCTCGATACGGCCGGCGGCGGGATCGGCGGCTACGATCTCCCAACCCAGCGCGCGCGCGGCCTGTTGCGCACGATCGAACGCCTGCGCCGGTGCCACGTCCATGCGATGCGTTTGCAGGTCTGGATACGCGCCGATCTGTGCCGCCGCCACCTCCGGCCCACCGTACTCGGACGGATTCGGCGCGTCGGCACGCAACGGCAGCATCGCGACGAATTCCGGCGGCCGTCCGGTATCGGTGCTGATGTCGTGGATCGGCGGCACCGAGCGGGCTTTTCGCATCCCGCTCCACGGCACGAACGCAACACCCAGTCCCAGCACCAGCGCCACCAGCAGGCCGGCAAGATTCCGGCGGCGGATGCGGGGCAGCAACAGCATCACCAGTGACAGCGCAGACGCTGCCAGCCCGGTGTAAGCCGCCCAGCGCATCAGTTGGAAGCCGGTACGGAATTCCCACAATTCCAGACGCGTGGCCGGCCCTGCAACCAACAGCAGCACGGCCGCGATGATGCTGAGCAGTAGGGGGAAGTGTGCGGGTTTCATGGTTGGCCTCCGGGCATGGGATGCCGCGAGTGTGGCGCAACCAGGCCGCCCCGGCGAAAAAAAACCCGGCCGGCGCGTGAGCGGCCGGCCGGGTCGGTACTGATCCCACAACGGAGTCCTAGCTGGTGGCCGGCCCCCAGATCTGTTCAAGCCGCTGATCCCGGCCGCAGCGGGAGCGGTAGTACTTGTAGCGCACCGGATTTTTCTTGTAGTAATCCTGGTGGTAGTCCTCGGCCGGGTAGAACGTCGTTGCAGCGACGATCTGGGTGGCGATCGGCTGGCGGAAATGCCCGGATTCCTGCAACGCCCGCTTGCCTGCTTCGGCTTGGCGCTGTTGATCGGCGCCGACGGTGAAGATCGCGCTGCGGTACATGTCGCCGGCATCGCAGAACTGGCGGTCGACCGCGACCGGATCGATGTTGCGCCAGAACACGTCGAGCAATTTGGCGTAGCTGACCTGCGCCGGGTCGTAGACGACCTGCACCACCTCGGCATGGCCGGTGCGGCCGGCCGAGACCTGCTCGTAGGTCGGGTTGGCGACGCGTCCGCCGATATAGCCTGACGTGGTCGATTTGACCCCCGGCAATTTGTCGTACGGCGGTTCCATGCACCAGAAACAGCCGCCGCCGAAGATCGCCACGGCGGTGCCGGGAGCGGCTTTGGTGGCCGCGGTATCGACCGGCGCAGGGCCGGACTGCGCGCACGCGGTCATGCTGGCCAGCATCAGCAGCACGCCCGACAGCGCGAGCGTGCGCTGCGAGCGGCGGCGGCGCGGTGTCGCGTTGATCCCGATCATATTGATCCCAATCATGTTCAGCCCCTCAGTGTTGGCAGTGTTTCGGCCTTCGGTACGAAGCGCAGCGCCACGCCGTTGTTGCACCAGCGCTTGCCCAGCGGCGGCGGGCCGTCGTCGAAGATATGGCCCTGGTGGCCGCCACAACGCGCGCAGTGGTATTCGTTACGCGGAAGGATCATCTTGAAGTCGCGCTGGGTGCCCATGTGGCCGCGGATCGACTGGGTGAAGCTGGGCCAGCCGGTGCGGCTGTCGTATTTGTGCGCGGCGTCGAACAGCGGCAGGTGGCAGGCCGCGCAGACGAACGTACCGTCGCGCCTTTCCTTGTCCAGCGGACTGCTGCCCGGGCGCTCGGTACCATCCTTGAACAACACGTCGAACGCCGCCGGACTGACCTTGTCGCGCCAGAACGCGTGCGGACGATCGAGCGCCACCACGGCGTTCGGGTTTTTTGCAGCACCAGCCGCACCACTCGCGGCCAGCGGTTTGTCGGACGCGCGCGAACACGAGGGCAGCAGTGGGAGCGCAGCCAAGGCGACCAGACCTTGCAACAAGGTGCGACGGTTCATGAGGTTTGACTCCGGTGTGTTGTCATGCCGAGAAGACGGGACAGCTGGTGCGATGTGCCAGGGCGTATGGGGATCATGCGATCAACGCCGTCACGCGGACGTGCAGGCCCAGCCATCAGGTATTGGAGACAACAGGTACGCGGAAAGATTCGCCCGCGAATGCATTTTTTTCGGCATTGGTTGGGTATTCGTACATGTTGGAACCACGCATTCAGACCACCGCCATAAAGGATTGGCGGCGAGCGCGAACCGTTTTCCCCCACACCGGCCTCTTGTACAGGTGAGGCAGCATCCGCGGATGATCGCTACTCTGGGATGCTCGAACCCGGGCACCACGCCGTCATCCTCGCGAGGGCCTGGATCCCGTGATGCGAGCATCCCCTGCATCAACGAAAGACCCTCGTCATGCCAGCGAACATCGGCATCCATTCTGACTTCCGCACCCAGACCCGTGCCTCTTCGCCCACCCCGGAAAACCCATGGCCGACAGCAAGCAGGTTAAAACATGGTGGCGCTGGGCGCTGCTGCTGGCGCTGGTCATCGGCGTGGTGTGGGCCTTGCAATCAGGCGTAGCCGACGCATTGACGCTGGAGAACCTCAAGGCGCGGCAGGCGGAACTGGCGGACTGGGTGGCGGCCAATCCCTGGCGCGCGGCCGGCTTGTTCTTCCTGGTCTATGTCGCGGTGGCCGCGGCCTCGATCCCCGGCGCGGCGGTGATGACGCTCGCGGCCGGCGCGCTGTTCGGCCTGTTGCAGGGGCTGCTGATCGTGTCGTTCGCCAGCACCCTCGGCGCGTCGCTGGCGTTCCTGGTCGCGCGATTCGTTTTGCGCGACAGCCTGCGCGCGCGTTACGGCGAGCGGCTGAAGAAGATCGACGCCGGGATCGCGCGCGACGGCGCGTTCTACCTGTTCACGCTGCGGCTGGTACCGGTATTCCCGTTTTTCCTGGTCAACCTACTGGCGGGCCTGACGTCGATCAAGCTGCGCACGTTCTACTGGGTCAGTCAGCTCGGCATGCTGGCCGGCACCGCGGCGTACGTGTACGCGGGCACGCAGTTGGCGCGGATCGAAACCCTGGGCGACGTGCTGTCGCCAGGCCTGATCGGCGCGTTCGTGCTGCTCGGTGTGCTGCCATTGCTGGCGCGATGGTTCACCCGCTGGCTGGATGCGCGGCGCATCTACAAGGATTACGAAAAGCCATCGAAGTTCGACTACAACCTGATCGTGATCGGCGCCGGATCGGGCGGACTGGTGTCGGCCTACATCGGCTCGGCGGCGAAGGCCAAGGTCGCGCTGATCGAGAAACACAGGATGGGCGGCGATTGTCTCAACACCGGCTGCGTGCCGTCCAAGGCCTTGCTGCGCACCGCGCGGTTGCTGGCCGAGGCGCGCGACAGCCGGCGTTACGGAGTGCGCAGCATGACCGCCGAATTCGATTTCGGCGAGGCGATGCAGCGCGTGCAGGAGGTCATCGCGAAGATCGAGCCGCACGATTCGGTCGAGCGCTATCGCGGCCTGGGGGTGGACGTGATCACCGGCGAGGCGAAGATCGTCTCGCCGTGGGAAGTCGAAGTCGACGGTCGGCGCATCAGCGCGCGCAGCCTGATCCTCGCCACCGGCGCGCGGCCACTGGTGCCGAAACTGCCCGGCCTGGACAGCGTGGATTACCTGACCAGCGACACGGTGTGGAACCTGCGCGCGCTGCCGAAGCAACTGGTCGTACTCGGCGGCGGACCGATCGGGTGCGAACTGACCCAGGCGTTCGCGCGCTTCGGCAGCCAGGTCACCCAGGTGGAAATGGCGCCGCGGCTGCTGCCGCGCGAGGACGCCGATGCGGCGGGATTGGTTACCGCACGCCTGCAAGACGAAGGCGTGCACGTCGCCAGCGCGCACAAGGCCTTGCGGGTCGAGAAGACTGACGGTGGCGGCCGCCTGATCTGCGATCACAACGGCAACGAGGTCGCGTTCGACTTCGATGCGTTGTTAGTGGCGCTGGGCCGATCGGCCAACGTCGAGGGCTTTGGCCTGCAGGAACTCGGTGTATGCCTGACCGACAAACACACCATCGAAGCCGATGCGCTGCTGCGCACCAACTTCCCCAACATCCACGTCTGCGGCGACGCCACCGGGCCGTACCAGTTCACCCACGTCGCCGCTCACCAGGCCTGGTACGCCGCGGTAAACGCATTGATTGCACCGTTCTGGTCGTTCGATGTCGACTACCGGGTGATCCCGTGGGCGACGTTCACCGAACCGGAAGTCGCGCGTGTCGGCTTGTCCGAAGACGAAGCGAAAGAAAAACAGATCGAAGTCGAAGTCACCCGCTACGGCCTCGACGACCTCGACCGCGCGATCGCCGATGGCAGTGACCACGGTTTCGTCAAGGTGCTGACCGCACCGGGCAAGGACAAAATCCTCGGCGCGACCATCGTCGGCGCCCATGCGGGCGATCTGTTGTCCGAGCTCGTGCTGGCGATGAAACACGGCATCGGCCTCAACAAGCTGCTCGGCACTATCCACATCTACCCGACCATGGCTGAGGCGAACAAGTATGTCGCCGGCAACTGGAAGCGCGCGCATGCGCCGCAAACTGCGTTGCGTTGGGCCGAGCGTTTCTTCCACTGGCGTAGAGGCTGACTGATGAATCCGTTGCACAGGCTTTTGTTGATGGGCGTGCTGTTGCTGGCGGCGCTGCCGGCGCGCGCCGCATTCGATCAAGACCATGCCGCGTGGAACGCGCTGCTGGCGCCCCACGTGAGCTGGAATGCCGCCGGCACCACCACCCAGGTCGACTATGCCGGCTTCGCCCGCGATCGCGCGCGTCTGGATGCGTACGTGAAAACGCTGGGCGCGGTGCCGCGTGCCGACTACGAGCGCTGGAGCTGGCCACAGCGACAGGCGTTCCTGATCAACGCCTATAACGCGGCCACCGTGCAACTGGTGCTCACGCGTTACCCGAAGCTCGACTCGATCAAGGAGATCGGCGGGCTGTTGTCGTCGCCGTGGAAGCGCCGCTTCGTACCGCTGCTGGGCCAGACCCGTAGCCTCGACGACATTGAGCACGGCCTGCTGCGCGGTGCGCCCGAATACCGCGATCCGCGCATCCACTTCGCGGTCAATTGCGCATCGCTCGGCTGCCCGGCGTTGCGGCCCGAGGCGTTCACCGCCGCGCAGCTGGATGCGCAGTTGCGCGACCAGACCCGGCGTTTCGTGCGTGACCGCAGTCGCAACCGCGTGCGTGCAGCCATGACGGGGGGGCGCGTTACGCTCGAGCTGTCGTCGATCTTCGACTGGTACGGCGGTGACTTCGCGCGGGCGGGCGGGGTCGCCGGCTTCGTGGCCGGTTATGCCGACGCCATCGGCGCGAGCCCGGCGCAGGCCGCGGCGCTGCGTGCGGGCAAGGTCGAACTGCGTTTCCTGGATTACGACTGGTCGCTCAACGATCGCGCGGGCCGTGCACGATGAGCCCGACTCTCGATCTTTCACCGTCCGCGTTTGTTGCGGAATACCGACGCAGTTCCACGCGTGGCGTTACCAGCCTGCTGGCGTTGGCGCTGCTGGCGGCGAATCCCGCCATGGCGCAGGAGCGAGTCGGATCGCACGTCGCGGCCGAGGAAACTCCGGCCAGCGACGACGCGCGCACGCTCGACACCATCGTCGTCACCGCGCAGCGCCGCAGCGAGGACGCGCGGCAGGTGCCGCTGTCGGTATCAGTGATCGCGCCCGGGCAATTGCAGGCGATCGGCTCCTCGGCCCGCGACATCACCGCGCTGGCCGCGCACGCACCCAGCCTGCACGCGGAATCCTCGTTCGGCCGCACCTTCCCGCGCTTCTACATCCGTGGCCTGGGCAACAGCGATTTCGACCTCAACGCCGCCCAGCCGGTGTCGCTGGTGTACGACGGGGTGGTGATGGAGAACCCGGCGCTGAAGGGTTTCCCGGTGTTCGATCTGAACCGGGTCGAGGTGCTGCGCGGGCCGCAGGGCACGCTGTTCGGCCGCAACACGCCCGGCGGCGTGGTCGCGTTCGAGTCGGTGCGCCCGAGGTTCACCCGCGACGGTTACGCGCGCATCGGCTATGGCCGCTTCGACACCTTCAATGTCGAGGCCGCGGCGGGCGATACGGTCAGCGAAAATTCGGCCGCACGCGTCTCGGCGCTGTACCAGCGGCGTAGCCATATCTCGACCAATACCGCGCGACCCGACGACCGCCGCGAGGGCTTCACCGACCGCGCGCTGCGCGGCCAGTGGCTGTGGCAACCCAACCAGGATTTCGAGGCGTTGTTGCAGTTGCGCGCACGTTCGCTCGACGGCGGCTCGCAGGTGTACCGGGCCAATTCGATCGTGCCCGGCCGCGGCGGCACGGTGCCGGGCTTCGATCGTCATTCGCTCGACCAGGACGCGGTACCGACGCTGCGGGTCGACACCGTTGGCGCCAGCGCACGCCTGCGCTGGGACCTGCCGGGCATGCGCGTGCTGTCGATCAGCGCCTACGAGTCGGTGGACATGTTCGCCCGCGGCGATGTCGATGGCGGTTTCGGCGCCGCGTTCGCACCGCCGTCGGGGCCAGGCCTGATCCCGTTCCCGGCCGAATCCGGCGACGGCATTCCCGCGCATCGCCAGCTGACCCAGGAGATGCGAGTGGAGTCCACCGGCGACAGCCGCGCCGACTGGCAACTGGGCGCGTTCGTGTTCGACGAGTCGCTCGACATCGACAACGTCAGCTACGACACCTTGAACGCCAGCGTGCAGAACGGGTTCGCGCGCCAGCATCAGGACAACCGCGCGTACGCCGTATTCGGCTCGGCCGGCATCGCCATCACACCGCGCTGGCGGCTCGGCGGCGGTCTGCGGTTCACCCGCGATGAAAAGGACTTTCGCGCCGAGCGGCTGACTTCCCCGATCGGTGCAGGCGCGCTGGCGCCGATCACCCGTAATCCGTCCGACAGTCACCTCGGCGGCGACCTCAACCTGACCTGGGCGGCGACCGGCGCGATCAATGTCTACGGCCGCGTGGCGAGCGGGTTCCGCGCGCCGGCGATCCAGGGCCGGCTGCTGTTCGGAGACACCGTATCGGTTGCCGATTCGGAACGGATCCTGTCGTGGGAAACCGGCCTCAAGGCGGATCTGCTCGATCGCCGCGCGCGCCTGACTGTCGGCGCGTTCCAATACACCCTGGATGACGCGCAACTCACCGCGGTCGGCGGGCAGACGAATTTCAACACCCTGCTCAATGCCGAGCGCGTGGCCGGGTCGGGGGTGGAGATCGAGCTGGAGGTGCGCCTGGGCGACAACTTCACCCTCGCCGGCGGTGGGTCGTACAACGCCACCAAAATCCGCGACCGCGCGCTGGCGGTTCAGCCGTGCGCGATCGGCTGCACGGTGCTCGATCCGCCTGGCATGGCGGCCGGTACGGTGTCGATCGACGGCAACCGCCTGCCGCAGGCGCCACGTTGGACCGGACAGTTGCGCGGCGACTATCGGCGGGCATTCGGCGCGGGAGAATTGTTGCTGCATGCCGATGTCGCCCACCGCAGCGAGGTGAAATTTTTCCTCTACGACAGCCCCGAATTCACCGGCGCTGCGCTGACCGAAGTCGGCGCGCGCGTCGCGTATGCATGGAACGACGGCCGCCGCGAGGTGGCAGTGTTTGGTCGCAACCTGCTCGACGAGGTCAAGGTGATCGGCGGCGTCGACTTCAACAACTTCACTGGTTTCTACAACGAGCCGCGCGTGCTCGGGGTGGAACTGGTGGTGCGGTTGTAGCCGATGCACGCCGCGTTGGCGCGATTGACGGTGGTGGTGCCGGTCGGGCCGGGCGACCACCTGTCGCCGCGGTTGCACGCGCAGTTGTCGGTATTGCCGGCGGCTGCGCAGGTGCATGCGGTGTACGCGGATGCGGCCCAGGCCGATGCGATCAAAAGCATGCTCCACGCGGCAAACGGTCCGCAATGGCAATGCCTGGTCGCGCCACGCGGGCGGGCATTGCAGCAGAACGCGGGCGCTGCGCTGGCTTCGCGCGATTGGTTGTGGTTCGTGCATGCCGATGCGCTACTGGCGCCCGGAACGTTGGCGGCACTCGCGTGCTTCATCGAGGCTGAGGTCGATGCGCTCGGCTATTTCGACCTGCGGTTTCTCGATGACGGGCCGGCGCTGATGCGCTTGAACGCAGTCGGCGCGTGGTGGCGCAGCCGGGTGTTCGGCTTGCCGTTCGGCGATCAGGGGTTGCTGCTGCCGCGTCATGCGTTCGAGTCGCTGGCGGGCTTCGACCCCGAAGTGGCATGCGGCGAGGACCACGACCTGGTCTGGCGCGCACGTCGTGCCGGGCTGCCGCTGCAGGCCGTCGGCGCGGTGCTGTACACCAGTGCGCGCAGGTATGCCGAGCGCGGCTGGTGCGCGACGACGGCGTGGCACCTGGGTGAAACCTGGCGACAAGCCCGGCAGTTTTCCCGCACGCAGACATTGCGATGAACGGCGCGCTGGCGATCTTCGTCAAGACGCCGGGCCACTCGGCGGTCAAGAGCCGGCTGGCGGCCGACTGCGGCGTGCGGTATGCGCAGGACTGGTATCGACACGCGGCGGCGGCGGTGGCCGCAGTGGCACGCGATACGCAGGCACGTTTTGGCACGATCGCCTATTGGGCGGTGGCCGAATCCGACGCGCTTCACGCATGGCCCGGATTGCCGGTGATCGCGCAAGGCGACGGCGGCCTGGGCGAACGCATGGCCCGTGTGCACGCGCAACTGGTGCAGCGCCACGGCTTCGGCATCCTGATCGGTGCCGATGCGCCGCAGCTGTCGGCGGAATCGCTCGGTCAAGCCTGTGAGTGGCTGTCGTCTGAATCGCCACGTCTGGCGCTCGGACCAGCGCACGACGGCGGTTTCTGGCTGTTCGGTGCCAACATCGCGCCCCCGCTGGAGGCGTGGACCGCGGTGGCTTACAGCGCGAGCGATACCGCGCGTGATCTGCGGGCCGCCATGCACGATCTGGGTGCCTGGCGCACGCTGACGGCAATGGCCGATGCCGACCACGCCCGCGACCTGCCTGCGGTGCTTGATGCTCTGGAAATGCTGTCGGAGCCCACCACCGAGCAGTGTGCGCTGGCCCACTGGATGCGCGAACAGGTACGGCAACACGCATGAGCGCTTTCGACTTCATCCTCGACCACGAAGCCGCGCTGCGCCTGGCATGTTTCGCCGCGGTGCTGGTCGCGCTCGCCATCGCCGAGCGCACCTGGCCCGCGCGAGGCGATGCAAAACCCGCGCGCCGGCAACTGGCCAACCTCGGCCTGGTGGTGATCGACACCGCGCTGCTGCGACTCGCGTTCCCGTTGATCGCGGTGGCACTGGCGATCCAGGTGCATGCACGCGGCGGCGGGCTGTTCGGCGCGATCGAGGCACCGCTGTGGATCGAGATCGTGCTCGCTTTCTTGTTGTTCGACCTGGCGATCTACTGGCAACACCGGTTGCTGCACACGATCCCGTTGCTGTGGCCGCTGCATCGCGTGCATCACAGCGACACGTCCTTCGATGTCACCACCGGCGTGCGCTTCCATCCGCTGGAAATCGCGCTGTCGATGGCGATCAAGCTCGGGCTGGTGGTGGTGCTTGGCCCGCACCCGGTCGCGGTGGTGATCTTCGAGCTGGTGCTGTCAGCGACCAGCCTGCTCACCCATGCCGATTTCGCCCTGCCGCCGCGCCTCGATCGTGCGCTGCGCTGGTTGATCGTCACCCCGTCGATGCACCGCATCCACCACTCGGTGCACCGCGAGGAAACCGACAGCAACTACAGTTTCAACCTGTCGCTGTGGGACCGGGTATTCGGCAGCTACCGCGCACACCCGGCGCAACCCGAACGCCGCATGCCGATCGGTCTGTTGCAATGGCGCGATCCGGCCGCGCTCGGCCTGTGGTCGCTGCTGCTGCAGCCATTCCGACGGCCTCCCGCGATGCAAGCCGTAACTGACAAGGAAACGAAGAATGCGTGATACCTGGCCCCTGCTGCGCGACAGCGACTTCCCGCGGATCCAGCGCGAGCGGCTCGATACGCTGCAGCTCAACCTCGGCTACCTGTGCAACCTCAGCTGCATCCACTGCCACGTCAATGCCGGGCCGACCCGCAAGGAGCTGATGGATCGCGAAACGATGCAGATGGCGTTGCAGGTGGCGCGCAACCAGCGCATCGACACGCTCGACCTGACCGGCGGCTCGCCGGAGATGAACCCGCATTTCCGCTGGCTGGTGAGCGAGGCGCGCGCCGCCGGCCTGCAGGTGATGGACCGGCTCAATCCGACGATCATGGAAGAACCCGGCTACGAGTGGGTCGGCGAATTCCTGGCACAACATCGCGTGGAAGCGGTCGCATCGCTGCCTTGCTACAGCCAGGCCAACGTCGACGAACAACGCGGCCAGGGCGTGTTCGAATCCTCGATCCGCGCGCTGCAATCGCTTAACGCGCTCGGCTACGGATGTGAAGGCAGTGGGCTGACCCTGAACCTGGTCTACAACCCCAACGGTGCGTTCCTGCCACCCGAACAGCAGGCGTTGCAGGCCGACTACAAACGCCTGCTGGCCGACAACTTCGGCATCGTGTTCAACCAGTTGTTCGCGCTGGCCAACATGCCGATCCAGCGCTACGGCTCGTGGCTGCTGTCCAAGGGCCATTTCGCCGCTTACATGGGCACGCTCAGGAATGCGCACCGCGACGACAACCTCGCTGGCGTGATGTGCCGTTCGCTGATCAGCGTCGATTACCTCGGCTATCTGTACGACTGCGATTTCAACCAGATGCTGCACCTGCCGCTGGGCGCGACGGATGTCGCCGTCGCCGGCCACGATCGCCCGCACCTGCGCGACCTGCTCGACGCGCCGCTGCCGCGCGGGATCGCCACCGCCCAGCACTGCTATGGCTGCACCGCTGGCCAGGGTTCCAGTTGCGGCGGCGCCCTGCAGTGATCCATCCGTTTCGCCACCCGGAGACACCACCGTGAATGCCGCCACCACCTCGCCCCACCACCTGCCGCTGTCGCTGTTGCTGCTGCGCGCCAGCATCGTGCTGATGCTGGCGCCGTGGATCGTCGACAAGTTCCGCAACCCCGGCCATGCCATCGCCGTGTTCGAAGGTTTCTACGGCCTCGGCGGCGTCGCCGAGCCGTTGGTATACGCGATCGGCATCGCGCAGGTCGTTCTGGTGCTGTGCTTCGCGCTCGGCGTACTGCGCACCTGGAGCTATGGCCTGGTCATGCTGATGCATGCCGGCTCGACGCTGTCGTCGTGGCAGCAGTACCTCAACCCCTTCGAGGGCGCCAACCTGCTGTTTTTCGCCGCCTGGCCGATGCTGGCCGCGTGCATCGCACTGTTCCTGTTGCGCGAACACGACAACTTGTTGAGCCTGGGTCGCCGGCGTCATTGAACCAGTTCGTCGGCTGGTTTGGCCTGATCAACCCAGTGCTTTTTTTGTCGGTGGCGCGATGCCGGGTTGATGAGGCCAACCGGGCATACAGTGCTATCAGCCAACGGCTGTGGCGGACGCGCGGGTCGCCTGTAACCGGCCCGTACAATGGCCCGGTCATGACCGCCTCGCCCGCCATACCGCCGTCGCAACTGCGCCTGTCCGTCGCCCCGATGATGGACTGGACCGACTCGCATTGCCGGGTGTTCCATCGGCTGCTGGCGCCGCACGCACGCCTGTACAGCGAGATGGTGCACGCCAATGCGGTGATCCACGGCGACCGGTCGCGGTTGCTGGCACTCGACCCGTTCGAGCATCCGGTCGCCTTGCAGCTCGGCGGCAGCGAGCCGGCGTTGCTGGCGCAGGCGGCGCGCATCGGCGCGCAGGCCGGTTTCGACGAGATCAACCTCAACTGCGGCTGCCCTTCCGATCGGGTGCAGGCCGGGCGCTTCGGTGCCTGCCTGATGCGCGAGCCGGCGCTGGTCGCCGAATCGGTGGCGGCGATGATCGCGGCGCTCGAAGGGCATGCCGACCATGTACCGGTGACGGTGAAGTGCCGGCTCGGGGTCGACGACGATCACGATTACGAGCACTTCCGTGCCTTCATCGACACGATCGCCGACGCTGGCTGCCGGATGTTCGTGGTGCATGCGCGCAACGCGTGGCTGCAGGGTCTGTCGCCGAAGGAGAACCGCGAGGTGCCGCCGCTGCGTTACGACTGGGCGTACCGGCTCAAGCGCGAGCGCCCGCAGTTGGCCGTCATCGTCAATGGCGGCATCGCCACCGCCGAGGAGGCCACTGCACACCTGCAACATGCTGATGGCGCGATGCTCGGGCGCGTGGCGTACCACGATCCCTACCTGTTGCATCGGCTCGATGTCGCATGGTTTTCCGGTCACCCCGGCGGCGCACTGAAATCGCGCGCCGAACTGCTGCGCGCGCTGCGGCCATACGTGGAAACGCAACTCGCGCGTGGCGTGTACCTCAAGCACATCACCCGCCACCTGCTCGGCCTGTTCGCTGGCGAGCGCGGCGGCCGGGCGTTCCGGCAGATCCTCAGCGAAGGCGCGCACAAACCCGGTGCCGACTGGTCGCTGGTCGAGCGCGCGCTGGCGGTCACCGAATCCTTCCAGCATGCCGATCCCCGGATCGCCGCCGCCGGCTCGCCCGCATGATCACCCGCGACACCGCCGCGTTCCTCGATTTAGCCCGCGCCGCCGCCGTCGATTTCGGCCCTGCAACCGCGCGCGCCGCGTTCCTGGTTGCCCCCGACGGCTTCCGGCTGGCCGAGCAATCCGCCGCCGATAACCGTTACATGGCCGACGCAGCGGGCTTCGACGCCGCGCGCGCTTCCGCGCAACACCGCGAACTGCATCGCGCACTCGCCGACGTGCTGCCGACGGTGTGCTTCGCCGGCGACCCGCACACACCCGACGCGCTGTTCCCGAACAACGTGTTCGCGACGGCTGCCGGCCGTTACGTAATCGGCCGCATGCGCCATCCGGTGCGCCAGCGCGAAGCCACCCGCGCGGATATCCGCAGCTTCTTCGGCGGCGTGCTCGACTACGCCGAGATTGACCTGTCTACCCAGCCCCACCCCTGCGAACTCACCGGCGCGCTGGTGATCGACCGCGCCCGCGGGCTCGGCTTCGCCGGCCTGTCGGAGCGCTGCGACGAGCCCGGTGCGCGGCTGATGCACGAGGCGCTGGGGCTGCGGGCGACGTTGCTGTTCGACCTGGCCGACGGCGAGTACCACACCAACGTGGTGCTGGCGGTGCTCGCCGGCCGCGCCGCGCTGGTGTGTCCGAACGGATTCGCCGATGCCGCGGTGGCCGAGGCGATCACCGCGTTGTATGCACCGCATGCGGTGTGGTTGTCGCCGGCCGAACACGCCGCGTTCGCCGGTAACGCGATCTCGCTGTCGGCCGATGCGGTGTGGATGAGCGCCGATGCCGGCCGTGCGCTGACCCCAGCCAGCCATGCGGCGCTGACGGCGGCGGGCTTCGCCCTGCGCACGGTCGAACTGGATGCCATCGAGGCCGGCGGCGGCTCGCTGCGCTGTTGCGTGGGCGAGATTTTCTGAGCAGCGCCCGACAGTGCGCCATCATCCAAGGCTTGTGCCCGACTAGTTCACCTTCGTGAACACAGATAATGATGTAAACAAAAAGTTCAGACCGGATTCACCGCCCCGTTCAGAGAATGAACCTCCACCGCAGCCAGCAAGGCGCTGAAGCAGCCTGCCTCTGCTTCTTTGCACCGGTAGTCACGCCCAACTTTTGCCGTCGCACGTCACAAGTCGTACGCCCAACCAACGGAATCCTATGCCGACCTCGTCCGCCCGCCTTGTCTCGCTGATCCTGCTCGCCGCTTTCATGGCAGGCGCCGGCAATGCCATGGCCCAGCGCGGTCGTGACGACGATAAGCGCGGTGAGCGTGCCGAGCGTGGTCAGGACGCGCCGGCGCGCGGCCAGGACCGCCGCGATGACCATCGCGCGTTGTCCGATGCAGTGCGACGCGTCGAACGCCGCACTGGCGGCGAGGTACTCAGCGCCGAGCGGGTGCCATTCGACGGCCGCGACGTCAGCCGCGTCAAAGTCATCGACACCAAGGGCCGGGTGCGGATCTACATGGACGACCCGCGCGACCCGTCACCGCAACCCCCGCGTACACGCCGCGACGACGACTGAAGCTCCAACCTGCGGGCAACGGTCGCAGTGTTTGCGGCATCACCAATCGCGATTCAGCACTCAGACGGAGCCCCCATGCGTATTCTGCTGGTTGAAGACGAAGCGCCTTTGCGCGAAACCCTGGCCGCGCGGCTCAAGCGCGAAGGTTTTGCGGTCGACGCCGCGCAGGATGGCGAGGAAGGCCTGTACATGGGCCGCGAGGTGCCATTCGACCTGGGAATTATCGACCTCGGCCTGCCGAAGATGTCGGGCATGGAGCTGATCCAGGCCCTGCGCGCGGAAGGCAAGAAATTCCCGGTTCTGATCCTGACCGCGCGTTCCAGCTGGCAGGACAAGGTCGAGGGCCTCAAGCATGGCGCCGACGACTACCTGGTCAAGCCCTTCCATGTCGAGGAGCTGCTGGCGCGCCTCAACGCGCTGGTGCGCCGCGCCGCGGGCTGGAGCAAGCCGACGCTGGAATGCGGCCCGGTGGTGCTCGACCTGGCGGCGCAGACGGTCAACGTCCACGGCCAGAACGTCGACCTGACCAGCTACGAATACAAGGTGCTCGAATACTTGATGATGCACGCCGGCGAACTGGTGTCGAAGGCCGATCTCACCGAGCACATCTACCAGCAGGATTTCGACCGCGATTCCAACGTGCTGGAGGTGTTCATCGGCCGCCTGCGCAAGAAGCTCGATCCCGACGGCGCGCTCAAGCCGATCGAAACCGTACGCGGCCGCGGTTACCGGTTCGCGATTCCGCGGACCGGCGAGTAAAGCATCGCCCAGTGCCACCCATGGCCGTAACCCGACGGCCAGCGGTCGACCCTGCCATCGATACACGAGGCGTGCGACGATTCCTGTCACTGTCGAACCGTCGCCAAGCCAGCGCGCGCATCCCATGAGCTGGGGCAACCCCCGATCACTGCAGGCACGACAACTGCTGGCGGCCAGTCTCGGACTGGTCGCCTTTCTCGCGTTGGCCGGTTACGCGCTCGACCGGGCCTTCATCGAAACCGCGGAAAGCAACCTTTACCAGCGCATGCGCAGCTACGCGCTGGCGTATGCAGACAGCGATTTCGCCCGCGACGGCGCCTTCATCCCGCCTTACACCACACCGGACCCGCGCTTCGAACGTCCCGGCAGCGGTCTCTACGCCCAAGTCGTGTTTCCGAACGGTCAATGGGCCTCGCCATCGACGCAGGGGCCGCTGCTCCCCGATGCCGCCTTGCTGGCAGCCGGGCAGGCGCGCTTCGAGGGTCCGCTACCGATCACCGAGATCGACGGCGGAATGGGCCAGGCCTATCGCTACGGTTACGGCATGATCTGGGACGCCGCTGGCGACGCGCGCGCCGAGTTTCCGTACACGATCTACATCCTCGAGGACACCACCGCGTTGAGTCGCCAGGTCGGCGTGTTCCGCGAATCCCTGTGGCGCTACCTCGGCGGCGCCGGGCTGATCCTGCTGCTGCTGCAGGGATTGATCCTGCGCTGGAGCCTGCGCCCGCTGCGCCGCGTGATCGACGAACTCAAACGCGTGCAGCGCGGCATCGCCTCGCGCATGAGTGAGCGCCACCCGCGTGAGCTGGAACCGCTGACCGAGAGCATCAACGCCTTCGTCGAGAGTGAGCGCGAGAACCTCGACCGCCAGCGCAACACCCTGGCCGACCTCGCCCACAGCCTGAAGACGCCGCTGGCGGTGCTGCGCGCACGGCTCGACGACAACGCCCCGGAAACCGAGTTGCGCGAGGACGTCGACGTGCAGCTGCAGCGCATGAACGACCTGGTCTCGTACCAGCTGGCGCGCGCGGCCTCCGGCGGCCATGCGTTGTTTTCGGCGCCGATCGCGATCGAGCCGCACGCCGAGCAGATCGTGCGCGGGCTGGAAAAGGTGTATGCGTCCAAAGGCGTGCTGTGCGAGTTCGAGGTTGCCGAGGGTGTGCAGTTCCACGGCGAACCCGGCGACCTGCAGGAACTGCTCGGCAACCTGTTGGAGAACGCGTTCAAGTGGGCGCGCTCGCGGGTGTTGTTGACCGTGAAAGCCGACGAGGTTGCCAGCAACCGCCGGCCCGGCCTGCTGCTGGCGGTCGACGACGACGGCCCGGGCATCCCGGAGGAAAAAATCGCCCTGATCCTGCAGCGCGGCGTGCGCGGCGACGAGCGCGTGCAGGGCCACGGCATCGGCCTGGCGATCGTGCAGGACATCGTGCGCAGTTATCGCGGCACCCTCGACGTGCGCCCGTCGGCGGAGCTCGACGGCGTGCGCTTCGAGGTGCAGCTGCCGCCGGGGTTGTAGCTTTCCCTTGCTGCCAGCAAAAGGGATTCGGGAGCTGGTTGTGCCAGGCTTCGTCCTTCGAAAAACCGGTGCGCAGGACTCAGGCGAATGGCGACGGTCCGTAGAACCGGGTCAGATGCGCGGCTACCGTCGGCATGGCTTTTTGCAGCAGTTGCGGATCGCTGAAGTGGTACTCGCTGGCCACCGCGAAGAACTCCTCCGGCGCCTCGGCGGCATAGGGGTCGATCGCGGTTTCGCGGCCCGCGTCGACCTGCGCGACCAGCGTGTCATAGGCCGTCTGGAAATCGCGCGCCCATTCCCGCTGCCACGCGCGCGGCAATGGCGGCGTGCCGTCGAGCACGCCATCGAGCACGTCGAGTTTGTGGGCGATCTCGTGCACGGCGACACAGAAGCCGGCGTGCGGGTCGGCGCAATCGGACGCGACGTCGGCCCAGGAGAGGATCACCGGGCCGGCGTCCCAGGCCTCGCCGATCAATTCGTCCTGCCATTCGTGCAACACGCCCGCCGCGTCGGTGTGACTGCGGTTCACCCGGAAGGCCTCCGGGTAGACGATCAATTGCGACCAGCCGTGCAGGCCTTCCTCGCCGAATTCCAGCAGCGGAAGACAGCACAGCGCGGCCAGGGCGCAGCGTTGTTGCGGGTCGAGGGTCAGCTCGCCGACCGGACTGATGGTCTTGAGCTGCAGGAAACGTGCACTCAGCGCGGCCAGCCGGGCCGCGCGCGCATCATCGAGTGCATGCAGCCACGGCACGGCGGCGCGGGTGTCGCGCCACAGGCTCGAGTCGATTTCGGGTGTGCGCCGCAGGCGCCGCAGCAGATCCAACAAGCGCGATTTCCGACTAGCGGAACATGCCCGGCAGGAAACTATGCCAACGCGGCGACTGCAGGCGGTCCGGCGCGGTGTCGCTGTGCACGCCCGGCTTGACCTTGGTCTCGCGCGGCGGTGCCGGGCTGCGGGTGCTGGTCCGCACGGGTTTCTTGTTGGCGGGGTTGGTTTGTTCGTCGCAGCTTTCGCTGCTGCCGGGACTGCTCAACCTGGCCTCGCGCGCAGCAACGGATGCGCTGGCGAAAGCGAGCAACAGGCACAGGCAGATGCGTAACATGGCGTGATCCTCGGCGAGGGCAGAGTCCGACTGATCGAACCCGGCAGCCGGAACGCCGTCAGGCGCAGCCGGCTGAACCGGCATTATAACGCCAAACCCGTTACAGGCAGGCCGCTGGAGCGTCCCTGCCGCAGCGCAACAACGCCGCCCCTCTCGGCGCGGGGTCAGGTCACCAGCCAGGGTAGCTTTTCATTGCATACCCAGCCGGCGTTCGGATTCACGCGCCATCGGCGATGGCGCTACCTGCAGAAGACAACATCCACCGGTCGTCGCGCATACTTCGCGCATGCCTGTACTGCTCAGCACCCCCGCCACCCGCCATGCCTGAGGCGCCCCTCGCGCCGCTGTCGTGGCTGCTGATCGTGGTCGCCTACCTGCTGGGCTCGTTGTCGGGCGGCCGGCTGCTGGGACGTTGGCGCGGGATTGCCGCCACCCCAGTCGACCTCGGCGAACACGACCTCCGCGAACACGACGACGGCAAAGCCGACGCCGCCAACACGTCGCAGCCCGGGGGTTTCTGGTTCGCGGCCGGGGTGGTGCTGATCGACGTCGCCAAGGGCGCGCTGGCGGCCTGGCTGGCGCTGCGTTACGCGCCTGTGGCCAGCGGGCTGTCGGTCACCGGGCACGGCTACCTGGCGGCATTCGCAGCGATCCTCGGACACGTCTGGCCGCTCTGGCACCGTTTCCGTGGCGGCAAGGGCGCGGCGACGCTGGTCGGCGGGCTGCTGGTGTTGTGGCCGTTCGCGCTGCCAGTGCTGGTGGCGGCGTGGTTTCTGGTGGTGATTGTCAGCGGCCATGTCGGTCTGGCCACGGTGCTGGCGGCCGCCGCGCTGCCGCTGCTGGCGGGTTGGAGCGCTGCCGGCACGCCGCGGTGGTGGTTCGCCTGCGCAGTACTGGTGCTGCTGGTGTTCACTCACCGCGACCACCTCACCCGGCTGCACGCCGGCACCGAATCGCGGTTCGCCCGCGCGCGCTGGTTGCATCGTTTTCGTCGGCGCGGCTGATGGACGAGCGCGCGCTGCTGGAACACCTGATCAGAGGATCGGCCACGGGCGACACCCTCGCGCGCGCCAGCGGCCAGACGCGCGCCGCGGTGTGGAAGCGGATCGAGTGCCTGCGCGAGGCCGGCGTTGCCATCGACGCCCGCCCGGGTCGTGGTTATGCCCTCTCGCAGCCATGCGAGCTGCTGTCGTCCGATAGTATTCGCGCCGCTCTGTCGTCCAAAACACGCGCGCGCCTGGCGGCACTGGAGGTGGCCTGGTCGATCGACTCCACCAACAGCGAACTGCTGCGTCGCGCGGCGGCGGCTGGCAGCAGCAGGAACGACGGCAGGGCAAGCGTGCTGCTGGCCGAACGCCAGACCGGCGGTCGCGGCCGCCGGGGTCGCACATGGGCATCGCCGCTGGCCGCACACCTGTATCTGTCGCTGGCGCGCGGATTCGCCGGTGGGCTGGCGCGGCTGGGCGGGCTGAGCCTGGTGGCCGGGATCGCCGCGGTCGAGGCGTTGCACACGCTCGGTTACCACGCGGTACGGCTGAAATGGCCAAACGATCTGGTGGTGATGCAATCCGATGGCCTGCACAAACTCGGCGGCTTGCTGGTCGAGGGCGGCGGCGAACACGCCGGGCCGGTGCGCGCGGTAGTCGGGCTCGGCCTCAACGTGCGCATGCCGGCAGCTTACGCCGAGCGCATCGACCAGCCCTGGTGCGACCTGGCGTCGATGGCCTCCGCGCCAGCATTGCCAAGCCGCGACACCATCGCAGCGGCGTTGCTCGATCATTGGCTGCCGGCACTCGACCAGTTCGACGACGCCGGACTGGCGCCGTTCCTGGCGCGCTACGCCGCGTTCGACGCGCTCGACGGACAAGCCGTGACGGTGCAAGGCGACACCTCATCGCACACCGGCACCGCGCTCGGACTGGCCGACGACGGCGCACTGCGCGTGCGACTGGCCGATGGGGCGGAACGCCGGTTCCATTCAGGCGAGGTCAGCGTCCGCCGCGCCCGGGCGACATCCGCATGAGTGCCTGGTTGTTCGACCTCGGCAATACCCGCCTCAAGTGCGCGCCGCTGCTTGACGACGGGCGCGTCGGCGATCCGCTCACCGTCGCACACGCCCAAGAGGATGTCGCCGACGCGCTGGCCGCTGTTTTGCCGCCCCGCATCGAGGTCGCCTACCTGGCCAGCGTCGCCGCGCCTGCCCTCAGCGAGCGCGTGCTGACGCAACTCGGCCTGCATTGCCGGCGCATCTCGCGGGCGCGCACCCAATCGGCATGCGCCGGCGTGCGCATCGCCTATTCGCAGCCGCACAAGCTCGGCGTCGACCGGTTCCTGTCGCTGCTGGCGGTGCACGCACGCGGCGATGGCCCGACGCTGGTGTGCAGCGTCGGCACCGCGCTGACGCTGGATCTGATCGATCGCGACGGCCGACACCTCGGCGGTCGCATCGCCCCGTCGCCGACGCTGATGCGCGAAGCCCTGCACGCACGCGCGGTGCAGTTGCCGGTGCTCGGCGGACGCTTCGAGGAATTCGCAACCGATACCGAAGACGCGCTGGCCTCGGGATGCGACGGCGCGGCGCTGGCATTGATCGAGCGCAGTGTGGAAGTCGCAGGTCGGCAGCTCGGACAAATTCCGATCCTGCGGCTGCACGGCGGTGGCGGCGAGGCCCTGCGGTCGCGGTTGCCATCGGCGCAATGGTCGCCGGGACTGGTGCTGGACGGATTGGCGGTATGGGCCGGGGTCGAGCGCGCATGAGCCGTGTGCGCATGGGTCGCGCAGCGGCGGTCGCGTGCCGGCCGGGGTTCGCCCGACGTTAGCGTCGCGAATAGAGTTGTCCGTAGGATCGGCCGTAGGAATCGGCCGTAGAATCGCCCGATGCTGATCCGTGCCCTGATCGTCCTGCTGCTCGCGCTCAACCTGGGAGTTGCCGGCTGGTGGTGGTTGCGCGCGCCGCCCGCCGCGCCTTTATCCCAGCCACTGCCACCCGGCTTGGCGCGCCTGCAGCTGGTGGGCGAGGGCGGTAGCGTCGGTGCGACGAATGCCGCAGCTTCAGCGGCAACTACCGTACCCGCAACGGCTTTGGTGGCGACGCAGTGCATCGGCTTCGGCCCCTTCGCGGATGCCACCGCATTGGCGCAGGCCCGACAACAGCTGCGACCGCTGACGATAAGCGTGGTTGAACGTGAGGTTTATGCCAATCCCGCGCGCGCCTGGCGGGTGTTCCTGCCGCCGTTCCCGGACCGTGAGGCGGTCGAGGCCGCCGCGCTACGCGCTGCGGCCGCCGGCTTCAGCGATTACTTCGTGGTGCGCGACGGCGACGAGGCCCATTCCCTGGCACTGGGCCGCTACAACAGCG
>JALZKJ010000011.1 GCA_030859305.1 Pseudomonadota bacterium | reverse complement strand
GTCTAGCGCCTCGCCGGGATCGCCACGATGGTCAACGACGCCAGGAGAACATCGGCACGCGGCGCCTGTACACCGTGCCCGAACACCTGCTCTTAACGCTGAGCTTCGAGGCGCCGGATCGCGACGGGCAGGCGGTCATCGACGGGGCTACGGTCTACCAGTATCTGGATGAACTGTTCAGGACCGCGACCTGAGCCCTTACTTCCTCCAGTTTTCGCTATTCATTATTGTGGGTCGACGCAATAGCCCCGCTGGCAGTTGCGCTTCCGCAAAAAAAATGGTGCGGTGCACACACGTTCAGGTTCGCTTCACTGATAGAGTCGGGTGCTGCATCGTGGAAGGAGCCGGCGCTGCGGGTGAGGGATGTCCCCTCGACCACCGTGCTGCGACTGGCCGGCCACACAAAACTCTCCAGGAAAACAACTACATGAAGCAGCACAAACTCGTGGTGGCGCTCGGCGCCGCACTCGCGCTTTCGATGTCGTGTGCGGCGTTTGCCGCTCAGCCCGATCCGAACCGGGTCATGGTCAAGTACAAGCCCGGCGCGTCCGCGCAGGTCGAAGCAGCGTTGCGCGGCGCCGGCGGCAAGGTGCATCTGCGCCTCGACAAGCAGGGCGTGTTCGCCGTGACGCTGCCGCCGCAGGCACTGCAGGGCCTGCGCAACCGTACCGACATCGAGTACATCGAACTGGACGCACCGCGCTATCCGCTCGGCCAGGTCGTACCCTATGGCATCAACAGCGTCCAGGCGCCCTCGACCGTGGCGACCGGGGCTGACGGCACCGGCATCAAGGTCTGCGTGATCGATTCGGGCATCAAGGCCGACCATGAGGATTTTGCCGGCATCGCGATGACCGGCTATGCCAGCACTGGCCAGACCTGGAACACCGATACCTGCGGCCATGGCACCCACGTCGCCGGCACGATCGCAGCGGTCAACAACACCACCGGCGTCGTCGGCGTCAGCCCCGGCAAGGTATCGCTGCACATCATCAAGGTGTTCGACGGCGCCAGCTGTGGCTACAGCTACGCCTCCAGCGTGTCCGATGCCGCCAACCGCTGCTCCACCGCGGGCGCCAAGGTCATCAACATGAGCCTGGGTGGAAGCACCAAGAGCGTCACCGAAGAGAACGCCTTCAACAGCTTGAACAGCAACGGCGTGCTCAGCATCGCCGCGGCCGGCAACGCGGGTACCAGCGCGCTCAGCTATCCCGCGTCGTACAGCAGCGTGATGTCAGCGGCCGCGACCGACAGCAACAACGTCGTCGCGAGCTTCTCGCAGTTCAACAGCCAGGTCGAGATCGCCGCCCCGGGCGTGGGCGTGCTCAGCACCTACCCGTTCCGTGATGCGGCGATGACGGTCGGCAGCGCCGGCTTCATCGTCTCGGCAATCACCGGAACGATGCAGGGCACCGCCACCGGCGGCATGGTCAACGGCGGGCGTTGCCTCAACGCCGGCAGCTGGGCCGGCAAGGTCGTGCTGTGCGAGCGTGGTGATATCTCGTTTGCCGACAAGGTGAAAAACGTAACCGCCGGTGGTGGTGTCGCCGCAGTGATCTACAACAACGTGCCCGGCGGCTTCACCGGCACCCTCGGAACGGGCGTCACCTCGACCATCCCGGCGATCAGCATTAGCCAGGAAGACGGTCAAGGCCTGGTCACCAGTTCGTTGGGCCAGAGCGCCAACGTCAGCACCGTAGCCGAGACCAACGCCAGTGCCTATGCCTATCTGGACGGCACCTCGATGGCATCCCCGCACGTTGCGGGCTCAGCCGCGATCATCTGGAGCGCCAAACCGTCGGCGACCAACCAGCAGGTGCGCGACGCGATGAACTCCACCGCGCTGGACCGGGGTGCGGCCGGCCGCGACAACTACTACGGCAACGGCCTGGTGCAGACGTTCGATGCCACCGAGGCGCTGCTCGGCGGTGGCGGCGGAGTGCCGGTGGCGGCCCCGACCAGCCTCACCGCTTACAACTACGGCACCACCAAGGGCTTGCTGCAGATCGGCCTGACCTGGAGCGCCGGCGCGGTCACGGTGGACGTCTATCGAAACGACAGCAAGATCAAGTCGGCCATCGGCAATACCGGCAGCTACACCGACTCGGTCAAGGTGCGTGGTAGTGGCACGTTCACCTATAAGGTCTGCAACGCCGGCACCTCTAGTTGCTCGGCCAACGCGTCAGTGAATTACTGAGCAATCCGGTTTCACACGCGACCCGGAGGGCCCGCATTGCGGGCCCTTCTCTTGTGGCGTACCTGCCGCGGGCACCAGTGCGATAATCGCGGCCATGAGCCACCCCCAGGACGACATGCCCGAGTCCAAGCGCGACACCACCCATTTCGGCTTCCGCGAAGTTGCAACCGGCGAGAAACAGAAGCTGGTCGGCGAGGTGTTCTCCTCGGTCGCGGGCAACTACGACCTGATGAACGACCTGATGTCAATGGGCATCCATCGGGTTTGGAAGCGCTATTTCGTCGCCACCGCACAAGTGAAGCGGGGCGACCGCGTGCTCGACCTCGCCGGCGGCACCGGCGACATCGCGCTGCTGCTGCGCGATCGTGTCGGTGAGACCGGCAGCATCGTGCTCGGCGACATCAACGCAGCGATGCTGCGCACCGGCCGCGACCGCATGCTCGATCACGGCAAGGTTGGCGGGTTCGAGTACGTGCAGTGCAACGCCGAATCGTTGCCGTTTCCGGATGCGAGTTTCGACCTGGTCACGATCGCGTTCGGCCTGCGCAACGTCACCGACAAGGATGCCGCCTTGCGCGAGATGCATCGCGTGCTGAAAGTCGGCGGACAGGCAAGGGTGCTGGAGTTCTCGGAAGTAAAGTCCGAGTGGTTCAAGCCGCTCTACGATTTCCATTCGTTCAACATCCTCCCGAAGCTCGGCAAGCTGTTCGCCAAGGATGCCGACAGTTACCAGTATCTGGCCGAGAGCATCCGCAAACACCCGCCGCAGGACGAACTCAAGGCGATGATGGCCGCCGCCGGTTTCGCGCGCTGCGACTACAGGAATCTCAACGCCGGCATCGTGGCGATCCACACCGGCTACAAGGTCTAGGCGCGGCCGCTGCTCCCACGGGTCCGCGCTGCGCACGCATCACCAAGCCGCGTACGAACCCGCGTCCTGCCTGTCTGCGCGCCAGGACGACAGGCGCGAAGTTCAGAACTGCGGTTGCCACGCGTAGCTGAGCTTCAGGAACACACTGCGGTTGCTGTCGAACAGGGTGTCGACGCGGTCGTCGGCAAACGCACCGTGCGAATAGCCGGCATACAGCGCGCTGCGCGGATTGAGCTTGTACGAGTACAGCAGCTGTCCGCCGACGTTGCGCGTGCGCCGGTTCACCGCACGCTCGTACAGGGCTTGGTCGCGTTCGACCTCGCTGCCCTGCACCGACAGCCGCAGGCGCTGGCTCGGGTCGAACTGCCAACTGGCCCGCGCGTCCAGCAGTCGCGCATCGAACGCGGTGCCGCCGTCGCGCTGCAGCCGCTGGTGGGAGTAGTTGAGGTTGACATTGACGCCGCGGCCGATGTCCATCGTCACGAACGGATCCCACTGACGGATGTGCCCGATGCGCGAGGCGGCAAGGTCCAGCTGGCTGCCGACGCGGACAAAGGCGCCCAGCCTCAGGCCAGGCAGCGCGGTCATCCGCGCAAATGCGGTCATGAACGTTTCGTCGAACATCTGCCCGTTCCAGAACCGTTCCCGGGTGACGCCGCCGATGTGGCCTTGAATTTCGCGCGCGGCGCTGATGCCGAGGTAACCCTCCAGTTCGCGCTCCAGCAGCTGGCCGTCATGGCGGTGGGTGATGTCCCAGTCGCCGCTCAGCGAAACGCGGCTGATCTTCGCGCCCTCCTTGCCGAACCAGTTGCGACCGCCGCCGATCAGCGATCGCTGGAAGCCGACCTGGCTGATGAAACCCAGGTCGGCGCGGAAGCCCGGGTCGATCCGCGTGTGCTCCAGGTTGGCGTTCCAGTTGCGTTTGCCGATGTTGTAGTGGGTGAAGAACGCAGCGCCCTGTGGCGCGGTATCGGCCAGACCGAGGCGGTCTGGATAGCGGGAGTCGCTGCCCAGCCACTGCCCGCGCAGGGTGTGGATGCCCTGCTGCCAGCGGCCGTCGACGCCGGCAAGTGCATTG
The DNA here is from genome assembly GCA_030859305.1 of Pseudomonadota bacterium. Classification (GTDB taxonomy): domain Bacteria; phylum Pseudomonadota; class Gammaproteobacteria; order Xanthomonadales; family Xanthomonadaceae; genus Lysobacter_K. The sequence goes on along the minus strand of JALZKJ010000011.1, from coordinate 4,741 downwards.
CTGTAGTCGTCGCCGCCGCGCCAGGTGGTGATCGCACCGAGCGTGGTGCTCTTGCTGAGGTCGTAACGGTAGCGCCCGACCAGCACGTCGGCTTCCTGGTCGAGGAAGCGGAAGCTGGAACCCAGCACGCCGGGCACCAGCAGTTGGCTCACCGCGTCGCGGGCGACGATCGCGCCGTAGGCCTGCTTGCCGTTGCGCCCGGTGATGCGCAGGCCGGCGTCGGGATCGGCGATCTGACGCGTGTAGAGCACGCTCAGCGGCGTGTTGAAGTAATCCGCGCCCTCGAGGAAGAACGGCCGTTTTTCCGGAAAGAACAGCGCGAAGCTGGTGTTGAGGTCCAGTTGCGCCTGGTCGGATTCGACCTGGGAGAAATCGGGGTTGAGCGTGCCATTCAAGGTGAAGTTCGGACTCGGCGCCCACGACACGTCCAGGCCCGGCTCGATATCGGTGCCGCTGCCCTGCCACGGCGCTCGCGGTGCATCGCGCCGCTCGGCATGGATCACGGTCAGCGTCGGGGTGATCTCCAGGTTGCGGCCCTGCCTGATGCCAACGAAACCCTCCAGTTTGTCGAAGGTGCACAGATAGCAGCGGTTGCCGCGTTCGACCCGCTGGTTGGCGTAGATGAAGCGGTGTTCGCGCGGGCGCACGCGCAGGAAGCTCGCGCCCCAGCGGCGGACGTCGTCGGTGTCCTTGAAGCGCAGGGTGGCAAACGGGATCCGCATCTCGACCTCGTAACCGCTGTCAGTGATGTGGGCCGCGCTGGTCCACAGGCCGTCCCACGAATCGTCCTCGCGCCCTGTGGCTTCCTCCTTGATCAGGTCGGCCTGCACGCCCAGCGGGTTGACGAAGAACTGATAGGCGCGGCGCTGGTCGTCAAAGGTGTCGAGCAGCACGCCGACGAAGTCGTCGCTGTACAGCGCATCGCGATCGCGCAGGAACGCACGGATCTTCGCCGGATCCGGGTCCTCCGCGCGGAATGCCAGCAGCAGCGCATCCTGGGTGTAGGCAATCCACGCGGTGGTCTTCACCGCCGCCGGCAGGTTGTCTCCGGGCTGGCTCTCGTAGGCCAGATCGACCATCGCCGCGCCGGCCCAGGCGGGCTCGTCGAGGCGGCCGTCGATGACGAATTCAGCATCGAGCCGCGGGATCTGCAGGGGTTCGGCTGCGGGGGCAGCCGCGGCGGCGGTCGCGAGCAGCAGCGCGGCGGCAAGGGACAGGATTCGCATGGGAGCGGAGCATGAACGCTCACAGGCACGAGCGTACGTGCCGAAAGTGGGGGCACGCGGCAGCGGCGCCGGCTTAGGTAAACTCCAGGGTTCCTGTTCCATGAAGGCCTTGCCGATGCGACTTCCGATCCTGATGCTGTGCCTGGCCGCCGCGTCCACGCTGGGCTGTTCGCGCCCGGCGCCTGCACCGGCGGCGGCCACCCCTGGCAGCGAGCCGGCCGCGCAAGCCACAGCCGTGCGCGACGAGTACTCCTATGCCGAACCCGACAAGGTCCGCATCAAGGACATCGCGCTGATGCTGGATGTCGATTTCGACAACCGGCAGCTCGCCGGCAGCGCGACCTATACGCTGGACTGGGTCGATCCGGCCGCGACCCAGCTGGTGCTCGACACCCGCGCGCTGACGATCGACAAGGTGGTCGGCGAACGCGAGGACGGCAAGTGGGTCGACCTTGCGCACACGTTGGCCGACGCCGATGACACGCTGGGCAGCAAGCTCACGATCGAGGCGCCGCAACGCAGCCCGCGCATCCGCGTGAGCTACAAGACCTCGCCCGAGGCGTCCGGCCTGCAGTGGCTCACGCCGGCGATGACCGAGGGCGGGCAGACGCCCTTCATGTTCAGCCAGTCGCAGCAGATCCACGCGCGCTCATGGGTGCCGCTGCAGGACACCCCGCAGGTGCGTTTCACCTACACCGCCAACGTGACCTCGCCTGCGGAGGCGATGGTGCTGATGAGCGCCGACAACGACCCCGCCGCCGAGCGTGACGGCGTCTACAACTTCGCTATGCCGCAGCCGATCCCGTCGTACCTGCTGGCGATCGCCGCCGGCGACCTGGTGTTCAAGCCGATCTCCGCGCGCAGCGGCGTGTGGGCCGAGCCGGGCGCGGTCGACAGGTCGGTGGCCGAGTTCGCCGACACCGAGAAGATGATCGAGGTCACCGAGAAGCTCTACGGCCCGTACCGGTGGGAGCGTTACGACATGCTGGTGCTGCCGCCGTCGTTCCCGTACGGCGGCATGGAGAACCCGCGCCTGTCGTTCATCACCCCGACGGTGATCGTCGGCGACCAGTCGCTGGTGTCGCTGATCGCCCACGAGCTCGCGCACAGCTGGTCGGGCAACCTGGTGACGTTCTCCAACTCCAACGACGCCTGGCTCAACGAGGGCTTCACCAGCTATGTCGAGAACCGCATCGTCGAGCAGCTCTACGGCAAGCCGCGCGCCGACATGGAGAGCGTGATCTCGCGCAATGAACTGCGCGCGGAATACAAGACGGTCTCACCGCAGCTGCAGGCGCTGGCACTGAAGCCGGGCGCGCTGAGCGACCCCGATGGCGCGTCCAGCGCGACGGTCTACACCAAGGGCGCGTGGTTCCTTGAATTTCTGGAGCAGCGCTTCGGCCGCGAGAACTTCGATGCGTTCCTGCGCGGCTACTTCGACCACTTCGCGTTCCAGAGCATCGACACCGTAACTTTCGTCGACTACGCCAAGACCCACCTGCTGGCGAAGTACCCGGGCAAGGTCAGCGAAGCCGAGCTGCAGGAATGGATCTACGAACCGGGTGTGCCCGCCAACGCGCCGCAGACGCTGTCGCCGCGTTTCGATGCGGTCGATGCCGCGCGCGCCGCATGGCTCGGTGCCGGCACGTTGCCGGCACAGTCGCTGACCTCGCAATGGACCACGCAGGAGTGGGTGCACTTCCTCGAAGGCATGCCGCAGACGTTGAACACCGGACAGCTTGCCGCGCTGGATGCCGCATACAAGTTCACCGGCACGCCCAACGGCGAACTCGCCCAGCGCTGGTACCCGCTGGCGGTGCGCAGCGGCTACACGCAGGCGAACGCGGCGATCGTCGCGTTCCTGCAGGAGATCGGCCGGCGCAAGTTGATCATGCCGACCTACGAGGCGCTGGTGAAAACGCCGCAAGGCCTGGCACTGGCCGAGACGACGTTCGCCAGGGCTCGGCCGGGCTATCACCCGATCACCACCGGCTCGGTGGAGTCGGTGATTGCCGAGGCCAAGGCAGGCCCGGCGAAGCCGGCGCCCACGACGAATTGAATGCGGCGCCTGCCATGAGGGCTGGAACATGAGCACAAATATCCCTCCGACAAACATGCCCCTGACAGACATGCCTCTGTCGATCGTGCATCTCTCGACCGGTGTGCTGCTGGCCGCGACGCTCGCGGGGAGCGCATGCGCACCGGCACCCGACCCGCAGGTGGCGCGCGCCGCACGGGCCGCGGCCGACGAACGTGCCGCCGAAGCAATGGCGGCGGAATTCGACCAGGCGATCGCGCAGCGCAATTGGTCACTGGCCGGCGCGCATGGCGACGTGCTGATCGCCGAATACCCCGACAGCGCCGCCGCCGCACGGGTCGGTGCGCAGCACGGCGAGGTCAAGGCCAAGGCGGTCGCCGCCGCCGAGGCGCGTCGCGTGGCCGCGCTGTGGAGTTACCAGACCCAGGCGGTCGACGGCGGCGAGCAACGCTCCGCGGCAGTCCAGGCCCGCGACCGCGTCGATGTCGACGGCAGCGGTGCCAAGGTGGTGCGACTGATCTTCCGCGATCATCCCGGCTGGGGCCGCAGCAGTTACCTGGTGCTGGAAGCCGGTGATTTCGACTGCTACGGCGGCTGCCGGGTGCAGGTCGCGGTCGACGACGCGGCAGCGAAAGCGATGGCGGCGAGCCGCCCGAAAACCGACGAGGCGATCGCGATGTTCATCAAGGACGAGCGCGCGCTGTGGCGGCTGGCGAAAGACGCGGAGGTGATCGCGATCGAGTTCCCGGTCAAGGCCGGCGGCACGCGCACGGCGGTGTTCGAGGTGGGCGGGCTGGATGAAACCAGGTTGCCGGGGTGGAACTGATTGCGCGGGCCATTGTCTGGCCGGCGCTTGTCAGGTGGCCTCTGTTGTGGTCTTCCGACGGACTGCCTGCGGTAGCGGCGTAGGGAGTGCTTGCGGCCAGGGCTGCTCCTGCAGGAACAGGGTCGCCCGAAAGTAATCGCCACATCAGCGACGACCTTAACTTCAGAGTGCGTAGCCGAACTGCTGGCGGAACTGCTCGGCGAATCCGCGGTAGTCGAAGCGCTGGTTCTGGATCCCCGGGTGCTCGACCTTGAGTGCGCCCATCAGGTTGCCCATGCGGCCGATCGTCAGCCAGTCGTAGCCCTTCTCGATGCCGAAGATCAGGCCGGCGCGGAACGCGTCGCCGCAGCCGGTGGGATCGGTGACGCGGCGCTCGTGCGCCGGCGGGATGTCATAGGTTTTCTCGGCGGTGTGGATCAGCGAGCCGAGTGGGCCGCGGGTGGTGATGTAGGCCTTGACCCGCTGCAGGATGTCTTTCTCGCCCCAGCCGGTGCGTTCCTGCAGCAGGTTGGATTCGTAGTCGTTGACGGTGACGTAGGCGGCATGTTCGATGAAGTGGCGCAGCTCGGCGCCGTTGAACAGCGGCATCGCCTGGCCGGGATCGAAGATGAAGGGGATGCCGGCCTCGGCGAATTCGCTGGCGTTCTGGAT
>JALZKJ010000119.1 GCA_030859305.1 Pseudomonadota bacterium | reverse complement strand
GCCATGGGCCGCTCCTACGGGGTGTCGGGGATTTTACGGGAGCCACGAGGCACCGCGGGCCGGCTGTTACGATCACGCGCTGGAAAACCGAAGGTAACGTAGCGATGGAGTTTGTACTCACCAGCATCGAGGCGCTGCTGACGCCGGTGATCGGCCTGATCAATCGGGTGCTGTGGGATTACGTGCTGGTGTACGGCCTGCTCGCGGTCGGGCTGTTCTTCACCTTCCGCCTGCGCTTGCTGCAGGTGCGGCGTTTCCCGCACATGCTGAAGGTGATCGGGCGCGGCACCGCCGGCGACAGCGCGGGCATCTCGCCGTTCCAGGCGCTGTCCACCAGCCTGGCGTCGCGGGTGGGTACCGGCAACCTGGCCGGCGTGGCGATCGCGATGAGCCTGGGCGGGCCGGGCGCGTTGTTCTGGATGTGGTGCGTGGCCGCGCTTGGCATGGCCACGGCGTACGCCGAGAGCACGCTGGCGCAGTTGTACAAGGTGCGCGACGAGAACGGCCAGTACCGCGGCGGTCCCGGCTATTACATGTCGAAAGGGCTGAAGATGCCGTGGCTCGGCGTGGCGTTCTCGGTCTGCCTGGTGTTTTCCTACGGGCTGATCTTCAGCAGCGTGCACGCCAACGCGATCGCGCAATCGCTGACCGCCGCGTTCGGTTTCAGCAACGCGCAGATCGCCAGCGGACTGGTGCTGCTGACGGCGGTGATCATCTTCGGCGGGCTGCGCTCGGTGGCGCGGGTCGCCGGCGTGGTGGTGCCGGTGATGGCGGTGGCCTATCTGGGGCTGGCGCTGTACGTGATTGCAACCAACCTGTCGGAGGTGCCGGCAGCGCTCGCGCTGGTGGTGCGCAGTGCGTTCGGGCTTGAGCCCGCGGTCGGTGGCGTGGTCGGCGGTCTCACGGCGGCATTGCTCAACGGCGTCAAGCGCGGGCTGTATTCCAACGAGGCCGGCATGGGCAGCGCGCCCAACATCGCCGCCGCGGCGACGCCGGTGCCGCATCACCCGGCCAGTCAGGGCCTGGTGCAGTCGCTGGGCGTGTTCATCGACACCTTGGTGATCTGCACCGCGACCGGCCTGGTGATCCTGCTGTCGGGCGTGCTCGGCGAAGGCGGCAATGGCGTGGTAATCACTCAGAACGCGCTGACGGTGTTTTTCGGCGACTGGGGCACGATCTTCCTCGCGATCGCGCTGTTCTTCTTCGCCTTCACCACCATCCTGGGCAACTACTCGTACGCCGAGAGTGCGTTGCTGTACCTGGGCGGCGGACGGGTTGGCCTGTTCCTGCTGCGGGTCGCCGCGCTCGGCGTGATCGTGTGGGGTGTGTACTCGCAGGTGGCGCTGGTGTGGAGCGCGGCCGATGCGGCTATGGCGATGATGGCGACGCTCAACCTGTTCGCGTTGCTGGGCCTGTCCGGCGTTGTGGTGAAACTGACCCGCGATTACGACCGCCAGCTGGACGAAGGCAAATCGCCGACGTTCCATGCGGCGGATTATCCGGAGCTGGGCGACGGTATCGATCGCGAGATCTGGAAGGAGCGGGCGTAGGGCGGAACCCGCGCAGCGGATTCCGCCGGATGGATTGCTCGCGGGGTGGCTTGCTCGCGGGGTGGATTACTCGCGGTGGCTTGGCGGTATCGCCTGCGGCGGTTCCGCCCTGCGCTCAATGGCGGAAGTGGCGCACGCCGGTGAACACCATCGCCAGGCCGTGTTCGTCGGCGGCGGCGATGACTTCGTTGTCGCGCATCGAGCCGCCCGGCTGGATCACTGCCTTGATGCCGGTGCTCGCCGCGGCATCGATGCCGTCCCGGAACGGGAAGAACGCGTCGCTCGCCATTACCGAGCCAGGCACGGTGAGGCCGGCTTCCTCGGCCTTGAGCGCGGCGATCCTGGCGCTGACCACGCGGCTCATCTGGCCGGCGCCGATGCCGATGCTGCGGTGGTCGCGGGCATACACGATGGCGTTGGACTTGACGTATTTGGCGATCCGCCAGGCGAACAGCAGGTCGTTCAGTTCGGCCTCGCTCGGCGCGCGCTGCGTGACCACCTTCAACTCGTCGCGGCTGACCTCGCGGATGTCGCTGGTCTGCATCAGCAGGCCGGAGCCGACGCGTTTGACATCGAAGTTGTTGCGGCCGTCGCCGTGCGGGATCTGCAGCACGCGCACGTTGGCCTTCTTTTTCGCGTAGGCGAGCACGGCGTCATCGAAATCCGGCGCGATCAGCACCTCGACGAACTGGCGGTCGAGGATGGCTTTCGCCGTCGCCGCATCCAGCTTCGTGTTGAACGCGATGATGCCGCCGAACGCCGAGGTCGGATCGGTCGCGTAGGCCAGCTCGTAGGCATCGCCGCAGGCCACGCCCTCGGCCACGCCGCAGGGGTTGGCGTGCTTGACGATCACGCAGGCCGGGCGTTCGAACTGGCGCACGCACTCCCAGGCCGCATCGGCGTCGGCGAGGTTGTTGAAACTCAGCTCCTTGCCCTGCAGCTGTTTGAACGTCGCCAGCGTGCCGGGCACCGGCCACAGGTCGCGGTAGAACGCGCCCTGCTGGTGCGGGTTCTCGCCGTAGCGCAGGTCCATGACTTTTACGAAGTTGCTGTTGTTCTGGGCGGGGAACAGGGCGCGCGCGCCGTCGTCCTGCACTGAGGACAGGTAGTTGCTGATGCACGCGTCGTAGAACGCGACACGGTTGAATGCGGCGACCGCCAGATTGAAGCGGGTCTTGGCCGACAACACACCATCGTTGTGATCAAGCTCCTTGACCAGCGACGCGTACTGCTTCGGTTCGACCGCGACCGCGACGCGGGCGAAGTTCTTCGCCGCGGACCGCAACATCGCCGGGCCGCCGATGTCGATGTTCTCGACGATGTCCTGCATGGTCGAAGCCGGATCGGCCGACACGCGCTCGAACGGGTACAGGTTCAGCACCAGCAGGTCGATCGCGCCGATGCCGTGCTGCGCCATCACCGCGTCATCAACGCCGGCGCGACCGAGCAGGCCGCCGTGCACCAGCGGGTGCAGGGTCTTGACCCGTCCGTCCATCATTTCCGGGAAGCCGGTGACCTCGCTGACATCCTTCACCGCCAGCCCGGCATCGCGGATCGCCTGGGCGGTGCCGCCGGTGGACAGCAGCTCGACGCCGTACCGTGCCAGCGCCTGCGCGAGTTCGATCAGGCCGGTCTTGTCGGACACCGACAGCAGGGCACGGCGGAGTTTCACCGGCGCGGAGGACAGGAAGTCAGTGGTCATCGAAAGAAGGGAGGCTGCCGGAGGCGCGAATTATAGGCGCCCGACCACGCCCCCGTAGGAGCGCCCATGGGCGCGAGCGGTGGATGTTGCGCGGAAGCTCGCGCCCATGGGGCGCTCCTACGGGAAATTCGCATCAACCCCGCCGCATCAACCCCGCCGCCTCAGCCCAGCCCGTACTCGCGCAGCTTCTTGCGCAGCGTCGCGCGGTGGATGCCGAGCATCGCCGCGGCGCGGCTCTGGTTGCCGTCGCAGTGTTCGAGTACTTCGGCGAACAACGGGATTTCCAGTTCGCGCAGCGCGATCTCGTAGAGGTTGTCGCTGCCGCTGCCATTGAGATCGCCGAGGTAACGGCGGATCGATGTCGAGACGTGGTCGCGCAGCGGCACGCGGGGTCCCGGACGGGCGGTTTCATGGCGATCGGCTGCGGCGTTCAAAACGATTCCCCCCGGAATGACTCGACCGTCATGGCGAAAGAGTGTGGCGCGCTGACGGGAGGTCGGAGTCTAGCCTGCGAAGCTCACGAGGAACACCGCGAAGCGCGCATTCAGCGAAAATCAAACGTGAACGCGACGATGCGCGGCGCCGGCTCGATCACCTCGAACCGCACGCTCGCGCTCTGCCCAGGTGCGAGCAGCTCACCCTTCTGCGATGGCGCGTGGTACTCGACGGGGGTGAATGCGCGACCCGCGACCTGGCGGCCATCGACATCCGACAGGCTCAGCAGCAAGGTCGGCCATGCCTGCGGCCAGCGTGCATCGTTGCGGAAGCTCGCGCTGACGTTCAGCACACCGTTCCTGCCAGGCGGGGGCTGCACGCTGCGATCGAGCATGGTGTATGCGTCCGGCTCGTGCCAGGTCGGCAATGTGCAGCCCAATACGCCGCACACGCTGGCGATCCACGGCCGCCATCGCGCGTCGGCGGCCAGTTCGGCGCGTTGCGCGAGCAGCAGTTGCAGCAGCAACAACGCGGTCAGCAAGACGACTGCCAGCACGGCAGGCCAATGCGACGTGCGCGCACCTGCGGAGACTGGCACGCGTGCGAAGCTGGGGCCGGTGCGCCGACTAATGCGCGTGCTGCCCGCGGTGCGTGAAGTGGTGGCCGCAATGGCTGCCTTGGCATTCGCTGGCGCAGTCGGCTCGACGGTGGCCACCGGATTGCCGGTGTCCTGCGGGGTTGCGCCTGCAGGCGCGGAGTCGATGGCGATGGCATCCGCGATGGCGCCTGCATCGACCTGCCGCTCCGGTGGGTTGAGGGGCGATTTGCTGGGCATGTCGCCGGGCATGTCGGCGTGGTCGTCGGCGTGGTCGTCTGCGCTGGATTGCGTCTGCAACGGCTGGTGGCAACGCGGGCATGCCGGCGCCGGCCCCTCGCGGGACACGATCAGCGCGACGAGGAAGCCGCAGTGCGGGCAGGGTACGAACATGCCGCGAGTTTACGGTGCCGACGGGGACGGGCGGCAGCGCAGGATTCGAAGCGAGACGTAGAATCGGACCGCGTTCGCAGTTTCAACCGAACGAGGAACCGTCTACCACGATCGCCCCGGACGCTGCGGTCAAGCGCGGCGACGTATACCGGTCACGCGGATCCAGTCGTCCGATGGTTCGGCGTGCAGGTCATCGAACGCCTCGGCGTAGCGCTCCATCACTTCGCGCTCCTGCCCGGCAAGGATGCCCGACAACGCGATGCGGCCGCCCGGCATGACGCGCGCGGTCAACGTGTCGGCCAGCGCGATCAGCGCCGAGGCGAGGATGTTGGCGACCACGACCGGATACGTCGCTGCCGCCGGCTCGTCCCCGGTCAGATGCACGTTCAGTCGATCGTCGAGCCCGTTGCGCTGCGCGTTGTCGCGGGTCGCGAGCAGCGCCTGCGGATCGTTGTCGACACCGACCGCGCGCACCGCGCCGAGTTTCAGCGCCGCCAGCGCGAGGATGCCGGAACCGCAACCGAAATCCAGCACGGTTGCCTCGCGCAACACGCCTTGGCTGGCCATCGCATCGAGCCATTGCAGGCACAGCGCCGTGGTCGGATGGGTGCCGGAACCGAACGCCAGCCCGGGGTCGAGCCGTACGATCGCCGCGTCGGGCGCGTCGGCGCCGTCGGGCAACGGGTGATTCCACGGCACGATCCAGGTACGCGCGCCGAACTGCAGCGGCTCGTACTGGTCCATCCACGCGCGTTCCCAGTCCTGGTCGGCGACTTCGCGGAATTCGGCGCGCGACCAGTCGAGCGTTGCGTCGGCCGCGCTCAATGCGTGCAGCAGCAGCGCCTGCGGCGTGTCGGCGTCGAACAGCGCAGTCAGCACCAGCTCGCCCCACATTGGCGTCTCGCCGACGCCGGGTTCGAAGATCGCCTGCTCGTCGGGCGCATCGGCATGCGCGTCGGCCAGGGTGATCGCGAGAGCGCCGACGCTTTCGAGCGCGTGCTCGTAACGCGACTGCTGTACTTCGGCGCAGGGCAGGGTGAGTTCGAGGAAGGGCATGAGTCGGATCGATCGGATCGGGTCAGAAGCTCACACGATCGACAGCGACTTTTCCTTCTGTTCCTTCAGCCGCTTCTCGAGGTAGTGGATGTTCTGCCCACCCTGCTGGAAGCCGATGTCGGCGAGGATGCGTTGCTGCAGTGCGATGTTGGTCTTGATGCCGTCGACGACCATCTCGCTGAGCGCCACGCGCATGCGGCAGATCGCCTGCTCGCGGGTGGCGCCGTGCACGATCAGCTTGCCGATCATTGAGTCGTAGTTCGGCGGCACGCGATAGCCTTCATAGATGTGGCTGTCGACGCGCACGCCGGGGCCACCGGGGGCGTGGAAATGCTGGATCAGGCCGGGGCTCGGCATGAACGTGTCCGGGTCTTCGGCATTGATGCGGCATTCGATCGCGTGGCCGTCGAGCACGATGTCGCTCTGCTGGATCGAGAGTTTGTGGCCGGCGGCGATCAGCAACTGTTCGCGCACCAGATCGATGCCGGTGACCATCTCGGTGACGGGATGCTCGACCTGGATGCGGGTGTTCATTTCGATGAAGTAGAAACG